>NZ_JBFSUR010000018.1:0-102914 GCF_041467535.1 Vibrio sp. 10N.247.311.47
CACTTACTACCGTTTTTGTTTTTAGTTCCCGCTAATCCGCGATGAACCTTTTTTTGTGCTTGCAGTTTCACTTCTTGTACGTTTTTCTCTCAATCCCACATCGATGTCGCAGTCTTGTTGATTGATGCTGAATGATGTTATTTCCTTTCTTTTTATATGCTTACGCTCGCGGCTTGTTTTACTCTTCAGTGTTAAAAGCTAAGTAACCCTAACGGGTAGTGTTCATTTCTAGAGCCTCAAATGCTCAAGGTGAGTCGTTTTGGTGCTTGCTGCTGTGGTTATTAATAAAATTGAGTTTAAGCCGAGATAGTGGCTGTGAGCCAATAAAAAGCCCCGAACAAATCGAGGCTTAGGATTACGTCATTGTTATCAAGAACGAATACTCAAAACGAGTCGCTCCTTAATCGGACTTATTGTGCGGGGTGAACCTGAGGGAAGCTCATGGTTGGGTGTTTTTCTACGATACTTTTGTAACCATACACATCTTCTATCATCGAAGGTTTCAGTGCATCCCAAGGCTTGCCATCACACACCAAATTGCCATCTTTCAATACCACCAATCGATCGGAATACTGCGCGGCTAAGTTGAGATCATGCAAAACCACGATAACCGCGGCATTGTGGTTATCGGCTAATTCTCTCGCAATCTTTAAGGTGTTGTGCTGGTGGGCAAGATCCAGTGCAGAGGTTGGTTCATCAAGCATCAAAATACATTGGTCACCAGAGTGGTGAAGCTGAGTTAACACTCGAGCCAAGTGCACTCGCTGCTTTTCACCGCCTGATAGCGAAGGATAAAGTCTTTCACTCAGGTGAGTCACATCAGCAACATCCATTTTTTGGCTAGCAATGCTGGTCAGCTTCTTGTTGGATTCTTGCAGAGGAATCCCACCAAGCTCGACAACTTCATGTGCCAAGAATGGGAAGGTCAAGGTGCTGTGTTGAGGAAGCATAGCAAGGTGCTTAGCTAACTTGTGAGAAGGCCACTTGTCTTTGCTGTGTCCAAAATACTGGATATCGCCGTTGCTTGATATCTCTTGGCACAAAGCTTTAAGCAGCGTGCTTTTACCTGCGCCATTTGGCCCAAGCAGTGTGGTTACCTTTCCCGCTTCAATCTCAATAGAAACGCCATCTAATATCACTTTACTGCCGAACTTCACTTCGATATCGGTCGCTTTTAAAGCTGAAGGAAACATTAAAGGATTCTCCCTTTCTGTTGAAATAGTAGATATAAGAAGAATGGGGCGCCGATAATCGCAGTGACAATACCAACAGGAAGTTCAGCCGGAGCAAGTACCACACGTGAGAACATGTCTGCGGCGGTTAGCAGCAGTGCGCCTAGTACCGCTGATAGTGGCAACAGAACTCGGTGGTCAGGGCCTGCCAACATGCGACCTAAATGTGGGATAACCAATCCAATAAAACCAATCATGCCAGACAGGCTAACTGTGATACCAACGCCCGCAGCCGTCAGTAGAATCAGCTTTCGTTTCAGCTTTTGAACTGGGATACCAAGGTGTTGCGCTTCTGACTCGCCCAGTAATAGAGCATTTAGAGACATCGCTTGGCGGTAGAAAACAACAAACAAGCCAACGAGCGTGACAGCTGCCAGCAAAATTCCTGACCACTTAGCGCCCGCCAATGAACCCATCGACCACAATGAAAGATCGCGCAGCATTTGGTCATCAGCAATGAAATTCAAGAAGCCAATACCTGCGCCAGAGAGCGCACTGATCGCCACACCCGCCAACAACATGATGGTGACAGAGGTGCCGAATTTACCTGTACCCAGCTTATACACCAGCAGCGTGGTTAAAGCGCCGCCAAGAAAAGCGAACACAGGAACCGCAGCAAAGTTCATGAAAGCAGGGTATTGAAGCGATAGCTCAGAGAACAAAACGATAGCCAGTGCAGCACCTAATGCTGCGCCCGCAGACACACCTATGATGCCAGGTTCTGCAAGTGGGTTTCGAAACAAACCCTGCATCACTGCACCACACAAGGCGAGGATCGCACCAATCAGCATGCACAAGATGGTTCTAGGTAAGCGGATCTTTTGAATCACTAAGTTGATGTGAGGTGCTAAGTCATTGTTTGGTTTAATTAAGCTTGTGGCGCTGTCCGCTAAGCTAATGTTCATTGGCCCAACAGTGATCGAGTACAGCGCGACAAAAGCTAGGGTTGCACCTAGAGCTAACATCGACGTTTTCAGTGGGACGGAGCGTAACAACATAAAGGGCCTCAATATCTATCGCTAACTTCGACCTCCTTCAACAACAGCGTGAGTCAGTTGGTGAGGGAAGCGAATTAGCGATAGCAGAAATAGGGTGGTTGAGTTATAGCGGGTAGATAAGTGCGTTTAGACGCTTTGCTTCAGAGAGGCTTTCTAGGCCAAGCCCGCCAACCAAAGCACTGCCATTTACGGTAATGATTTGCTTGTTCATACCTGCAGGCGTTGCCGCTAGCATAGGCAGTGATTTCAGGATGGCATCTGCGCCGCCCATTTTTTGATAACTACGGCCGCTTACTAAAATGACATCAGGTTGCATCTCAACGAGTGATTCCATTGAAAGTGGCTTGTAAGACGTTAAGCTCTGAGCGGCAGGGTTGATACCGCCAGCTAACTCGATGATTGCGTTTGGTGATGTTTCACCGCCAGCAACGTTGGCAGGGCGACCTTCATGCAGCAACAGGAATAGAACTTTCTTCGCTTCGTTGCTTGGTACTTGGTTCGCTTTCAGTGCTGCGATCTTTTGATTCACATCGGTTTTCACTTGCTGCGAGTGATCTTCGGTATGGGTGATCTTTGCGATTTGGTCGATACGCTTTAATAGCCCTTCCACGTTTGCTTCAGTGTTAACAATCTCTACATCGACGCCTGCCGATTTTAATTGAGAGATAGCGTTGTCTGGTCCCATTTCATCCGAGCCAATCAATGTGGTTGGTTCTAGGGCAAGTAAGCCTTCCGCAGACAGGTTTCGGTGATAACCAATCTTTGGCAGGTTTTCTCCTTGAGGGAAGTGGCTGGTCACATCAATCGCGACTAACTGCTCTTCGGCACCTAATGCCAAAACCAATTCAGTAACGGCACTGCCAGCACTGATGATTCGAGGTTGTTCAGCGTCGTTGGCCATTGCGGGTGCGCTAAGTGCCAGGCTGATTGCAGCTAATGAAAGAAGAGGTGTCTTGGTCTTTAATTTATTGAGCACGTTTAAGTTGTTCATAATAAGTTCTTTATATTTTCTTTTTGTATCGCGAAGATACTCAGTGAGCAGTCCGTTCGCATTGTGAGTTCGAATCGATAGAGAGGCTTAGTCTGCTTGTTTAGTTTTATCAACCAGAAGCCAAACCTCGTGAAAATTGAGTGTCGCTCTAGCCATCGTCCGTGAGCAATTGAGTCGCTGGTATTCCGTTTTCTTGAAGGAATGAAAGCAACTTCACTAGGTTCTCCACGTTAGCGGCTTTATCTGCGCCAATGATGATCGGTTTTTTATCCGTTGAACCAGTCTCTTCTAACAGGGCAATCTTGAAATTTTCCCAGTCGATGTATTCTTGGCCGTTAATTGCCCAGTAGGGTTCGCGGTCTAAAATATTGACGCTAATCGAATCCTTGTGGACTTCAGAAACGTTTTTGACATCCGAGCTTGGCAGCTCAACTTCCAGTGACTCCAGCTTTACTGATGCCGTAAGCAATAGAAAAACCATCACGATAAAAATGATGTCGAGCAGCGGTGTTAAGTCTGGCGCTAGGCTCTGTGTGTGAGATGAGTGGGGCGTTTTAATCATGCTTGACTCACATCACCGATAGAGGTTTTGTTGATAGGCTTACCTTGAGTATCATCAGACTGATTGGTTTGAATCGACATGCCTTCTAGCCACACATTCACATAGTTCAATGTATGCTCCAATTGAGCCAGCACTCGATCTGCCCATAGCCCTAGTAGCTGAGCACCAGAAATAGCAGGAAGCGCAATCATCAAACCTGCTGCTGTGGTTCGCATTGCTAATCCAAGACCGTCTGCCAAATCATTAGGCGTGATGCTGCCTGTTGTCGCGGCAACGCCTTTAAACATCTCAATAAGACCAAGTACCGTACCAAGCAAGCCGATGAGTGGGCTGATCACGCCGATCAAACCAAGCAGTCTTAAACCTGCATGAAGCTGGTGGCGTTTTTCTTGTAGCCAGATCCCAGCGGCATCTTCACGTAACCCTTTTGAGAAAGAGTGGTGAGCAAGCAACATTGACACGCCCTTGTACAAGAGCGGGCGTTTACCTGAAATCGACTGAGCAAGCGCTTCAATCTCTTTGCTGTTGGTTGGTGAGGTTTGGTTTAACTCGCGACGAATGGCACGTTTGCCCACACCAATGCTGAGCATGACTTGGAAGACTCGTTCAGCGATGATCATTGCGGTTAATGCTGAACAGATAAGAAGAGGCCAAGTCATTAAGCCAAGTTGATCTTGTAAGTAACTGATTTGTTGCATGATTAATCCAACCTAAAACGAACAGGTATTTGTACACGGTGAGCAATCGCTCGACCATTGACAGTGTGAGGTGAGAATTTCCATTGTTTAATGGCATCTAAAGCGGCGTTATCGAGCATTAGTGCGCCTGATGAATTTACTAATGCTTGTTTGATTTGTTTGCCTTCCGCGTCTAACCAGACCTCATAAGTTGCGACCCCTTCAACGCCCCGACGTCTAGCTTGGCGCGGGTAATTCGGTGGTGTGGGGCGTGAAGAAAAAGAGGGCTTAGTCACTAATACGGGCTCTTGGTTTGATACGCCTTGGTTTACTTCCTGAGGTTTGTTGGCAGACTCGGCCAGATTTCTATCGACTTTCTTGTCGGCCAGTTTTTCTGGTTGAGGCGTTGGTTTGGACTTTGGTTCTGGGCGTTCTTTCTTAACGACCTTTTTCTGAGTCACTGGTTTCTTTTGAATCGGCTTCTTCTCGACTTTCTTTTCAACAACCTTTTTCTCTACTTTCTTGGGTTGAGGCTTATTGGTGATCGCTTTTTTCTTTGGCGTCGGTTTGGCTTGCTTTGGCTCAACGGCCTTGGGTTCGACAGGTTTAGGTTCAGCTTGTGAGACCGTTTCTTTGATTGGTTCTGGTTCAACCGGCTCTGTGGTGGTTTTTTGTTGAGCTGGAGAAGGCGTGCTCTTGGGAGTGAAGTTGATCGATACCGTGTTCGATTGGCTACCTGCAGGCATCGCGAATACTTTGGATTCTTGAGCAACAAATAATAGCGCTGCATGAATCACTAACGATGCACCGCCTGCAATAACATATCTAGGAACGTTCACACTCAATCCTTTACCAAATCCAAAATCTGTATCGGATTATTGCTTAGAATCTAAATAAGATCAATTATCAATTGCATTATCATTTGCGTCTATTTATGATTATTTCAGTTTTAGCGAATAGTCTTCCAGACTTTGCTATGTAAGTGTTTAGAGAGATTATATGAGTCTTAATATCTATAAGTATGACGAATCAGTCTTAGGTATTTCTAGCCCTGATCCGCTTCGTTTTGCGTTTGCTAAAAAGCATTCTGCCCATGCCGGAGGAAGTTCAATTCCGGTCGACCCGAGCAAGAAGTTGGAGCTCTTTGATGAACTGATGTTAAGTGAAGGGCAAAAACAGGATAAACGTTGCTTGTATATCCATATTCCTTTTTGTCGTGTGCGTTGTACGTTCTGCAATTTCTTCCAAAATGCCGCAAGCCGTAAATTAGTGGATGAGTATTTCGATGCACTGATGGTCGAGCTAAAGCAGAAAGCCAAAACACCTTGGGCTCAGTCTGGACTATTTCACGCTGTCTATATTGGTGGCGGAACACCCACCGATTTGTCACCTCAACAAGTTGAGCAGCTTGGTAAAGCCATTCGTCAATATTTCCCACTAGCAAACGATGTGGAAATGACCTTGGAAGGGCGCATCAATCGCTTTGGCGACGAGATGTTTGATTGTGCGCTTGAAGGTGGTTTCAATCGCTTCTCATTCGGTATTCAAAGTTTCAACACTCAAGTTAGACGCAGCGCCAAGCGCCTAGATGACCGAGAGGTTGTGCTAGAACGTATCAGTTCACTAAGCCGCACCGAGCAAGCGCCAATCGTTCTTGATCTGTTATACGGATTACCACACCAATCTATGGAAGTGTTCCAACAAGATTTAGAAGACTACATGTCTACTGGCGCACACGGCATTGACCTCTACCAACTGATTGTTGCGGGCAATGCACCTATGCTTAATCTTGTTGAGAAAGGAAAAATCCCACCGCCTGCGAATACGCCAGATAAGGCGAGCATGTATTTGGCGGGTGTGGAGTTCATGGCAAAAAATAAGGTCAAGCAACTGAGCGTAAACCACTGGACTCGTGATAACCGCGAACGCAGCATTTACAACAGCTTAGCGAAAGCTTATGCCGAAGTTCTACCCATTGGTTGTGGCGCTGGTGGCAACATCGGCGGTCATGGTGTGATGCAGCATCGAACTTTAGACAGCTACATGGAGTCTATAAAGCAAGGTCAATTACCTATTGCCATGATGACTAAGCAAAGCTCATTAGAGCCTATCTTCTCAACATTAAAGGCAGGTTTCGATTCTGGTGTTGTTAGAAGAAGTACGCTACCGAGATTTATGGGGCAAGATACGTTCGACTACCTCAAGCCTTTGTTCGCGCATTGGGAAAAGAACGGTTTAGTTGAGCTTTCGGAAGATTATCTGAGCCTGACTATTGCTGGCAGCTTTTGGGCGGTAAGCCTAGCGCAGAGTGTGATTCAAGTGCTTAACGCTGAATACCAAGCTATGCACCCAGCGCCTAAAGCGTCAGGTTCGGGCGTACACCCGCATGCAAGTTTGAAGCACGCTTAATATCGAATTTTTAATTTAAAACTTACGTAAATTACTCGTTTATACGGAAACATATTCAATGACAGATACAACATTAGAAATGACAGAAACTCTAGAACAACGCGTAGCTCTAATTTTAGAAGAAGAGCCAAAACTACTGCCAACAGCAATTGCTGAGAAGCTAGGTGTTTCAGAGGTTGAAGTGGTTGCTGCTTTTCCAAACGACATGGCGGTAATGCTAGATGGCAGCCGTGCTCAAGAGGTTCTAGAAGGTTTAGTGGGTTGGGGCCCTGTGACCACTATCGTGCATTCATTTGGTTCTATCTTTGAAGTTAAAGCGCCATTCCCGAAAGGTAAGGTAGCGCGTGGTTACTACAACCTAATGGGCAAAGAGGGCGAGCTTCATGGTCACCTTAAACTTGATAACGTTAAACATATCGGTTTGGTGAGCAAGGCGTTCATGGGTCGTGAAAGTCATTACTTCGGCTTCTTCAGTGAAACCGGTGAGAACATTTTTAAGATTTACCTAGGCCGTAACGAAAAGCGTGAGCTTATTGCCGACCAAGTAGAACGCTTCAAAGCGTTAAAAGAACAAGCTTAAGTACAGTCAATAGTAAATAATCAGCAGTAATCTTACATAGGGTTGCCAACTGGCTTAAACAAGACATCAATGCTCGAGGATCGTTTAGTTCGCTAATGATCGCTCAACCTTGGGCAAAAATAATAAATCAGAGAAAGTGAAGAAAGGAATTACCCATGGAACAGCAAGTAAAACAAGAACGTCTACAAGGTCGCCTAGGTCCAGAAATTAAAGAGTTTCGCCAAGAGCGCCGTACCCTTCAACTTGCAACGGTTGATGAAGAAGGTCGCCCGAACGTAAGTTACGCACCTTTCGTTCAGAACCAAGAAGGTTACTTTGTTCTAATTTCTGATATTGCTCGTCATGCTCGCAACTTGAAAGCGAACCCTCAGGTCTCTTTGATGATGATTGAAGACGAAGAGAGCTCGAAGCAACTTTACGCACGTAAACGTTTAACGTTTGATGCTCAAGCAAGTGTTGTGGAGCGTGAAACGGAACTTTGGACTCAAGTGATTGGCCAGATGCAAGAGCGTTTTGGTGAAATCATTGATGGTTTGAGCCAACTTCAAGACTTCTCTCTGTTTAACCTTAAAGCTGAGAACGGCCTGTTCGTTAAAGGCTTTGGTCAGGCATACCAAGTGTCAGGCGACGATCTGGTGGATTTCGTTCACCTACAAGAAGGTCACAAAAAAGTATCTAACGAGTAATCTCGTTTAATCGATTTCTTTAGGAGCCCTCCAATGTGAGGGCTTTTTTATGTCTAAATCAAAGAGTTTGGTATATTGGTGTTTGATGACTATTTATATGTAAGGATCGGTACGTGAAACCAGTAAGTCGAGATTGGGACGAGTTCTGTTACCCGTTTATTTATGAAGACAGTCCTATCTGTGATTTTGAGATTTTGTCGGATGAACTTTGTTGCCGAGTTGGATTGGTGTTGTCTTTAGAGCTAGAGCCTCAGGTTCGTGAGATCCTGCAACGCTTGCAGCCAAACATCTACCATTTGAATGGCTCTGTGCGCGGTAAGCTTGCCATCACCGAGTCTGAATTGGTCGAGCTCAAGCAAGATTATCATCGTATCCGTGAGCAGTTAGAAGGGGGGTTTAAAGGCTTTGTCTTACCCGGTGGACACCGAGTGTCTAGTGAACTTCACTTGTGTCGTTGTCAGGCTAAGAAAGTTGTGCGAGCTTTGGTGAGTATTGAACATCATGAAAGCAAAAAGTCGCCAGACCCGATTCTTTTTAAATACGCCAACCTAGTCGCGAACACTCTCTATGCATTGGCCTCTTTTACCAATCATGTGAATGAAGTCGAGGAAGTGGAATTTGTGAGTAAGAGCTACTCTATGCCGAAAAAGTCTATGCCAGAAAACAAAGACTAACGGTTAGCTCTATTCTTATTAAGATTTGAAGAAAGAAGAGACTAAGAAGCTAAACCATTGAGCACTATGCCAGGTTTAGCTTCTATAACAGAGCCTAAGCAGCCGTAGAGGCGCCGTTTAAGACTTTTGCGCCGCGTAGCATAGCTTCGATTAATTCACCCGCGTTGAACTTCTCAAGCGCTTCATGCGCCCCCACCTGATTAGCACGGTCGACACAGATCTCACTGGACAGTGAGGTATGCAAAATACAGTAAGCGTGACTTAAAGCGCTGTCGTTTTGCACTTCAAATGCAAGCTCATAACCATCTAATCCCGGCATCTCGATATCACTCACCAGAAGATCAATGGCATTGCCTGCGCTGGCTTGGCGTCGCATTAGGTCGATGGCATCTAAGCCGTTGTTACATATGCTGTAAGGGATGTTGATGCTGTCTAAGGCATCAGATAACTGTTTACGTGCAATCAAAGAGTCATCCACTAATAAGATGTTCAATGCTTTGAGGCGTTCCCTTTCTACATCGGTCAGCATCGGGATATGAGCATTCTCATAAGCTGGGTAGATCTTAGAAAGCAGCAGTTCCACATCGAGCATTTGCACAATACGGTCTTCAAAACGTGTAATACCCGTTACAAACACATTGCGACCCACACTGGTGGGTGGAGATTCAATGCTCTTCCAGTCGCATTCAATGATTTTATCAATTGAACGAACCAAGAACGCCACAACTGTTCTCAAACAGTCAGTAACGATGAGTACACAATCTTGGTATTCAGCGGGTGTTATCGGACGGAAGCCAATCGCAGCGGACATATCAATCACAGGAACTGTAAGGTCGCGGATAGTCACTGTACCAATCACGTGATGATGGGAGTAGGGGATCTGAGTCATCGGCTGAAAAGGGACGATTTCTCTGACCTTAAGCGTGCCAATCGCAAAACTTTGAGTGAGGGACAACTTGAACATCAACATTCCCTGTGACTGACTCGCTTTACTGATCGGTTTGGCCATAAGTGGCTCCTACTTAATACGCGCTTAATTTATAAGGATTAATTTAAAGGGAAATGGAAGCCGCAGCAAGTCGCGATGCGGTTTTTAATGGCCTTTAAGGCAGTTGTTTTCGGTTATAGAGTGAAGAATAGCGGTTCTTGGGTTAAAATCACGCTAAACGCTGGCTGTCGATGAATTTATGTCGATAAGCCGTTAGCGGCAAACAGATTTACAACAGTCAGTTCATTCGCGATGTTCTAAGTAATCGTCGTAAGTAAACTGGCAGCAACAAACTGAGAATTATCATGGCAAGAACAGCAGCAGCGCTTCATATTTTGGTGAAGCATAAAGAACTAGCAGAAGACATCATGACGCAGCTTAAAAAGGGCGCTAAATTTCAAACGCTAGCGAAGAAACATTCAACCTGTCCATCTGGTAAAAAGGGCGGCGACCTAGGTGAGTTCAAAAAAGGTCAAATGGTGCCTCAGTTTGATAAGGTTTGTTTCTCTGGCGAGACGCTTGTACCACACCTTGTGAAAACAAAATTTGGCTGGCACGTCGTGAAGGTTCTTTACAGAACTTAGTTATAAATATGTGTTAGATTGAATAAAAGGAGCGTATATACGCTCCTTTTTTGTGACTTTTGTGCGCGTTTTAAAGCACTACGGTTGAGTGTTCATCCCAGACGTTATGCGATAATTGGTGCTACGCCCTCAACCATCCACCGTGAGTAATTGGTAGGAGGAGGAGGGTTTTTAATGAGTAACTCATATAATAAATGCCATTCTTGAGGAAATTTATTGCAGCTTTGCCTTTTAGCCTTTGCCTTTTCTAAAAAGCTGTAAACGAGTTTGGTAGGAGAACAACATGGAGAGTTCAGCTATGTTAAGCAAACCAGCGACAGATGTCATATTGCATGCCTTTGACTGGTGCTACGCTGACGTAATGAAGAACGCCCCACTGATCCAAGAGTTGGGTTATAAATCTGTTTTAGTATCACCGGCGATGAAATCGCTGCGCGGCCCTAAAGGTTGCGATCGAAATTCTGGTACTCAATGGTGGCAACGCTATCAGCCCCAAGACTATCGTGTGATCGATAATCAGTTGGGTGACACACAAGATTTTAAAGCGATGGTCGACACGTTAAAGCGACATGGGCTTCGTACTTATGTGGATGTGGTGTTTAACCACATGGCCAACGAATCGGGTATCCGCGGTGATCTAACGTATCCCAATCAGCAAGACATGGCGTCTTATCAAAAAGATGCTGACTATTATGAATCCATACGTTTGTTTGGTGACCTTTCTGAGCCTCTTTTTGATGAGAACGACTTCGTGGAAGCGTTTGGTATCAAGAACTGGAAAGACACGTGGGAAGTGCAAAACGGGCGTATTACCGGTGGCGCCAGCGATCCTGGCCTGCCAACGCTACTCGATAACGATAATGTGGTGGCACAACAAAGAGCCTACCTAAAAGCACTGAAAGAGATTGGTGTGAAAGGATTTCGCATTGATGCGGCAAAGCATATGACACTGGCACACCTACGCAAGGTGTGGACGGATGACATCTGCGAAGAAATGCACATCTTCGGTGAGATCATTACCGATGGCGGCGCGACAGAAGAAGAGTATGAGCTGTTCCTTGAGCCTTATCTTAAACACACTCGCTTAGGCGCTTACGATTTCCCGTTGTTCAACACCATCTTCAAAGCATTTGAAGAGCAGGGCAGCTTTAAGTCTTTGATTAACCCATACTGTTTTGGTCAGGCTCTGTCGAATATGCGAGCGATCACGTTTGCGGTCACTCATGATATTCCCAATAACGAGGTGTTTTTGGAGCATGTGATGGATGAAGTGGATGAGCGATTGGCTCATGCTTTCATTCTTGGTCGAGACGGCGGTGTGCCGCTTGTTTACAGTGAACTGAGCACCAGCGGTATTCTGGACAAGAGCGGTCAGCCTCGTTGGCTTAACGACTGGCAAGCGCCTTACATGAAAAGCATGATTCAATTCCATAACCATGTTCATGGCGAAGCGATGCGTGTGGTTGAAGCGAATGATGATTTGTTGGTGTTTGTCCGTGGCGATAAAGGCATTGTGGTGATCAACAAGTCGAAGCGAAGCAAAACAGCCTCATTAAATTGGACTGGTGCGGTAACCGATTTACTGTCGGATGATGTGTTTGAATGTGTTGGTAAGGATTTAACCATCAAGGTGGAATCGAACCAATGCATGATGTTAACGACGAATGAATTGAAGCCTGTCACGAGTTAACTTGGATAGACTAGAAAGAGAAGCCCCGCTTACTGGCAATCAGTAATCGGGGCTTTTTATTTTAAGCTATTGCTCGGTAACTAAACCAAATGGCGACTCAGCCAAACGGCAACTGAGCCAAACCTTGGTTAAACCGTAAACTTATTCAATAGCTCGTCTTGTTGGCGAACATTGTCAGTTTGCTGCTGCATTGCGGTATTCGCTTCTTGGGCCGCTGTTGATACTTGTGTTGAAAGGTCTTTGATCTTAACAGTGTTGTTATTGATCTCTTCCGCTACTAAGCTCTGCTCTTCTGCCGCTGAAGCAATCTGGATGTTCATATCTGAGATGCGTTGAATCGCGTCACGGATACGGTCAAGTGAAGAGTTCGCTTGCTGAGCGCGTTCAACGGCGTCAGTGGCTGTGTCTTTACTTTGGTTCATCGCGTTCGATACTGAGCTTGCACCCGCTTGGAGCTGCTCGATCATGTTGCGGATTTCCGTAGTTGATTCTTGAGTACGTTGTGCCAGAGTACGAACTTCATCGGCAACGACTGCGAAACCACGGCCTGATTCACCAGCACGCGCCGCTTCAATAGCCGCATTCAATGCCAGTAGGTTGGTTTGGTCTGCAATATCGTTGATTACTTTTAGAATCGTTTCGATGTTGGCTGTTGCTGATTCAAGTACTTGTACTTCGGCAACCGCTTGGTCGATACGAGCTGAAAGGTTATCAATCGCTTGAGTGGTGTCACTTACGACAGATGTGCCGTCTAGCGTTGCTTCATCAGCTTCACGAGCCGCCGCAGCCGCGCCTTGAGCGTTGTTCGCCACTTCAGTTGCAGTCACCGCCATCTCGTTCATTGCAGTCGCTAACTGTTCAAGCTCTTGAAGTTGCGTATTCATTGCGTTTGCTGATTCGCCTGCACCTTTAACCGTGATTTCAGTACCGCGTTTAATCTCAACACCAATCGCTTTCGATTGAATAATTTGATTTTGCAGGTTTTCGGTAAAGGTGTTGAAGCCTTTCGCTAGGTCAGAGAACTCTTTGTCTGTGTTGGTATCTAGGCGCTTAGTTAAGTCACCTTGTCCACTTGCTACATCTTGAATCGCTTGGTTAAGTGCATCCAGTGGACGCATTAACACGCGAATTAGAACTGTTAGAGCAATGATGCTGAGAATTACCGCAATCAAAGAGTAGATCATTGAGCTGTTCTTCAACTCTTCAACGGTTTGGAAAGCGATCTCTTCATCCAGGATGGCACCGATGTACCAATCTTCACTAGGGATGTGGGTGAAATTAACTAGGAACATTTTGCCGTCGACTTCAATTTCTTGAGAGCCTTCACGAATAGTCGCTTGTGGCATGTAGCTTGATAGCGTTTCACCGTTGTTTTTCGCATTTGGGTGAGCAATCGTGGTGCCGTCGGCTGTTACTAGGAACAGGTAACCCGCATCAAACAAGTTCACTTGGTTGACCAAGGTAGCAAGGTTCGTCAATTCTAGGTCGTAGAACATACCCGCAGTAAAGCGGCCGTTGTCTTTAACTGGAGTACCTACTGATATGATGACTTTCTTACTTGATGCATCCACATAAGGAGCGGTAACAACTAAACTGTTTTTGGATTTAGCATCAATGTACCAAGGACGAATTCGTGGGTCGTAGTCTGGACCGGCATCCCAACCATCATCATTTTCAATAACGAAACCGTTTGCTTCATAACCAAAACCAACCGCTAGGAAGCTGTTTTTAAGCTTTGGCTTTTCTAAGATTTCTTTAACGTAAGCGCGATCTTCAGGGTTGATCTCGATGACTTCAGTCGTCGATTGAGCCAACGCTTTCTTGGCGTTCATCTCCGATACGACGGTATTTTTCACGCCCGAGACCATCTCTTTCAGGCTCGCATTGACGTGGTTTTCTACTGCACTTCTTACAGTGTAAAGTTGTTGTATTGAAAGCAATGATACTGTCACTAGCAGCAAGGCTGATGATGCAGCAACCACCTTATGGCTAAATTTCATTGAGTTTTCCCCTTCTCACAGGCTTTGCGAAGACTAAAGTTAATCGTGTTTTTGTAATTATATATATCGACTAGATTGGGTTTTACTTGAATGTAATTTCACAAAATAGACTGCAAAAATACAACAACCTAAACAACACAAAATTCACTAAATCACATATTTGTTACTTTTAGTATTTGGTTCAATGAGTTGGGGAATGGGGCTAGACAGAGTTTAAGGAGGGATTAAGAATGTATTAATTTGACGATTATGCGTTCAGTTTTCTATTAACAAGAGGTGGGTTGAATAAATGATATGAAATCAAGTGATATACAGAACTTATAAATTGATTGAACTCTAAATAATGCTGTGTATATATTTGTGCTAATAAAAAGCCCCACAAAAGTGAGGCTTTATAAACTGAATCTTTATTGAGTTACATAAGTAGTATCTAATTTAGAATATTAGATGCGCTACACCAGCGATAACTGGAAGCGTAATTAACGTACGTAGAATAAAGATAATAAACAGTTCTAAGATGTTCACTGGAATCTTACTGCCTAGAAGCAGAGCGCCCACTTCAGACATGTAGATCAGCTGAGTTACCGACATTGCTGCAATAACAAAGCGAGTCATCTCGTTGTCGATAGAAGCCGCAAGGATTGCTGGGATGAACATGTCTGCAAAACCAACCACGATGGTTTCAGATGCCGCAACCGCTTCAGGAACACCAAGTAGCTCTAGGAACGGAATAAAAGGTTGACCTAGGAATGAGAATACCGATGTGTATTCCGCAATAACCAGTGCCATCGTACCAAGGCCCATCACCACAGGCAGTACGCCAAATACCATATCCACGGCGTTACGGATGCCTTCAGCAAATACTGACTTAGCTGACTTAACTTGTGATGCTTTGTTTACTGCTAGCTCAAGACCCCAAGAGAATGTTGAGTGACCTGCAGGGATCGCGTCAGCGTCTTTGTGCGGCTTGCTGCCATCAATGAAGGTGTCTTTCTTCATACTTAGTGGCGGAAGGCGAGGGATGATTACCGCAGCCACAATACCCGCTAGACAGATTGCTGCGTAGAAAGGCAGGAATAGGTGCTCTAGCTCTACTTGAGCAATAACCACAAGACTGAACGTGATAGAGACTGCAGAGAAAGTCGTACCAACTACAGCGGCTTCACGCTGCGTGTAGAATTTCTTCTCGTATTGTTTGCTTGTAAGCAGGATACCGACACTGCCGTCACCTAACCAAGAAGCCATACAATCGATAGCACTACGACCTGGCAGGTTGAAGATTGGGCGCATCACTTTACTTAGTAAGGTGCCAAACAATTCTAGCAAACCAAAGTTAAGTAGTAGTGGCAGTAGTAAACCTGCAAAGATAAATACTGAGAACAGTGTTGGAAGTAGGCCTTCTAGTACGAGACCACCAGTGTTTTCTTCCCAGATAAACTCAGGGCCTACTTGGAAGAAAGCCATGAATGCAGCAGCACCACCGATAAGACGAACCAACAACCACAGTGGAGATGGGTTGAAAAGACCGTTTAAGAAAGAGCTTGATGTAATGAATGTAGGTTTGAAAATGGTGCTTAAAACGGAAGCTACAGACATGAAAGCAACGATTGCAGTGATAATAGCAACTAGAGACTCACCGAAAACCGCTTGAATTGATTTAGCTAGAATAGCGACAGGGATCGTTAGATCACCTTGATAGCTGATTGGCGCCATGAAAAGGAATAAACCAATCAATGATGGGATTAAGAAAACCCAGAAACTGCCTTTAGATTTCTCTGTTTGAGCAGTATTCTTGTTGTTAGACATGTTATTGTTCTCGAATTTCTACACGTAAAAAAGCCACATCCTTGGCATTTTTATTCACTAAACGTCCGTATTTTCTCATTGGGTGCAAGATTACCCAGTATTAATATCGCTTGCAATACTATTCATCAAATATCGCTAAATATTCATACTGGTTATTCTGCAACGTATTAAGAGTTTAGAATAAAGTGTTGCGGATGTTACGTAGTTTGAGGTTATATTGCCAGATATTTATAAATTGACTGGGGTTTCAGTTCGATAGGTCAAGTATAACCAGTAGCTAAACGCAATAATGAAAGCAAAAGAGGCAGGGAAAGCCAATGCCAAGATTTCGAAGCGTTGGAACAGACAAGCGCCAATTAAGCCGCCAAACAGGAAGCCAACCACAATGAAAATTAGCAGTTTGGCTTTACGGCGGTCAAAAGGCATCCCCTTTAAGCGAGCGCCAATCATGATCCCAAGATCGGTAATGATCCCGCTCATGTGTGTTGTTCGAATGATTGCCCCGCTGTAAGTGGTGATCATCGCGTTCTGCAAACCACACGCGGCTGAAGCGAAATACTGACCTGAAGTATAGCCTTGCAACAGTGTCCACAGCGCCAAAAACAGCAATCCACCCTCAATACATAGTGCAACACCGTAACGGCGTCCTAACTTCAATGCTTGGTTTTCAATAAAGAACCCGCTGAACGCCGCACCTAACATGAAGCTCATGATCACCAATAGGAGGTGAACAGAAGCCGAGGTCGGTGTAAGCAGGCTACTGCCTAGCAAAGACATGGTGCCGGAGATATGGGAGATAGCTTGATGTTGGAAGCCAAGTAAGCCGATAGCATTAACACTGCCAGCAAGACCAGCTAACAAAAGGGCGCCGTATTCAACCCAGCGAGGTAACTTAGAAATCATGTGGTTCACCCTGGGTTAAATAGAGGAGCAAGATTATAACGCTAGACAAAAGATACGCTAGCGCTGTGAAGCGGTGATATTTGATCTTAGGCAACAGTATTGCAGTTTGTTTTAATACTGTTGCTATATAAAGATAACGGTCAATAACGAGATAACGCTCAATGACGAACTAGTTGTAATGGCTCATTTGGTGGTCGAACTTAACCCAACCGTGTTTGCGTTCTTCATAAACCGAAAAGCTCGGCAGTGGGAAGTCTTGCTCTTTAAATAATCCGAGCGGGACGATATAAAAATCAGCGGCGGCAACCGACTGCAAAAGCATGGTGGTGCCACACTTGGGACAAAACTGATAGGTGACTTCATTACCCGTATCGCTGATGCGTGAAAAAGAGGTCACTTCACCGCTGAGTGTAACTTGTTCTATTGGGAACCGAGCCTGAATGCCGAACACACTTCCGGTGCGTTTCTGACACTCATAGCAATGGCAGACAGATGTACGTTGAGGTTCACCTCGGCATACTAGGTTGACTGCTCCACAGCGGCATTCGCAACTTCTGATATTTCTATCTTTAATATGATTGATATCCATCCATGCTCCACTTCTGGTTAACCCTGTATTGATAATTATACTAAAGCCCTTTATGGTCTGCACAACTGGATGAAAACAAAAGAATATAATTGCCCATGAAAAAGAAAATCTTACCTATCCCTCTGATTCTACTGATTCCAATTGTCATGCTGGTTGTGGTGATAGTAGCGGGTATTTATCGCTTTAGCTTAAGTGATGAAGAGATCTTGGCGAAGTTTCCTTCTTCTCAAGTGAGTTATGACCCAGTCGTAGAAACCGTTTTTGATTTGAAGACGACCAATCCATGGACAATTAAAGTTCCTGAGACTAACGCCTACGCTTTTATCAATGAAGTTGATGAGCCTAGAGCCATCGCGTTTGGACGCTATGACTCAGGTGTTGAGCGCGGTGTGGTAACGGTAGACACCAATAATCTTTCAGCCGCCACGTTGGGCAAGGCGAGTTTCTTTGTCGCGCCGATGTGGATATCTAACCAAGGCAGCGGTGTTTTCTATTATCTAGGCCTGTTTAAGCATGACCAGCAACGAAGCCGTGTGGTGTTAGTCGACCAACTTTTACTGGGTGATCGTATACAAATTCAGACATTGGAGGTAGCTCAGCAGCCAGGTTCGCAATCACAGAATAAACTTACTGGGGAAGGTTTTATCGGCTTTACTCAGCATTCTGCGGAACAATCATTTGCAGAACCCCCTTCTGAAAAGGTGTTAATGAGTTTTTCTTTTGATACGCAATCAATTGGTAAGCAATAACGTTTTCGTGAATGTAAGGATCTGTTGTTTATGTGAGCCAAATTACATATTATCTTAGTTAGATGAATGAAATTTAGACACAGTTAGCTTTGTGTCCGCTTACTTATTACAAATGGAGCTTGCGAATGATTAATAAACGTTTTTTTAAGACGAAAGATGAAGTTGAAGTGACCTTCGAGCTAGAAGCTCAGGAAGCGAACTCTGTATCCATCGTTGCTGACTTTCTTGATTGGAAAGCCACCCCAATGAAAAAACTGGCCAAAGGGAAGGTTTACAAGTTTAAAACTCGTCTACCTAAAGATGGCGAGTTTCAATTCCGCTACCTAGTTGATGACCAACAATGGGTGAACGATGCGAATGCTGACCGTTACATCCCAAATGAGTTTGGTGAAGACAACTGCTTAGTGTCGACGGTAAACGCATAATCTTTTCTTAAAACCAGCGACTAATTCGCTTCGTTTATTAATTATTCGAAACGGAATAACGTAAACCAATAGAAAGCAGAAACTAGCCGTTTCTGCTTTTTTATTTTTAAATTTAGCGGTTAATTTTATTTCTTATCTAGTGGCTCTTCATCTACGGCAACTCAATGACTTAGGCTAAGTTGGGAAGATTCACGTCATATTATGACAATGTATTGATGATTTATGCGTTTGAAAAGCATATCCTATGCCTTTATATCGTAGAAAGACCTGTTTACCGTGTATTCAAAAATATTTCCCTCTCCGTTTGCTGAGCTTTCACCTGTAAAAAAAGTAGCTATTTTGGGACTGCCACTTATTGCTGCGATTGGTGTTGCTTTGCAATCGTCACAATCGGATCTGACGAAAACGATCGATCTTGATTTGCCCGACTCAACCGTTATTGAGTCAATTCTGTCACCATCTTCTGTTACCGTTATTGAGCCGCCGACATTTGAGTATCAAATTCAATCTGGCGATAACTTGAGTAGCATCTTCACTCAGCTTGGATTTTCTTACAAATCGATGATGAGCGTGATGGAAACCGATTTAAACTTCCTTGCGTTAGACACGCTTCGCCCAGGTAACACATTGCGTTTTTGGCGTGATGAAGCGACGGGCGACCTTTCTAAAATGGAACTTCAATTTAGCGTCGCGGACAAAGTGGTTTACCGATTACTTGATGACGGCAGCTACGAATTCGAAGACATCTCTATTCCTGGTGAATGGAAGCAAAAACCTTTAGTGGGTGATATTCAAGGCAGCTTCTCTATGTCGGCGAACAAGGTTGGCCTGAGCAGTCTTGAGATTGACCATATTGTGACTCTTCTTAAAGATAAGCTGAACTTTAGCCGAGACCTACGTGCTGGCGATCAGTTTGAAGTGCTTCAAAAAGCGCAATATGTTGATGGTGTTGCAACCGGAAAACGTGAAATTGAAGCAATTAAGATCATGAATCGTAACCGCGTTGTGTCAGCATACTTACACACTGACGGACAATATTACGATGCTAATGGCGATAGCTTACAACGTGCTTTCCAACGTTACCCAGTGAGCAGTAGCTGGCGCCAAAGTTCTCAGTTTAACCCTAAGCGCTTACACCCTGTGACTGGCCGAATCTCACCGCACAACGGTACAGATTTCGCGACGCCAGTTGGTACGCCGGTTCAAGCAACGGGTGATGGCAAAGTGATTATGACGCGTAAGCACCCATATGCGGGTAACTATGTGGTGATTCAGCATGGGAGCACATACAAAACACGCTACCTACACTTGAGTAAGATCCTCGTTCGTAAAGGACAAACGGTATCTCGTGGTCAGCGTATTGGCTTATCAGGTAAAACGGGCCGAGTGACGGGGGCGCACTTACATTACGAATTGATCGAACGTGGTCGTCCTGTTGATGCGATGAAAGCGAATATCCCAATGGCCGATTCTGTGCCTAAAAAGGAAAAAGCGACATTCGTAGCTGCTAGAGATGAAGCCGACAAGCTATTAAAGAAAGCTTTAGAAAAACAATCGAATAATAGCTAGCAGCTGACTATATGTCGTCAAGGTAACCGTTAGCTAGATGGTTGCGAGTAATGATGTAGCCTTTAAAGCCGTGAGTGCAGAACTAAATACTTAAATGTTTAGTGATACGCTCGCGGCTTTTTGATTTTAGGTTGAGGTAGTAAACGGCGTTTAGGCTAGAGGTTCTGAGTGAGTGACGTAGCTAACGATAGCTTCTGGTCGCATAGGTGGAGAGTAGAGGTATCCTTGAATTTTGTCACACCCCATTGCGTGCAGCTTTTCTAATTGCTCGCGCTTCTCTACACCTTCCGCAACCAATGACACATTGAGTCTGTGTGCCAGTTGAACAATCAACCACACAACACTTTCGGATGTTGAGTTTGTCAGCAAGTTTCGAATAAAGGTGGCATCAATCTTAATACAATCGATAGGGTAGCTATGAATGTAATTTAAGCTTGAGTAACCAGTACCGAAATCATCTAGAGCGATCGTGAACCCTTGTCCCCTTAGAAAGTCGAGTGCTGACTTTGTTTCTTGAGTTGGAGATAACAGAACGGTTTCGGTTAGCTCAATGACAAACTCGTTTGCTTTAAAGTGATGCTGTTCAATCGTTCGAGTGAGATAGGAAATATAACGCTTAGAATCGGTAAGCTCGTGAGCGGAGCAGTTTATTCCAAGCTTAACTTTGTAGCCTAAGCCTCGCTCCAATCTTGTTTTAGCGCGGCATACCAATTCGATGATCCGTTCACCCAGTTCCACGATCAACCCCGATTCTTCCGCTACCTGAATGAACTCCACTGGCGAGATGTCGCCATGTCTTGTGGTTTTCCAACGAGTTAACACCTCGAAGTAATCCCATCGTGTATCAATGTGATCAACGATTGGTTGTACAACCACGTACATTCCATTGTCATTAGGTGCCTGACTGTCTGATATGGGGCTATCAAGTTCACTTCGTAAGGCGGCGATTAACTCGGTTTTCCTTTGGTAACGAACCCTTAGGTGAGTGTCGTAACATTGAATGTATGTATCTTGACTATGCTGGCACTCTTTTAGCGCCAAACTGGTGTTGAAGATGATTTGTTCTACGTCTTTATTGTCTCCATCTGACCGGGCAATGCCGATGCTGACGTCGAAATCGATTTTGATATCAATACTAGTGTAACCTTGCTTTATCTTATCCAGAATTTGTTCGCAAACAGCTATTGGGTCTGAATGATAGGTAATGAATGCGAACTCATTGCCAGCCGTCCGGAACGTCAGGTTGTTGTCGGGCAAGGTTCGGCGCAAGGTCTCTGCAACGAACTGAAGTACCTTATCGCCAATATAATTACCGTGCATATCATTGATGGCTTTGAAGCTATTGATGTCGAGCAGAGCGAGCGTGAAGGGAGTGACACTCTGCTGAGTGATCGATTCCAAGGTGTCTGATAAGCAGCTACGGTTTAATAGCCCAGTTAGACTATCGTGTGATACTTCGTAGCTGAGTTGATTAACCAGTTGCTCAGAACGGTCGTTGAACCACATTTCACGCAAGGTGTGAATGACGATATCTGCGAACAACTGGTGGTGTTTTATCACGTCTTGTTGTTGATCTGTACTCATAGGCGAACTAAAGGTTGAGAAAAGCACACCCATGACTTCGCCACTTTGACTGCGTGCTGGGATAGCGATTGAGTTCTGTGAGGTGATTTCCTGTCTAAATGCTGATGTTGGGAGTGACTGAACGATATACTGAGCAAATGAGCAATCTGGGTGTTTTTGATTAACGGCTTGTTGGTATATGTGACCATGGCGTGCGTTTATTTTGTCATGCAGTACATGGTCAGAATGGGCAATTACCAAAGGAACCATTTGATCGGGGAAGTGCTTTTTCTCAATGATACTGGTGTATTGAGTACCGAAGGTTTGATGCAAAGTAAGCACGGCAGATTCTAAAAGGTCGATACCTTCCAATTTGAGTAAGCGGCCAATGCGCTCTGTGTCTATCATGCTATTGCGTGTATGTTGAGTCATAGTCACCATCCGTAGCCAACCAGAATCGTGTGTAAGCTGTATGTGTATGATCTTGTGTATACGATCTTGTAGCAGCGCTGTCTTAAGTATTAACAATGCAACTTGCATTAATAATCTTGATATGCGTCTAGTTTATTATTGGTCGTGTTGTGTGATTTTTCAAATTTAGTGCGATATATTTCACAAAATTTGACTATTTCTTTCTTTGTCTAGCCTATCTTTTAGGTGGTCTAAAAATAGCTTGGTTCGTGTATGTGAGTAGTCAAGCTTAGGGTAGTACGCGTAAACCATCACTTCGTCGGCTGTTATATTTGGTAATACTGGAACCAGTGTCCCTTGTTTAAGATCCTCTTTGATCATTGCTTTGATGGTTAACAGTACGCCCATTCCTCGCTTGGCGGCATGAAACAAAGCCTCAGGGTTGGTGGTCGCAAAGTTACCGTTCAAAGTGATGCGCTGTCCTTTAGTTAGCGTGACTTCACGAATAGGACGCTCTCCCCATATTAAGGAGTTGTGCTGCTCTAAGTCTTGCTCGTTGATGGGATAACCATGTTTAGCCAAGTAACTTGGTGCGGCATAAAAGCTAGCTTTGTGTTCGAACAGTGGTGTTTTCTTGAAGCTTAACGAGTTGAGTTGTTCCAGTTCACGACTGATCACCAGGTCCAAGCCAAGCTCAGGTAATTGACCTGGCGTGGTGGTGATAAGCTGTACTTTAATGTCTGGATACTTTTCTAAGAAGTCGTCCATGTATTGCACGAGAAACTTAGAACCAACAGCAATGGTTGCGCCTATCTTTAGTAGGCCCGCAGGCGTTTGGTTAACCGATCGGGTTTCATCAATAATCGATTGCCAATTATCGAGCTGATCCTTGGCTCGCAGGTAAAAGAGCGCACCTGCTTCGGTTTGGCTAATTGATCGCGTGGTACGCTTTAACAGTTGGGTGCCGATGCGCTCTTCTAACCAGTTCACTCTTTTACTGATCGCCGAGCTGGTGGTGTTCAGCTTTCGAGCAGCACCATTGAAGCTGCCTTCTTCGACTACTCTGACGTAGCTTTTTACGTTAAGAATCCAATCCATATTATTTCCTGTTGGGACTTAATAAAATTCCAATTTAGCTAATTATCAATTATTGGTTTTGAATGTAAACTCGTCTAATGAACAAATATCAAACGAATAGGGAATTTTTTGAGCCAATCGACCTTTAAAAAAACACCGTTACTCTTAGCAATGATGATTATTGCTACGGGGCAGGTGGGTGTGAGCATCTACTTGCCAGCATTACCGTTAATTGCTTCTGATTTAAGTGCTACTCAAGTAGATGTACAGCTTCTCGTCACGCTGTTTCTGGTGGGTTTTGGCTTGTCTCAGCTATTTTACGGACCGATGTCCGATGCGGTGGGAAGAAGACCTATCTTCTTGTTAGGTCAGGGTGTTTATTTGATTGGTACAGTCGTTTGTGTTGTGTTTTCTGACAATATGACGGCGCTAGAAGTTGGTCGCTTGCTGCAAGGTTTAGGGGCGGGCAGTGCCTCGGTTCTTGGGCGAAGTGTGCTTCGTGACAGCTATGATGGTTCACAGCTTACCAAAGCGTTGTCTTATATCTCGATCACCGCGTCGATTATGCCGATCATCGCGCCTGTATTTGGTGGCTGGATTTCATTCCACCTCGGTTGGCAGGCGGTGTTCCTGTTCGTTTTATTGTATCTACTAGCGATATTCACACTGGGTTACTTTGTTCTGCATGAAACTTTGCCATACGGAAAGAGCCGCTTTGATGCGTGCCAAGTGGTGAAGAACTACGGACGCTTGTTGACCAATCGCCAAGTGTTGACCAGTGCCAGTTACAACTGGATGAGCTACATGGCGAGTTTGGTATCGCTGTCGTTGTTTCCATTCTTAATGCAAGAGCAATTGGGGCTGACCGCCGCTGAGTATGGTTCATTGATGATTGTCCCTTCGGCAGGCTTACTGATAGGTAGCGTCGCTTTAAACTTACTCAATCGTAGGTTTAGTACGCCCCAACTGATGAGCCTAGCTATTTTGATTATCTTGGCATCGGGAACTTGGCTTCTTACTCATGAGTTATCCATCTTTAACTTAGTTTGGGCGTTTACTTGGTTGGCGATAGCACAAGGCATCTCGTTCCCATTATCAATCAGCATGTTATTAGAACCTCATAAGAAACAAGCGGGAGCAGTGTCGGCATTGTCTGGTTCAATTCAGATGTGTTTAGCGGGTTTATTGGGTGGGTATCTGGTAGAAAGTTGGGTCACGACTCATCTACAGTTAGGCGTGTTCTACCTCATTATTGGCGCAGCCATGGGCGGAGTGCTTTGGTCTTCAACCAAAATGAACAACAAAGGCGATACTGTTGAAGTGGAATATAGCTAAACACTAAATTCACTATCGTTTAACGCACCATCGTTAATACGTTGTATTTGTGCTGATGGTTTTCTACAATGCTTCGGTCCATTGAATAGGTAAGAACAAAATGCAGCAAAATGAATTTGAAGTACTGGTAAAAGCTATCTGCGCACTAGATGGCCTGCCTCAAGCGCTTGAGCTATTGAAATCCAATGAGGATACAGAAGTCGCTGAGGCTGCTGCATCACTGACTGGTCAATTTGCACTTGCTGAAGTGGAAGGCGAAAAGCGTATTTACCACGTGACGCTTCAAGAAAATGAACAAGGCGAAGAGCAAGAGTACATCGAACATGTTATGAATGAAGGCGATGACTTAATCAAATTTGCAGCTTGGTTCTTTGAAACGATGTTTGAATTGAAGCAAAAAGACACATACCAAATTGCCGGTAAAACTTACAGACAGCCAAAGCGCAGCTAGGTTTCTCAGTAAAGCATTTTAGAAAGCAGCTCTATTGAGCTGCTTTTTTTATCAGTGTCTAAATCAATGTCTTGGGTTGTTATTAGGAATGGAGCATTAAGCTCAAACCAGAATTTAGGTTAACTCATTGATATACAAAAACAATGCTGATTAGCACAGAGACAAAATTAGGCTAATTGCAAATGAATGCTTAATATTGCATTAAAGTGTGATTTAGATCTTGTTTTTGGGCGTTTTAAGTGTAGAATCCGCGCTAAAGAAAGTTGATTATGTGCGGAGATAAGCATGAATTACGAACTAGGCCACGCATACCTTGGTCAAATGGCAGCAAAAAACATGATGCACGAAGCATTGTACGGCACTTCAAAGCCAAAGAAACCATCGTTCTTTAAGCGAATGATGAAGAAAATGGCTAAATAAGCATTTTCAAAAACGGAATTTTAAAAGGCCTTAAACTCGATGAAGTTTAAGGCCTTTTTCGTTTTAGCGATTGGTGAAAGTTATCGCTTTGTTTTGTTGTGGATGGACACAAAAAACACTAATTAAGCTTCTGACTAATGGCTTTTAATGAACTCAGCCAGCAGATTGATTGGATAAGTCGACCACATTATTAGGGATGCTATCTAAGCCATTCTCTTTCATCCACGCTTCTAAGTTATCGGCACCACCGATGTACTTACCATCAAGCCAGATCTGCGGGACGGTGACCGGTGTTTTCTCACCAATGTGTGCTTTTACCTCTGGAATCATACGGTACAAAGCGGCGCTATCTTTTACGACATCGTGGTATTGGTATTCAACACCCGCTTCATCCAACATTTTCTTTGCTTTAACACAGAATGGGCAGGTCGCCTTACCATAAACGATGTTGCCTTTTAAGCTGTCTCGTTTGGTCCACTCTTTGATCACCGATTGGATTAACACACCGCGATTCAGCGCTTCACCTTGGCTGACCACTTTGCCTTCAACAACAAGGATTGGAGCATGCCAAGAGCCTAGTTTTAGCGGCTCCCACCAGTGAGACAACCAATCTTTCACTTCCAGTTCGACATCGACATCGGCCAACTCATTCTCAAAAGTATCCTTCAGAATGTCTTTGGTAAGGGTACATTCTCCACATGGGATGTTAACTTTAAATGGACCCCAGCTGCCTGCCCAACGGTATAGTGTAATCTTGACTGGTTTCTTCATGGTTACGGCCTCGTTTGAATTCTCTTATCCATATAGAACGGACTGTCGAACTATTTATTTCACCAACCTTAAACTTTCTTCACTTTTGAAGGTTTTTTAGTTTCCCAGTGCGTTATAAATGCAACTGACGCAATAATAATAGCAGCCCCTAGCCATAAACGACCCGGTGGAACCCAACTAAATACAATCCAACCTGCTAAAACGTTTAGCGGTAATTTGGCGTGGTCAAAAGGTTGCACAAACGAAGCATCAGCGACCGAGTAGGCTTTTACTATCGCCCATTGAGCGAGTGCCGTCATAACACCGATAACAATCAATATAGCCCAGATTGTACCGCCGCTTGGCGTTTGCCAATCTGGCGCAGCAAGCAAGATGTTAAATGGTGTGATTAATAGTAGAAGATAGACCACCATGGTTGAAGGACTGTCTTGCGAAGAGAGTTTTTTCACCATCAGTGAGTAGCATGCCCAGAAGAAAGCGGCACCGACTGGTAATAACGTTGCCCAGTTAAAATCTTCAGCCCACGGCTCTAGAATCACCATCGCACCCACGAAGCCTGCTAAGGTCGCGCCCCAGCGAGCAGCCCCAACTTTCTCTTTTAAGAAAAGCCCTGAACCAATGGTTGCAAACAATGGCGATGTCATGAGAAGGGCAATGCCTTGCCAAATTGGTACTGGGTAAGCCAGTGCCCATATCCAAAGTTGAATACCAATAACAGACAAGAAGACACGGAATACGTGTAGCTTGAGATTATCAGTTTTTAGTGCGCGGCGAATTCCCAATGTTTTTAGGTAAGGAAGGATGGCGAACAATGCGATTGAATACTGAATGACGGCAACGGTGGTAGAAGTCAGTCCGAAATGAATGCTAGCGATTTGAGTTAGGCTGTTGATCAAAGCAAAGGCTAAACCTGCGGTTAGCATCCAGCTAGCGCCTTGGATCGGATGGTGTTGTGACATGATGCTTCTAATTATTTGATGTGGTTCACCTATGATACGGATTTAACACCACTTAACCAGAAAAAGCATTGATGAAGTTAGTCAGAATATTCGAATATGAAAAAAGGTTGAGCCATTGCCCAACCTTTTAGTCTGTATCTAAAGTCGATTTAGATTAGAAGTCGTAACGGATGCCCGCTTGTAGTTGGTCATCTTTATTGTCTCGCTGTTCAAACTTGTAACCAGCATATGTGCGAATGTGGCCGTTAAACTTGTACACCGCTTCAATAGCAAAGTTATTTGCTTCTTCGTCAGCCGCTTTATCGAACTCGCCGTAGTTGTATACGCCAATTAGTGATAGCTGTTTAGTTGCTTTGAAGATAGCTGAAAGCTCGTAGCCTGTGTAATCTTTATCTGCAACTGAAGCCATTGTGTATAGACCACCAACCGTAAACGCATCCATAGAAAATTGAGCTACAAGGTTGATTTGATCGTCATCGAAGTTACCATTCTTTTGAGAAACATAACCCGCACCAAGGTCAAAAGCGCCTAGGTTATACATAGCAGCAAGGCCAAAACTATCTGCATCTTTTTCATTTGCAGCGATGTAGTTAGCTTGTACCGTCAACGCGTCAAACTCGCCAGAGTATAGGAAGTTATTCTCACGCTTATCTTTGTTGCCATCAACGGCATCAGCAGCATCTGCACCAAATGTTGCCATTGTATCTGTAATGTCAGTCAGCATTACCTGTGAAGAATCTTGCTTACCGTATGAGAACTCACCGAATTTGGTTCCTAAACCTGCGTAGTAGTAGCGATTGGTAAGAGATTCATTTTCAATTTTTACAGTATTGCCACTTCCGTCTTCGAACTCTGTTGTTGATGCGCTAGTGAACTCTGCTTCATACTTACCGAATCCATATAAACCATCAGAAAGTTCAGATTTACCTGAAATATTCACACGAGCTCGTGACTTGTCTTTGAAAGAACTGTCAGATGCGCTTTCGTTGTTGTCAGATACGTTGAAACGAGCCTCCGCACGACCGCCAATTTTAAGTTCTGTACCATCAGAGCTGTAAACTGTTGCTGCTAGAGAAGAACCTGAAACTAGTGCTGCTACCACTGCAGAAGCTAGAACTGCCTTTTTCATAATCACTTACCTTGTATTTTAAAATCCGTGAGCAATGTGCTCTCCGTTTCGATATGAAGCTAATTTAGAGCAGCTAAATTAAGCTTTCATTTCTATAAAATTACATTTTCGTGAATAGGGAACTTTTTAAGTGTTGATTTTATTGCACTTTCATTTCAATAGACTGAGTGGTTTGTGAATGGTTATATAACTTATCGGTTCTTAAGTGCAGACTTTCACAAGCTTTTATTTAGGGGAAGTGATGATGATATGCGTGAGTATTATGGGAAAGTCAGAGCTTGTTCATCTTATTAACTGTTTGTACTGATTAAGATATCCTCTATGATGCAAAAACTTAGAAGAGAATAGATTTTGCTCAACAAGATGGAGACGTTGGATGAAAACAGAGTACTTAGGCGATGTTTTACAAGGTAGGCAGGTTATTGGCTCCTTGAATGTTGAAGACCTACCCGTTGGAGAGCACCAGTTTTGGTTTCAAGTAACCAGTGATGGGCTAGGGCAACCCAAGAACATGCCGGTTTCTGTTTTCAAAGGCAGTCAAGCAGGTCCTAAGTTGATGATCACCGCTGGTATTCACGGTGATGAGCTCAACGGTGTGTTGGCTGCTCAGCAAATTATCAGAGACTTAGTCGGTAAAACTCTCAAAGGCACGGTCACGATAGTGCCTACTGTGAACTTGTCGGGTTTGCTTAACCACAGCCGCGATTTTATCTCTTCGGATCCGGGCTCTTGCCCTGCCAACCTTAATCGACTCTTTCCGGGTGATGCGAATGGCTTAGCGGCAGAGCGCTTTGTTGCGTCTTTGTGGGATCGCTTACTCAAACACAATGCGACATTCGCCGTTGACCTACATACCCAAACTCGTGGCGCGGTCTACCCACTTTATGTTTTTGCTGACTACCGAATTGAACAATGCCTTGAAATGGCAAGGTTGATGACGCCAGATTGTGTTCTCAATGATCCGGGCGACCCAGGTATTCTCGAAACGGTTTGGAATCGAAGTGGAATTCCTAGCATTACGGTGGAAGTGGGGATGGGTAAGTTTACTCAGCCTGATATGATTCAACGAGCCGTGGACGGTGTTTTTAATATGCTGTCTTATTATGAAATGTTCGAAATTAACCTAAATAACCCAGACAAAATGCAACTGCCGAGAATGGATTGGATAGAGGGTAATGATGTGGTTTCTATCCGCGCTGATATTGGTGGTTTTGTATTGCCGCAGGTTGAGCTTCTGCAGAGCGTAGAACAAGATGATTTATTGGCTATTCAATATGACGCTTTTGGTAATGAGTGTCGCCGTTATCACGCGCCGTCTGCTGGACGTGTCCTTAGCTACAACGTGGATGCGTTAAGGGAGCCGGGTGCGCTTGTTTGTCGCTTGCTAAGTTAGGCTTAGTCGGTTGGACGTTTCTGTGCTAATACACTGTGTTGCTATCTAAAACACGTAAAAAAAAGACCGAGCAAGGCTCGGTCAAA
Organism: Vibrio sp. 10N.247.311.47; assembly: GCF_041467535.1. Classification (NCBI taxonomy): domain Bacteria; kingdom Pseudomonadati; phylum Pseudomonadota; class Gammaproteobacteria; order Vibrionales; family Vibrionaceae; genus Vibrio; species Vibrio sp. 10N.247.311.47. Next base: position 29,708 of record NZ_JBFSUR010000018.1, read on the forward strand.
GGACAGTTGTCTTGAGTTAACACGTCTTTGACTCATCGACAGAACTGCTTTTAGCGTAGCGAGGGTAAATTAAGAATCTATTGCGAGATGGTGACACTTCGACTTTTTTGTTTCAAAACCATGACTTCAAAACTGTCGTTTCAAAGTGTTCTATTGTTTCGAAGCAATGAAAAAGCCGACTGCGGGTTGCGCGAGTCGGCTTTTATTCACTTCTCTTTCGAGTCTTTATCTCTATCTACACTCGACTAAAAAGCGTCATCCACGATATCTTTAAGTCGGTCGTAAGGCACATACCCTGGTAAAACATTTCCGTTCATCATCATGGTTGGAGTGCCCGTTAAGCCGAGTGCACTGAACGTTTGATGGTTAGTGGTTAGAACCTGGTTTTGTTCTTGAGTTGTTTTTAGTTCCGCCTCTGTTCCCGTCTTCTTGGCAACGGCTTCTAGTGAGCTTTTCGAGTGAATACCGCTTTTCGCCATCAGCAATCTATCAACTTCAGGGAATGCTTCTGGGTTATCTTTCCATACTTTCATCGCGTATAGCGCCGCGTTGGTGTCTAGCCCCGAAACCTGTTGCTGCTTAAACGATAAGTACACGTTGATCACTTTAATGTCGCTGTTTTCAGAGGCTAATTGAACCAAGCCTTTTTCCAAGCGCTTACAGTAAGGGCAGTTATAGTCGGTAAAGTTAATGATGACCGATTTGCCATCCGGATTGCCCGTGATTGGGTGGGCGTCATTGTTGTATAACCAATCATGGCTTTCCGCTTGGGCTTTTTTCGTTTGCTCTTGACCTGCTACGTACTGCTCTAAACTGGTATGCAATCCAGAGATCGTCGATGGATTTTCCTTCAGGAATTGATTAATTTCTTCAAGTTGTTGAGTTTGTTCTTTGTTTAATTCTGCGAAGGCATTAGTACTCATTAATGAGCCTATAATCAGTGCGCTTATCAGATGCTTTTTCATATTGTCTTTTCTCAAATTCGTGATAATCGTGAGCGCTTATTAGGTTGCGCTTACATTAATATTGTTTGTTAAACTGGCTGAGTCGGTTTATTCACTTAGCTTTGCTCTGTTTTTCTTTGTGAGCGATTTAGGCAAAGTAGGTTCTTAACCACAGGCCGATAGGGGATGTAACGCCGGTTGCGATACTGCTAATCTTTCCATCTTTGATGATGACAATACTTGGCGTGACATTGACTCCCCAACTTCTGCTGATCGATCCAGAGAGATCATTGATCACAGGGAAGTCATACTCTTTCGCCTCTAAGTAACGCTGAACACGTTCGTCTGGGCCAGATGACAGAGCGACCGAAACCACCTGATGGGAATCACTGAAGCTATTGACGGTTGGGCTTACAAATTTGCAGGCGCCACACCAAGTCGCCCAAAAATAGACAATGACTGGCTTACCATTTTTGCTTAGCTCGATAACATCAATATCTTCGCCTTGGAGCGATTGACCCACAATTGGAATCGCGTCGCCCTGAGGCATGCTCCTGCTGTGATAAAAGTCCATCGCAAATGAAACCACGCCAACGATCAATATCATTGAAACCAGTTCCTTTCCCCACTTCTTAAGACGACTTGGCTTTTTGGTATCACCCTTTACAGCGCTGTCTTCAGTCGTGCTAGATTTATCTTTATTGTTGGGAGTCTTCATCTATTATCTCGCAGCGTCGATGGCTTGAACGACAGTGTCACTGTCGAGAATGACAGGCAGTGGAATACCGCTTCTATAGCTTGGGCCGTAGACGATATTAAATGGCACACCAAATCGACCATTACTTTGTAGGTATTGAGTGACGCTTTCACTTGGTGTTGTCCAATCGCCTTTCATCAAAACAATGTCTTCTTGCTGCAGGTGGCTGTAGACAGGGTCTTGGAGAATGACGCCGATCTTGTTGGCCTTACAGGTAATACACCACTCAGCGGTCACATCGACAAATACCGTTTTGCCTTGCTCAACCAATTGAGGTATTTGTTTTGCATCTAGCTTTTGCCAATCGAGATCGTCAACAATCGGTGTCGCCCAGTTATCAGCGGTGACACTACCGACGATCAATGCAGCACCAAACACCAAGGTTGTGGTTGCGACGATAGGAATAAGTACCTTGCGGCCCAACTTACGGCCAATCCAAATCAATACTGTAATCACGATAAACAGTGACAACAGGATCGTCGGGAATTTACCAATGAATGGGCTCATTAGGCTTGCTAACCATAGACTGGTAATGAACATCATTAAGCCAAATACCAGCTTAACTCTGAACATCCATGCCCCAGGTTTTGGAAGCAGTTTTGTAAGACTCGGGAACAGCGCGAAAATCAACCAAGGTGCACTCATACCGATGCCGAGTGCGATAAAGATAGCCCACAACTCTTGGTAGCTTGCCCCAAGTGCATAAGCAACTGCGGTCCCTAAGAACGGAGCACTACACGGCGTTGCCAACAGCGTCGCAAACATGCCTTGAATAAAGTGGCCTGAATGTGAGTCATCGCCTTTGGTTGCCATCCAAGTGTTTAAACCTGATGGTAGTCTGAATTCGAATAACCCAAGTAGATTAATCGAGAACAGCAAAGTGATGATCAGCATGAACCCGATGAACCAAACATTTTGGAACTGGATTCCCCAACCAATCGCATTGCCACCCATTTTTAGAACGGTCATGCCAAGGGCTAGGAGTGCAAATGATGTAATGACACCTGACGCAGAAGCTAAGAATGAGAGTCGGATATGACGATTAGATGCGCCTTGGTTTTGAATGATGCTGTTTAGCTTCATTCCTAATACAGGCAGCACACACGGCATAATATTGAGGATTAAACCACCAATCAAAGCAAAGCCGATCATTGCAAGAAAACCGTTGTTACTTGCTTGATAAGCAATAGGTTTTGAGCCGACTTGAGCCGTCATTTCTTCGGCAAAATTAGTGTCTGAAACGGTGACACTAACGGTGCGATCCGTTAAGTCGACTTCGCCTATCCAGTTGCTGACGTCAAATACCGCGGTCATCGTATTGCCGGTGATGTGGACGCTTGGTTGAGCAAAGAAATCATCGATGACTTCTTTGCCATCGATCAACACCATCGGCTTATCCCAGCCTTCGTTACTGTTTAGTTGAGTGACCAGTTGTTGCTTGCTTTTGTCCCAAAATAGACCGTTCACTGAAGTCCGGTTCGCTTCTCTTGGAGATTGGCTCATGCCTTGGTTGAACAAGAACATCGCTTCTTCATCGAACTGCAATTGCTGCGTGTCGATAGGGAGTTCGATGTCATAGTCAGTCAAAACACAAATATTGGTGCACGACGGGAACGAGAGAGAAGCCTTAAATACAGCAGGTTGCGTTTTGTCTTTCAACGTTAGGGTGACAGGAAAGCTTACGTGCTTTTTGTAACCTAACGTCATCACGTCAAGTTGTTCATAGTATTTAGGGATCGGCCAATGCCAATCTACAGACTCTATATTAGTTGAATCAGACCAGTCCCAGCTTGGCGGAATGCCACCTTCACCTGGGCTGCGCCAATAGGTTTTCCAGTCACCGTCGAGTGTAACGTCCAATACAGTTTGAACGGTACCGCCGTTATCCGACTGTTCACCCGTCGACATCATTCGCATCTTAACTGGCGGATGCTCAGGCACGCTTATCCAGCCCGTGGTTTGAGCCAGGGCGGTAAATGACGTCATGACTAAGATTGCAGTGACGAAAGCTTTTGCGCATGTGCGCATGCAGAATGCCAACGAATCGACAAACTTAGTTAGTAGTGTGTTGTACACAAATGTATCTCCAAAAAATAAATAAAAGGGTGTAGTAGCCCGGTTATTTACTCTCTAAATATACAGTGCTTTAGATGCAATCGGTGTTTTGTCGGTCGAGTAGAGCGATGATTGTCTCCGGATAATCTCGAGATGTGCGGAGATAAGTTGAATGCAACAGCAATCATCAGAACGAAAGGGATCAGCCAGCCCGTTTTAGGTGCGGCAAAGGTCAGCATTTTCGAACTTAGGCTGCATGAATTTGAATTGGGGGACGTTAACATTTTTGAGGCTTCTAAGCCGAAAACGCTGGCGTATAGAGCAGCCATTTTTTCTGAAGAAGCGATGTTGGTTTGGGGATTACTGGTTTCTGTATGAGTTTGTGTGCCAACTAGGACTGATTGGCCATTAGCGGATGCAGATAACGATACTTTCTTGACGGCCAGAGTGCTCGCCAGACAAGTTACGATAACCAGTCCGGTAAGGAAGAGCGCCCAAAGCGAATGCTTTTGTCGGCGGTTCTGTGTGGATAAGAAAAGTAGCGATGTGTTCAGCAAATTAGTCAGTAATCAAATCTGTTAGTCGTTAAAGCAAGCTCATTGAATTGTGGTTAGCTTAGATAAGTTCTCTTCGTGCCACAAGTCATAAAATGGTTAAAGTGAAACTATGTATAAATGCGGGAAACGGCAGATACACGATAAAAGACGCATAAACACCAATTCACGCGAATACGACATTGAGCTGTAGCTAAAGTTCACAACAACTGAAAGTTATCGCTAATTATTCTGTATTGAGTGGTTTATTAACTATCAGGACGGGACAGGCGATACAAAAAAGCCCAACAGATCGTCAGTGAACGTGTTGGGCTTTAATCATTGGTGCTATTGGAAAGACTTAGTGAGTGCGGCGAGGGCCGTTACGTACCAAGTCTTTACCGTTATCAAACACCTCTTTGGTGATCCAGCGAGCAAGCAGAACTTTATGGCTGCTATTGAATACAGCAACGAAGTGACGACCATCTGAATTATTGGTTGCCATGCCTACACCTTCAACGCCTTCAAGGCCTAAACCGCCAGCTTCCACTGAAATTAGGAATTGCTCTAGTTCTTCTAGAGACTCAATAATATCAAGTTCGTTGTTCATTTTTATGCTCTCTTGCTGTGAGCCAACATCGTATTTAGGGCGCTTTAGTGCTGTGCTCGAATGAAGATATTGGCTGTTGTTCTTTGTTGGATGCGTACTCTACAGGTCATAAGAGGGGATTGGAACTCTCAAATATTAGAAGCAGGCTGATAATTTGCGAATTTTTAACATAACATACGTTTAAATGCTTGTTATCCATATTCTTTTTACTACTATTTATAGGGTCAATTTAGACAGTGATAGGAATTAATATGATGAAGGTTTGGCGTTGTCTATTGTTAATGTTGGCGTTTGTCGCATTTGGAAGTTATGCGCAGAGCGTTGAGAAAATCGCAGAAGTACAAGATCAGTTAATGCTCGATCTAGCAACATTAGAAACGGCGCATGATGCTGAGAAGCCCTTTCTTGAAGATATCTTAAGGCGTAAGAATCAGGGCCTACGCGAAGAGATTTTTTCACAGCTATCGTCAGATAAAAAAGAGGGGCTGGATGTCACTCTTGCTCAGCAGGTCGAACTGCTACAAAAATTGCTGTCGTTGAATGAAACTAAAATCGTTTCAATGAGTAAAGAAAACCGTTCAGCTGAAGGTGACGCTAAAAAACGCCTTGAATTGCGTATTCAAAAACGAATCGGAATGATGGATGTCTATTATCAGCAGCTTGCTAAGACCTTAAATTGGTCGAAAGAGCGTGGTGTTGATGTTGCTGTTCCTGAAGGTGAGCTCAAAACGGCACTTGTTTCTCGTTCTCAATATCTTACTAATGCAATTCTATACACGGATACACAACGTCAAGATTTAGAACGCCGGCTATCTTATGTAAGTGAAGAAGAGAAAGCGACGATTAAAACTGAGCTTGAACGCTTCAGTGAGCGAACTAGCGTTATGGTCGCGAGCTTAGAAGAAACCATCACGCTAATGGAACCGTTTGGCGTGGATGTGACTTCGTACAAACGTGTTTTGCTAGCGACGACAGGTGACATTAACGCCGATGTGTTGGATGTTGATGTTGCACTGGAGCTGTTGGATGGTTGGCTTCGTTCGTTCAGTTCATGGGCTTTTGAAAATACCCCTTCTTTTATCGTTAAACTTGCTCTGTTTCTCGGTATTTTGTATGTAACTCGCCTTATTGCTAACGTGGCTCGCAAAACCGTTCGTAAGAGTGTTTCGCACTCTAAAATGGACTTCAGTGTATTGATGCAGGACTTCTTTGTATCCATCGCATCTAAAGCGGTCGTGTTTATTGGTTTGCTTATCGCACTGTCTCAAATAGGGATAGAGCTAGCACCTCTTCTTACTGGTTTCGGTGTAGCCGGTGTCATCATTGGTTTCGCATTGCAAGACACACTATCTAACTTTGCATCGGGTTTGATGATCTTGATCTACCGTCCTTATGACGTCGGTGACATGGTTAAAGTGGCAGGCGTGCAAGGCACGGTAAAAGACATGAGCTTAGTATCGACGACTGTTCAAACCATTGATAACCAACGCTTGGTGATCCCAAACAACAAGATTTGGGGTGACGTGATCAACAACATCACGGCAGAACGTGTAAGACGTGTTGATATGGTTTTCGGTATTGGTTATTCAGATGATATCGATAAAGCGAAAGCGGTATTGAACGACATCATTCTTGCACACCCTCTAGTGTTGAAAAAACCAGAGCATATGATCAAGCTTCATACCTTGAATACGTCTTCTGTTGATTTCGTAGTACGACCTTGGGTTAAGACTGATGACTATTGGGATGTGTACTGGGATGTAACGGAAACCGTGAAGAAACGCTTCGATGAAGAAGGCATCACGATTCCATTCCCTCAACGAGATGTACATATTTACAATCACGAAGAGAACTAAACGAAAGATCTAGTATGAAAAGCTATTACGAAAAAGCTAAGCATGGCTTAGAGCCATCATTCTTAATGTGATATCAAATGGACGCTGAACAAGCGTCCATTTTTATTGGCTGCCGCTTATGTTGAGCTTCATTCTTTTATGTCACTCAACCACCTTAGAATTACGTTATGATGGGGTAGGCTTAATCTGGAAAGTTGAAATCGAATGGACGATTCACAGCAAAAAACGAATACTAGAAATACAACGGTAAGAAAAGCGACGCGAATTGAAAGTGTTATGAACTCTGCGATGTGGCATTTAACTCAGAGAGACATGACGGAAAGCGAGTTGGTTGCGAAGCTCAAAGTGAAAACCGACAATCAAGAATGGATCGATGAAACTCTAGGGACACTGAAAGGCTTCGGGTATCTCAAGTCTGACCAAGTGTTTGCAGAACAATTCGTGGAACAAGCTTTCTCTGGTGAATTCGGTTCTCGATACATTGTCGAAAAACTGAAGAAGAAGGGGCTGACCGATTCAGTGATTTCTGATGCAATCCATAAAGTGTCGTTCGAAAAGTCTATTGATGAACAAACCATCTTGATAGACCGAATCAACCACTACTATTCAAGCTTTACCATGAGCCGTGAAAAGCTGGTTGCGACACTGCAAAAGCGTGGCTTTAGCTATCAACAAGTTAAGGTAGCGATTGACCAGCACCCACAAGCGCATCAACTGAAAAGTAACATTCAAATTAAGGCCGAGAAAGCCGACTTGGAAAAAGAGGTGCTCAAGTATGCTCGTAAAGGCAAGGGACTGACTGCCATACAGCAAGAACTGAGACAACGACAAATCGACACCAGTGAGCTGTCATCGCTCATCGACCGATTGATTAATGAAGAGCAGCTAGATTTCTATTCTTCTTGTTTAGAACAGTTGCAGAAGAAGTCTTATGACCTAAACGATCATAAAGAACGCTCTAAGGCTTACGCGATGCTAAGTCGAAAGGGGTTCTCTTCTGACGAGATCAAATTTGCATTGAGTGAAGATAACGAATAACTAAGCCGGAAAAATTTCCTATTGTAGTATGTTGGTTTGTCCTAAGTAACTATTGGACAGAAACGATTTAGGGAATGATGGTAAACCGTTGCTATCAGATTAGTAAAAGTATCTTGAAACCTTAAATGCTTGTATGGTTTATGAGCAAAAGTACGTACCATGCTCTACGTCATGAGCAACCCTTTCCTCATAGCCCAACAAACTCCAAACCTTAAGTAAACTCGATGAAGCTATTCCTTTACAATAAGAATCTCCACCAGAATAGATCAAACCATCTTTTTCGCTTGGGACTGTACAGCGAAAAATGAATGCCCCATACGATGATTTATCCATTTCAGATTGACAATTTACCGCCAGATTTTCAATTTTAAATTCGGGGTGAAATTTCACAGAATTGTGGACTAGATTAGTGACATCTATGACCAAAATTGTAGAGTCGTTTGCATACTTCTTATTAGACTTAGTACGAATAGCACTATTAACTTTTAAATATAGATTCTGTGATTTTTCTTGAACTATATGACAACTTGTCGTCTCAATATATGCTCTCTGATTTGCATCAACATTAAACTCAAAGTCTGGAGATTCTCGGTTTTTGTAAGGCACCCCTTTTCTGATAAAAAAACTAGCTAGCGAAATTTCAAACCGTATACCAACATATTGGCTGACTCGATTGCAATTTCTCAATTGTTTCTTAAATTGAGAAAAATTCTGCTCAGAATTATCTCGTATTGACTTTAAGTCTGTCATAAGAGTAAACAAACGTTTTAACTCAAAGTCGCGATTATAGTAATTTCGATTACGGTGAAACTCCAAAATCTCAGCAAAACATTTTTCTACTGGATTTCGAGAGGTGACCTTACCGCCTTTGAGCAACTCGGTCGAAAGTAGTTCAGACAAATCTTGTATCAGCGCTGACATCCGTCCCAAAAACTCCTGCTCAGGAATTTCATTTCGGTATGGCAGTCGATTATAAGTTGTTCTTGCGTCCAAATTTTTCTCCTGTGAACCTAATGCTACTTAAGCGGCTAATGGTCGCCTTTCATATTCACATGATGCCGTCTTTCATGTGCCAGTTCAGTTTGCAATCAATAAGTTGGTGGCTTTATTGTGAGCTTAGAAGGTTGAGTGACGTTTAATTTCATTATCTTCTAAGTTCGGATAATTTTTGGTAGGGAAAACTAACGTTAACACTATGAATGAGTACTTACTCTGAATGAAAAAGGGGCACAAATGAGCTACAGGTTTTGCTAAATTAGCAGTTAACCAATAACTACAGGTATGGCAAAGTAAGGTGTGCCACTCTGAATCAACCAAGCGCAGTGGACTCTATACTAAAATTGCCGAGTGTAATACAGTCAGATTGAAGCGCTTGTTATAGGCGAGATTCAATCTTTGGTAAATACTGCTTTATTTGCATTAACCTTATGAATTATTTTGATGAGTTGGGAGAACTGTTCTACCAACAAATCGTATTTCTCATCAAAATTGACCTCGGGTATTACATGATTTTGCCAACCCTCAAAACTCATAATAGCATCACATATATTGATTAACGCAGATGTCGTATTGCCTTGATGGTGAAAGTGAAATGCTTGATTTAAGTATGAGTTCGCGCCAACAACCATTTCTTTGATAGCAATCTCATTTATGTTGAGGTACATGCTGACTAACAAGTCTACATCCTCTAATTTTCCAGTTTCAGGATTGTTCGGAGAAGGGCGAAACTGAGAATCTTTATACATTTCCGTCAAGTGCGAACATACATGTATAGCATTGTGCACAAACTGCTTACTCGAGTACTTATCTTTCATTAGATTTGAAAATAATCCCATACATCACCTTTCTATGAACAATAAATAAAACGTACCAAGAATAACCGACAAAGCTTATAACAGCTTTATCCAAAGTACTGCTGCATAGTTAACTGAATATACAGGATTTTTCATGTAAGTACTGTGTGCAATGTTGAAACATTCAACATATCATCAGCTCCTATATCAAAAGGCAGTGTGAACCTACAAACAGGTATGTGACAGAATTACCAATTTCACTGAATCATTAACTTAGCTAAGGAAAAATCAAGACATAAGTACTCTCATTGAAAGTCTGCTAGCAAGCTTTGGGGCAAAAATGAGTTATGTCACTACTCATTTTTGCCTTTTTCATTAGCATTAAAACTCAATCTATCGACCGTATTGCTCAATAATAAAGTGCTCAAAATCATCACACATTTGGTCATTCGACTTTGCATTATTCGCTAATTCAGTTGCACCATCAACGATCGATATCTTCGCATTCAAATCCGCGACTGGTGCACGTTCTCTTGTCGACAGCTGTTTGATTTTTTGCTCCTCAATCGCCCAAGCTTCTTCTGGCAATAAGTTGCACTCGTCAGCGAGGTATTTTGCATTAAAACCTTCCCCAGTCAGGCTTTCGATTGTCCCATTATGATTCACGCTATTGCCTTGGTGCCAATAGTGCTTAGCTAACAAAGGGCCGATCTCTGGGTTATCCGTTAGGTAGCCAAACTTATCGGTGAAATACGCACGAGTTTGATACACCGCCATATGAGCCAGCAGGTAACCTTGATATGCGCAAGAGGCTTCATCCGACAATAGATGCGGGATCGCCATTAATGGGCGAGGGCTACAAGCTAATCCAAGAATCGTTTTCTCACTGCTACGAGCAAGAGCGGTGATCTTTTCAGGTGTCAGATCTTCATCCGCCAATTCGTAAAGTGCTCGCTCGAAATACGGAACCACTAAAATGCTGCGTTCTTGATAGGCTCTGAAGGGTTGTTTGTTATCGATGATTGCTTTGATTAACTCGTCAGGTACTGCTTGGCCATCTGCATTAAGCGCGTATTGTTTGAGCCAATCGGCGTCATTCAACAAGCTGTCGCAGAACATGGATTGAGTTTCGGCATAAGCCATCGAGGTTGGTGCAAATTCTTGAGAGAAACAAGGCGCGTTCATCTTAACGTTGGCGAAATGCGCTGCGTGGCCGCCCTCGTGAAATAGCGTGTTGATACCATCATAACCGCTGCCGATTTGGTCGGGCTTGGCGTTGCTCGTGAAGTTAACTTGAGCCGCAACCCAAGTGTCTTGATCGTAGAAAGAAGGGATAGGGCCATGGCAGAAGCCATTAGGGTACTTACCTTTGCGATCAAGCAGATCCAATTTTAATGTCGCTTGAGAGTATTCGATGTTTAGGCGACCAAATGATTCGATCCAGCGTCGAAGTGACTTTGAGAATGGAACATAAGGATCAAGATCATTCATAACGTCACCTGCAAAAGAGTAGGTAAAGTTATGGGCTTGAAGTGCATTCTCGCCTTTCTGCTCAGCCAAATTGGCTAGGCTTTGCTGATGGCTATCACGCGTGCGTGCTTCGAAGTCATCCAGAATCGTAAACAGTTGTTCTGTCGTCATCTGTTCGGTTTTTACCACCGAGTAATCAAAGAAGGTTTTAAAACCCAGTGATTGAGCAAATTGGTTACGTTTTTTGATCAGTTCAATAAAGCCGTTAGCCAGCAGCCATTGCTCTAAATCTAATAGTGCTTGATGTGCAGAAAGCCTAACTTGTTCATTACCATTACTTCTAACGGCTGAACCTAAAACGGGCAGTGACCCTTCTGTTTCATCGCCTGTTTCATTTACGTAAGTCATCACGTGATTCTGTTTTTTCTCAAACAGTTCAGCCTCAAACTTTATGAGTTCGGCTTTAAGCTTCTGTGACTGTTCAGACTCAATAGCGTGAGATCTAAAGGTCGCTAACCAACCATTCAAGCCTGTCAGTGTACTCTCTTTTTCGAGGGGATCTTGAATTTCATCGATAACAGCGAGTTGCGTTTCGATAGCAGTAATCTGTTCGGCAGAGCTAAGAAATTCCGTCCACTGAGTCTGCGCGAGTGTCGAACCATCGTGGTCGTCACTGATCCCCATATATGTATCCCAAAAGAAGTCTTCTTTCGCTTTATGAGTCGCAAGATACTTTTGATTCAATTGGTTGAGATAGTTCGTTGCAGTCATGACATTCCTTGAAAATTAACCAGTAATTTCAACATTATGACACATTCATTGAATGTATTTTGTGATGATAGATATAACTGAATGCAAGTCACAGCCTATCGGTTTACTTTACAGCGTATTAGTGATAATTAATTAACTGTTAATGGTTTGTTGTTTGCTAGTATTAACTAAAGAGAGTGTGCTGATTTCTCCGGCTTTTTATTGAGTAAATTGATGTTCTCAAGGTCAGCGTTTTTGTAAGGAAGAGGTTTAGGATGGATCCTATTTTATATATCGAAGTTGGTGGTGTTGTGTGGCAAGTATTCCCTGATGGGACTTGGCTTCAATTACCTGCTACGCAGCCAAAAGTTGAAGGCGTGCAAGTCGTCAGCATTGAACCTCAGAATTTACAAGAGGCTCAGCCCCTAACCGAACCACAAATCGCCGCAGTTGAACAACAGTTGGAAAAGGTGGTCACCGAACTCGTCAACAACATTGAAAGCGCACCTCAACAGCCTAACTCAGTAAATGATCAACCTAGTTCCAGCGCCTCTTTTATTGCTTATGTTCGTTCCACCTTAGATGAAACGCTCGCTGAGGCGGGTTTTGATACGCGTCCTGCAGAATATGCCGACGAAGATACAACCTCGAATGAGGGTAACCTTGATATTCTGTTACCTAGTGCACTATTAACCGTTGATATTTTGGATGGTGGAGACGGTTACGAAAATCAGTTTGAAGTACCAAGTGTCACGATTACGGGCACGGCAGTGGATGTTCGAGACGGGCGTACCGTTGTTCTGACCATCACTGATGTTAACGGAAACACAGTAACCACCACAGCCATCACAAGCGATGAAACGTATGTCGTCAATGGCGTCGACCTCTCTTCATTGGAGGAGGGGGATCTTCAAGTCGATGCTGTCATTGCTGATGATTTTGGCAATAGCATTGCAGCTAACGATTCCACAATCAAAGACACATTAGCCAACATTGAGGTTGACTTCGATGGCTTTGGTGATGAGTTTTATAACAAGTTTGAAGTAGAGAATGGCGCATTAGTTGGTACTGTAGTCAATGTTGAAGATGGACAGACTATTTCAATAACGATTACAGACAGTAACGGCTTATCTGTGAGTTACTCAACGGTAGTCTCAGGAAATAGCTGGACGCTCGAAAACCAAGATTATTCCAATTTCGCCGAAGGTGAACTCACTGTTGTTGCAAGCACCATAGATATTGCCGGAAACCCTACCACAGCAACGGATACCATAGAAAAAGATACGATTGACCGGATTCTCGTTCGATTTGATGGATTTGGTGATAACTATTATAACGAAAATGAAGTTGGCAAAGGTGCTCTGATTGGAGCGATCTTCAATGTCGAAGACGGCCAAGCTATTGATATTAAGATTACAGATAGCAATGGTTTATCTGTTGACTATACCACAGTTGTTTCTGGTAATTTTTGGAGCCTGAAAGACCAAGATTATTCTGGCTTTGCCGAAGGTGAGTTGACGGTTGTTGCTAGCACGACTGATGTTGCAGGCAATACTATTTCTTCTACCGATACAATTATCAAAGACACGTTAGTGAACATTGGTGTTGATTTTTCTGCCTCTGATGATGAGTTTTATAACCAAGCTGAAGTCTCTAATGGAGCCTTGGTTGGTACTGTGGCAAATGTGGAAGATGGTCAAACTATATCCATTACGATCACCGATGTTAGTGGCAAATCGGTTGATTATTCCACGGTTGTGTCTGGAGGTACTTGGACTCTGACTGGCCAAGACTATTCAGGTTTTGCTGAAGGTGAGCTAACGGTTGAAGCAAGCGTTACGGACGTTGCGGGCAATACAGCAACATCTAGCGATACCATCGTCAAAGATACACTAGTTAGTATTGGCGTCGATTTCTCTGCATCGGATGATGAGTATTACAACTCAGCAGAAGTGAGCAATGGCGCATTGGTTGGAACGGTACTAAATGTTGAAGATGGGCAAACCATTTTCATTACTATTACGGATAGTGCTGGCACCTCGGTTGATTATTCCACGGTTGTGTCTGGTGGTACTTGGACTCTCACTGGTCAAGATTATTCAGCCTTTGCGGAAGGTACGCTAACGGTAGAAGCAAGCGTTACGGACGTTGCAGGCAATACCGCCACTTCTAGCGATACCATCGTCAAAGATACGTTGGCGGACATCAGTGTGGATTTTGATGGTTTTGGTGATGAGTATTACAACTCTGCCGAGGTCAGTAATGGCGCATTAGTTGGCACGGTGACCAATGTTGAAGATGGCCAAGAAGCTTCAATCACTATCACTGATGTTGATGGTAAATCAGAAAATTATACCGCGATAGTTTCTGGTGGTGAATGGACATTAGTCGGCCAAGACTATTCGGGTTTTGCAGAAGGTATCTTGACTGTAGAGGCTACAGTTAAGGACGTTGCAGGCAATACTGCTACTTCTAGCGATACTATCGTCAAAGATACGTTGGCGGACATCAGTGTGGATTTTGATGGTTTTGGTGATGAGTATTACAACTCTGCCGAGGTCAGTAATGGCGCATTGGTCGGCACGGTTACCAATGTTGAAGATGGTCAAGAAGTTACTATCACCATCACCGATGTTGATGGCAAGTCAGAAAATTATACCGCGACAGTCACTGGTGGCGAATGGACTCTCACAAGTCAAGATTATTCAGCCTTCGCTGAAGGCACTTTAACGGTAGAAGCCACGGTTACAGACATTGCGGGCAATACAGCGACCTCCAGTGACACAGTTGTCAAAGATACGTTGGCGGACATCAGTGTGGATTTCGATGGTTTTGGTGACGAGTATTATAACTCCGCCGAGGTCAGTAATGGCGCATTAGTTGGTACGGTGACCAATGTTGAAGATGGTCAAGAAGTTTCAATCACTATCACTGATGTTGATGGCAAATCAGAAAATTATACCGCGATAGTTTCTGGTGGTGAATGGACATTAGTCGGCCAAGACTATTCGGGTTTTGCAGAAGGCATTTTAACCGTTGAAGCAAGTGTCACGGACGTTGCAGGCAATATTGCTACTTCTAGCGATACCATCGTCAAAGATACGTTGGCGGACATCAGTGTGGATTTTGATGGTTTTGGTGATGAGTATTACAACTCTGCCGAGGTCAGTAATGGCGCATTAGTTGGCACGGTGACCAATGTTGAAGATGGTCAGGAAGTTTCCATCATTATCACCGATGTTGATGGCAAGTCAGAAAATTATACCGCGACAGTCACTGGTGGCGAATGGACTCTCACAGGTCAAGATTATTCAGCCTTCGCTGAAGGCACTTTAACGGTAGAAGCTACGGTTACCGACATTGCGGGCAATACAGAGACCTCCAGTGACACAATAGTCAAAGACACGCTGGTGGACATCAGCGTGGATTTTGATGGTTTTGGTGATGAGTATTACAACTCTGCCGAGGTCGGTAATGGCGCATTAGTTGGCACGGTGACCAATGTTGAAGATGGCCAAGAAGTTTCAATCACTATCACCGATGTTGATGGCAAGTCAGAAAATTATACCGCGATAGTTTCCGGTGGCGAGTGGACTCTGATTGGTCAGGACTATTCGGGGTTTGCTGAAGGTACGCTAACAGTAGAAGCAAGTGTTACAGACGTTGCGGGCAATACTGCTACTTCTAGCGATACCATCGTTAAAGATACGTTAGCGGACATCAGTGTCGATTTTGATGGTTTTGGTGATGAATATTACAACTCTGCCGAGGTGAGTAATGGCGCACTGGTCGGCACGGTGACCAATGTTGAAGACGGTCAAGAAGTTTCAATCACTATCACCGATGTTGATGGCAAGTCAGAAAATTATACCGCGACAGTGACTGGTGGCGAGTGGACTCTAACTGGCCAAGATTACTCTGCCTTCGCTGAAGGTACGCTAACAGTAGAAGCAAGCGTTACGGACATTGCCGGTAATACGACAACTTCTAGCGATACCATAGTCAAAGATACGTTAGCGGACATCAGTGTCGATTTTGATGGTTTTGGTGATGAGTATTACAACTCTGCCGAGGTCAGTAATGGCGCATTAGTTGGCACGGTGACCAATGTTGAAGATGGCCAAGAAGTTTCAATCACTATCACCGATGTTGATGGTAAGTCAGAAAGTTATACCGCGATAGTTTCTGGTGGCGAGTGGAGTCTCATTGGTCAAGATTATTCAGCCTTCGCTGAAGGCACGCTAACAGTAGAAGCTACGGTTACGGACATTGCGGGTAATACTGCAACTTCTAGCGATACCATCGTCAAAGATACGCTAGCGGATATCAGTGTCGATTTTGATGGTTTTGGTGATGAGTATTACAACTTAGCCGAAATTACTAATGGTGCCTTGGTTGGCACGGTTGAGGATGTTGAAGACGGTCAAACGATCACTATTACCCTTACCGATAGCCTTAATGTCTCCCAAGTTTATACGACCACAGTAGTTGGCGGAAATTGGACGCTGACAGGTCAAGACTATTCGGGGTTTGCAGAAGGAATCTTAACCGTAGAGGCTAGCGTTACGGATGTTGCGGGCAATACTGTTACTTCTAGCGATATAATCGTTAAGGATACTCTGGCAAGTATCACAGCAAAATTCGATGATGCCGACAACATACTCAACACTGAAGAGGTTCAATCTGTTCGTCTACAAGGTGTTGTTCAAAATGTAGAAAATGGACAGCCTATTACCGTCACAGTTTCGGATAGCAATAATCAGTCTATCACGTTACAAACCGTAGTTGTTGCAGGGGCTTGGAGCATCGATGATGTCGATCTGTCTGCATTTGCGGATGGCAACATTACCGTAGAAGCAGTTACCGTTGATATTGCAGGTAATGAAACAACGGGCACAGACTCGACAGGAAAAATTGATACCGTCCAACCTGTTATCGATATTGATACCTTATCTGGTTTCAACATCTTAGATTTTCGTAGTGGTGATTTAACCACCATGCAGGGTACGACCGATGTTTCCGAAGGTTTACCTGTCTACATAGAAATCAATGATGGTACGCAAACGCTGACTTTTGAAGGTGTAGTTGATGCGTCCGGTGGCTGGCTAGTTGAGAATATTGATGTCTCTAGCTTAGACCCATCTACTGAGTGGATTATCGATGCGAGAGTTGTTAACTCGATTGGTAATGAAGTCAGTGATGACATGCCAAGTATTATACTGCCAGATTCAGTCTCATTTTCTGAAAGTACGGTTGGTATCTTTGGAGATCAAACCCAAGTCGCTGACATCAATATTCAGTTTGCTGACGAGTTCGCTTTTAGTGCAAACCAAGTCTCTGCCGAGGGAGTGACGTCTCAAGGTCAATCTATCGCTATTGCATTAGAGTCTGACGGCCAAGTGCTCAAAGCAACACGAACCGATGGAACACTGGTTTTCGAAGCTAAGATTGTTGGAGATACCGTTGAAATCACTTTCTACCAAGCGGTTGACCAACAGGCTGGTGAAGAGTTACTTCAAACGGCGATCATTATCGAAGGTCTTCAGATTGATGATGATGGAACCACTGAGCTCGTTTTAGGCGAATTACCGATCACGATTCTAGATTCTGAACCTTTGCTGTTCGGCGAGTCTTACTCGATGGTTGAAGGTGAAACATCGTCAGGCAACGTTCTCAGTAATGACATTGACCTTGATACCGCACTGACGATTAGTAGCGTCGAAGTAGGGGGAATCAGTAAAGACATTTCAGGTGCAACTCCTGCGGTGTTTAATACCGGGGATGGGGTATTGACCGTATTTGCCAATGGACAGTGGACCTTTGAAGCAAATCGAAATCTAGATCATAACCAAGAACATACCGTTACCTTCAATTACGTTGCCGCTGACTCTAGTGGTGATTTTGGTTCTGCAACGGCGACCATTGATATCACTGATGGTGCGGCAGGACAGATATTGGATGATTCGAAAACGGTGACGGAAGTCGACGTGACCTCTGGTTCGCAAACCATCAATGCTCAATTTACGATATTAGGTGGTTCGGATAACCCAGACCCCGATTCTATACAATTTAGCTCAGAGACCGTCGCGCAACTAGAAGCATTAGGTATCACTTCGGGGGGCGATTCTACGGCACTTTCTTACACCCTCAGCGCTGACGGTCGTACTATTACAGCTAAGCAAGGTGACGATGATGTGTTCTCGTTTTCAATGACGACAACGGTCGACGGGAATAATGTACTTGCTGATATTGTGTTTGTGATTGAACACCCACTCGATCATGTTCTTACCAGTGATTTACTCACGATTCCGTTGAATATTATTGGTACAGATACTGATGGCACTGCTTTAGAAAACGGTCAAATATCATGGGTGGTAGAGGACGGTAATGATCCGAGTTTGGTTCTTGATTCAAATGCTTCAGTCAACGAGTCGGATCTAAGCAATGATCCTATCGGTGAAGTCAGTAGCACCGGAACCTTCAGTGTTGGGATTGGCAGTGATTACTTAGACAGTGTGTTCTTTGATCTAGCAGATCAACCTCAGCTCTTCAGCGGCGGTGAACAGATTTATTACACTGTTTCTGAGGATGGAACATTATTGACTGGCTACGCCGGACCAGTAGTGGGTGGCGATGTTGCCTTTACTGTGAGTTTTGCCGCGCCCGCATCCGGTGATGTAGACAGCAGTGTGGATTATGTCTTCACTCTTTATAAAGGCTTAGATCAAACCAATGGTACGGATTCTCTTCCTTTTACCGTTACTGCTCGCGATTCAGATAATGATGAAACCAAACTAGACCTTAACATCTCTATTACTGACGGTGGTGAACCGTTTATTGGAAGTGGAACTGTTGAACTATCTGAAACCCCTATCGCCAATACGACACCAGATAGTGTAAAACAAAGCGCAGTGGTAAATTTGGATATCACGGCATCGCATGATCCTATCGTTTATCTTGGTATTGATGTGACAAACGGTCAGGCGGTTTTAGATGGTGATGGGGAAGCCGTTACTCATAATGGTGAAGCTTTAACTTGGAGAGACAATGGTGACGGCAGTTTCGATGCGATATTAAGTAATGGCGATGTCATTATGCAGATTCGTCTGCCATCTGATTATTTCTTAGAAGCTAATATCTCAGGTACCGTTGCCGTTGAGATTGATTTATATCGCTCTATTGATCATGGTGCTGGGTTAAAAGATACCGAATTGAGCATACCGGCCACGGTTGTCGTTATTGATTCAGATGGTTCGCGTTCCACCCAAAAATCAGACATTAAAATATACGATGGTAAGGATCCTGCATTCTCGATTGTAGGCAGCATATCTGTCGATGAAGATGGACTCATTGGTGACAACGAACAAACTGGGACTGAAGAACCAAGCCCATCGATCGCTATTATCCAAGGCTCGGACGATATCGCATCAGTTTCAGTTAATACCGATGCTTTTGACGCATTAGCTTATACCAGTGGTGGGCAAGCCATTTCATTGCAGGCAGTGAATGCCGATGGTTGGTATTACGCTCAAGATACGTCGGGTAACGATATCTTCCGAATTCGTTTTAACAACGATGGCACAACAGAGTTCAATCTATATGCGCCGCTTGATCATGCTACGGGTGATGGTGAAAATAATCTTGCTGTGAATTTTGAATTGGTCGTTACTGATGCCGATGGTGATAGTTCTGATCCGGCTATTTATGTTGTTAATGTTACGGATGCAGTGCCAACTTCTCGTTCTGGTTCCATTGAAATGGTGGAAGGCGATAATCTCAGCGGACAGTTCTTAACAGAAGAATTTGCTGGTGCGGATGGCGCCGTCATTGTTAGTTTTGACTATCGCGGTGATACCTACACTTTTACCGATGTAATTACGTCAATCGAGATTGATCTCATTAATGATTTTGATAATAGCGTCTACGGTCAGTTTACGCTTAACTCTGATGGCAGCTACCAACTGACTACTAATGCCAATGTATCAACTGACCCTACCGATCCTCGATTAATCGATGACATTGATTATTTGGTTCGCGATGCCGATGGTGATGAGGTCACGAGTACTGCTGAGCTTATTCTGGATGATAACGAAGGTTTTATTCGTTATGAAGATTCTGAAACCACAGAAGACAATGACGCGATTATCGTTGTAAGTGTGGCAACCGGCGATGTCGACCAAAGCGAAACCGTTACTGCTATCGAGTTCTCAGAAGCATCGCTAAACGGTGGTAGCTTGTACCTTGATGGGGTGTTGCTTCAAGTTGTAGACGGCAAGGTCACCTTGTCTGGAAGTCAATTGGCAGCGATTGATAGTCAGTTTACCGGCCCGAATGGCCAGTTGACTTATCGACCAGCACTTCATGAATCCAATACCACCTCAACGGTTATCCTAGCGATCAACGCAATCATTAGCACTGATACGGATCCTAAAGAACTGACGGCTGATGTTGCAGTGTCTGTTTTACCGGTGGCTGATGCACCGGATTGGTCGGCTTCCGTATTCTCCTATCATTCAGTAGAAGATGACTCAGACCCAGTCAGTTTGGACATAACAGCTCAGCTGGTGGATCAAGATACGTCAGAAACATTGAGCTACCAGATTAGTGGGATTCCTGACGGCTTGAATTTGACGTTAAATGGCAACGCAGTCAAAGAAGGGAAATCTTACACACAGGCTCAGATTGATAAAATGGAAATCAGGGCTGAAGACAACCTAGCGGGTCGCTTTGAGTTTGAGATTACTGCGGTTGCAACAGAGTCTGGCAATTCATTCGCTGACCCAGATGATAAAACGGCAAGTATTGTACATACCGTTACTGTCGATATTTCACCTGATGCTGATACTCCTCATGTGTCTGTTAAAGACTACAAGGGACTAGAGGATGAAGCTATTTACCTCAAAGACGTTATTGAAGGCGCTTTGGCGGACACCGATGGTTCTGAATCGTTAAGTTATATTATCCAAGTTCAAGATGGCTGGTCTGTTGAAGGTGATGGTACCGCAAAGATAGGCAATAATTCCTATTCAGTCACTGCCGAAGCTATCGCCAATGGTGTTGCTTATATTCAGCCTAAAGAAGACATCAGTTCCTTTACTGAAGATCTGTCAATAGACGTAACAGCAATAGCGACTGAGTCGACGATCGATTCACTTATTCCTATCAATGGGCAAGCGTCAAGTGATACAAAAACCATCAATATCTTTTTGAAAGGTGTTGTGGATGAACCTATCGCGGTAGACGGTGGTAATGGTCATTGGCAATACGACAGTGACAGTAAAGTCATCAGCAACCAATCGGTCTTGAATGAAGATGGGTTAATACAGCTCGACTTCCTCATACAAACGACGGATGACGATGCTTCAGAAGAGATCAACATACTGCTTACTAACATTCCTGAAGGCACTTTGCTGGTGGATGCGTTGGGTGAACCAGTATCGCTGACGATTGCGTATGTTGATGATGTGACAGGGCCCGTATTCCAAGTCTCTAACGCTCAACTGGATGATCTGTATCTCAAGCCAGTTCTTGATTTTAGTGGTGAATTAGAACTCACCGTTATTGCTATCTCAACTGAGCCCGATGGTGATTCGGGCGAGTTTCCTATGACACTTAAAGTAGAGCTAGCGCCGGTCGTTGATCAAGAAGACGGTCAAGTGGTCAGTACTCAAGGCATCGAAGACAGTCAAATCGGCCTGAACCTTGAACCTTCAGTGAATCAGGATATTGATGGCAGCGAATCCTTGACGGGATATGTCATTGATAGCCTACCTGCAGATCTCACTCTTTATTTTGATGGGAGTGTTATTCAGGTCCCAGCTTCAGGCTTAGATTTGGATACTCTACTGGACTCAACAACGCCAACGCTTTCGGATCTTCTAAGCAGCGGCAGGCTTTCTGTTACAGCGACAGAAGATTTAAGCGGAACATTCTCAATTCCTATCACCTATGAAGTCGCGGATACCTCTCCAACTGGTGCAACGGATATTAAAGATATTACTGGTTCTATTAGCGTGACTGTAGATGCTCGTGTCGAGCTAGATACTCGATTAGAAGGCTCTACAGAGCTGTTACAGAGTACAGACGGCTCGCCTGTTGATATCTCTAACGCCGTGACGTTCGTCGACGCGGATATCGATGGGTCAGAGTACCTCGATTATATTTTGATCGAGATTCCCGACGGCTATTCGTTGATTGTTGAGCACCCTAATGGTGCCGCTCAAGATAGCTCTGGGAATTGGATCATATCTGCGGATGGGTTAACGAGTGACTCTTTCCAAGAACTCGCAGCGTACATTTTAGATAATGCGACGATTTCCAGCCCAAGTGATACTCCGGTACTGGATATTGTGGTTCGTGCTCGTGTGATTGATGGTGATGATGCGAGATATATTGATGCGACTTTCCCGCTGCAAATTACTGGTCATGACGGCGGTGGCGGTTCTTGTGACCCTGTTGGCCCACCAAGCCCGATTCAACCCGATGGCGAAATTAAAACACCTGAAGGGGAAGATATTGATCTCACTGGCTTGCTAAACACCGATGTTGGCAGTGATCCAGACAATGAAATCTCTTTCTATATTCCTGCCGATTCACTTCCTGAAGGCGTTGAGATCTCCGGTGATGGTGTGATTGCTGAATACGATGCTTCTGGTGAGATCGTCGGTTATTCAATCACTGCCGATGGCCTCTCGAAATTGACGTTAACTGGATTGGACGAAGACTTCGCTGGGTGTATTGATTTCACGATAGAGACGATTGAAACCTCGCCGTGTAATGGTGAGACTGTAACGACAGCTCAAACTATTAGTATTCAAGTCTTGCCTGTTGTGGATGACATCACCGTTGCCACGGATTCGACAACGATTCAAGAAGACATCGCCACGGATCTTAATCTTGAGCTTGTTCTTGGAGATAGCGTTGAAGACGGTCAGTTAATCACGGGTGAAGGCAATAGTGCTACTGGCAAGGAGACAGTTAACTCTCTGACCATCACAGTATCAAATGGTGTAACACTATCGGAGAGTCCTGCTGATACTGGCTTGTTAGTTGATAATGGCAATGGTACTTGGACGGTAACGGATCCTAGCCGCTTGAGTGATGTGTTAGTTACGCCACCTGAGCATTACAGTGGTGAAATTACCCTCACTGTGACAGCAAATATTACCGATGAAGCGGATTGCGTGACAGAAACGGATACGCAAGATAAAACGACGGTCGTGACTATTACTGTTGAGCCAGTCGCTGATGCGGCGAACTTGATAACAGAGGATATTATCGGAGATGAAGATAATTACATTTCGTTGTCATCACTTAGCGCAGAGCTGATTGACCAAGATGGTTCTGAAAACATGTCGCTTTCGTTGAAGGGAGTTCCTGAAGGCGCAGTTGTCGCGATTAAAATCGGAGACAACTATGAGTTGGTTCCAAACAATGGTGCTGATGGCGGTACCTTCGATGGAAACCCTACCTATGAGTGGCAGTTAGATCCAAGTCAGTTATCTAATCTAGTCATTCTGCCACCAAGAGACTTTAGTGGTGACATTAATCTGTCTCTAGAGGCGATTACTCAAGAAATTGGTACGACGGATATCCGTTATACACAATCTGAATTTACTGTAGGTGTTAACCCTATAGGTGACAAAGTTGAGTTCTTCGATTTACCTGAACAGCTCACTGGAAGTGAAGATGATGGCATCGTGATTCCTCTTGATGCCAATAGCTTTGAAACTAACAGTGATGAGTTTTTAGCAATTACGGTAACAGTGAATGGAACTTCGGACCCTTCAGGGTTAGTTGGGTTAGACCGAATTCGAATTGGATCAGAAACCAGTTCTTTCACCAGTGTTGGTGGCATCATACAGGCGACGATCCTCGTTAAAGCAAGTTCTGTTGATGAGCTCGAATTCTTTGCAGGCGATGCGTTTGGTAACCTCGATATTACGATTACCGGCCGAACGGTTGATCAAAATACGGTACTCGGTGAGTTAGTGGTCGACACGGGTGACCCGAGCTCGCAAGACATGACGCTTATTATCACACCAGAGCCTGATGCACCGTTATTGAGCGTTGAATATTCTTCGATCGTGGCAGAAGCAAGTGGCACGATTCCTCTTGGTTTAGATCTTTCTCTTGTAAACCCTGCTGATTCAGAAGTGGGCTTCATTACAATTCATGATATTCCCGCAGGTTTGACGTTCTCACACGGCTCTATGGTCAATATGTGGTGGACTTGGCAGATGTGCCTAACCTAGCGATTACCGGGGGCTACAACAGTGGT
Organism: Vibrio sp. 10N.247.311.47; assembly: GCF_041467535.1. Classification (NCBI taxonomy): domain Bacteria; kingdom Pseudomonadati; phylum Pseudomonadota; class Gammaproteobacteria; order Vibrionales; family Vibrionaceae; genus Vibrio; species Vibrio sp. 10N.247.311.47. Next base: position 53,794 of record NZ_JBFSUR010000018.1, read on the forward strand.
GATCAATTTGACCTAACGATAGAGCCGTCTGCAGAGATAGGCAATAACCAAGCGGTCGGGTTACCCCAAACCGTATCGATTGAGTTTGTCGCTGAAGGGGATTCTACGATTACCGCGACAGATGATAACGATCTGTTGATTGGCGGTACAGGCTCTGACAATTTTGTGTTCGCATCTTCAGGCTTAGGGAGTGCAGAAGCACCAAGCTACGATGTGATTCAAGATTTTGATGCGTCTCCAGACACTGATGCAATTGACCTCTCGGGTATTTTGGGAAGCCTAGGGCTTAATACAGGGCTAGGGGCAACACAATATCTAGATTTAGAAGAATCTGGTGAAGGTGTGACCATTTCTATTAAACCTAATGGTGACGAAGACGTTCAACAAAACATCTTGCTAGCTGATGTCACGTACGACGATCTGTATCAAGGTGACAGTAGTAGTGCATTAGAAGCACAAATTTTACAAAAAATGATAGAAGACAATAATTTAACGCTGTAAGTTAGATGTACAGTCTATAAAAGGAAGTTTAGATTGGTAGAACAAAAAGACAGCTGGCTAGCTTGTGTTGAGTGGTTGTGTGAGCATTTTAATGTTCGCAGTCACCCTTCCAAAATAGTGTCTGGCCTACCTTTAAATGAAGGCAGGCTCAATGAATCCCTTTTTCCAAGAGCGATTGAGAAATCGGGGTTAACGCTGAGCCACGTTAAAAAAGAATTATTGAATCAATGTCAGTTCCCTGTTGTTGCTGTTGAGTCCGCGACAGGGTCTCCTCTTGTCGTAACCCAAAGCTCCGTTGGCGACTTTCAAGTATTGAATTGTGAATCCAACTTAAGCCAACAAATTCTCCTTAAAGACTTAGTCATTAAAGTGGATGCATTTGTTTGGCAAGTGGGTGCTCAAGCGCTTGATGATGCGCGTGTTCAGGCACATGAGCGCAATGACAGTAAATCCAACACCCGTTGGTTGTGGCGGGTGGTCAAAGAAGTGAAGCCTTGGTATCGCGATCTGTTTATCGCTTCGTTCTTGATCAACGTGCTTGCGCTAGTGGTTCCGTTATTTACCATGAATGTGTACGACCGTGTTGTGCCAAACCAAGCGTTTAACACGCTTTGGGTATTAGCAGCAGGCGTTGGTATCGTTGTTATTTTTGATTGGGTATTGAGAAGCTCACGAAGCTCTGTGACTGATATGGCTGGGCGCTATATTGATAACAAGTTGTCTTCTCAGCTGTTCTCGAAAGTCCTTGGTATGAAGCTCGAAAATCGACCTCAATCGGTAGGCGCATTTGCCAGACAGCTTCAAGACTTCGATAGTGTTAAAGATTTCTTCACTTCTATTTCTTTGGTTACTTTAGTCGACCTGCCATTTACCTTGCTGTTCCTGTTCCTTATCGGTTGGCTTGGTGGTGCAATGATGTTTATCCCAGTCGCAATTATGCTGGTATTGATTGTGCTGAGCATTGCGATGAAAGGTAAAGTCGAGAAAACATTCGATGAAACCGCACGTTTGTCGACACAAAGACAAGCACAGCTGTTTGATTGCTTAACAACCCTTCCGGATATCAAGCAAAACAATGCTGAAGGAATCACTCAGAAGCGTTGGGAACAGACTATTTCATCGCTCTCTCAATGGCAGACTCAATCTCGTCACTATTCCAATATCGTGACTCATTCCATTCAGTCGAGTCAGCAGATCGTTACTATCACTCTCATCATCTTCGGCGTGTATCAGATCTCTGAAGGCTTGCTGAGTATGGGTGGTTTGATAGCCGTTGTGATGTTGAGTGGGCGCGCTGCAAGTTCGGTGAACCAGCTTTCTCTTCTATTGCTGAGGTTCCAGCAAACACGTTCGGCCGTTGAAGGGCTGAATCAGATTATGGAGCTACCTCAGGAAGAGTCCAAACACCAAGTTATCGACAAAGGAGACTTTGATGGTGGGGTTAGGTTAGATGAAGTGACGTTTACTTATCCAGAGACTCAAAGCCCTGCATTAAAGGAGATTTCCCTAGAGATCAAACCGGGTGAGCGAGTTGGTCTTGTCGGTGCGGCAGGCGCGGGTAAAACAACTCTACTATCGATTGTTGCGCGCCAGTATTTGCCAACAACAGGACAAGCTTTCTATCAAGAAATCGATGGGCAATTATGGCCAACCAGCGTTCTGCGTAGTGGCATGGGTTGGGTAGGGCAAACCACTAATCTTATTTTTGGCAGTGTTTACGACAACGTTACGCTTGGTGCGACCAACGTTGATGAAGAAAAGCTAAGACAAGCTCTTCAACAGTCGGGTTTGAATGGTTACATGGGGCGCCTAAGCAATGGCCTTGAAACACCTGTCGGTGAGGGTGGTCGGTTACTTTCTGGTGGTCAGCGCCAAGCCGTTGCCATTGCGAGAGCTCTGTATCGTTGTCCAAAGTTATTGATCATGGATGAGCCCACCAGCGCGCTAGATAATCAGGCCGAGATTCAGTTCTTTAATGCACTTCAAAGTATGCCGAGAGAAACCTCAATGCTAATCAGCTCCCATAAGTCTTCATTCTTGATGATGTGTGATCGTGTTGTTGTATTGGATAAAGGTCAAATCGTGGCAGAAGGTGAACCTAAAGAAATTCTCTCTTTACAGAAGAAAAGTGTACCTAAAGGTACGAGCCGGTTTAAGACGGTATCTGTGGTGAAGGGAGGTCGTCATGAGTAATGATATTCAATGGACCAACAACCACTTAGCATTCCGCTCTCGAAAGCTGATTTGGTTGAGTGCTCTACTCATTGTATCAATTATCGGTTGGGCTACGTGGGCAACATTAGAAGAAGTGGTTATCGGCGAGGGCAAAGTCGTTCCTAGCCTTTCTGTACAAACCATTCAGAGCTTAGAAGGCGGTCTAGTTCAAGAGATCATGGTGCGACAAGGTCAATCAGTAGTGAAAGGACAGCCCTTGGCTAAGCTCGAAGACACTCGTTTTAAAGCGGCTTTTTTAGAGTCGGCTCAACAAGCGGATACCTTACTGGCCCAACAATTAAGATTGAAAGCAGAGCTGTCGACCGTTGTTTTAAATAACGATGCAAAACAGTGGTTTGAACGAGTTGTCTTGGTGCCACAAGATATTGTCATCGATGTATCGAGCCATCCGGCATTAATGAACGCCAAAGCCAACTATCGAGAACGTTTAGGTCAGTTGAAATCGGAACTGGAAGAGGCGGCACTTCGCATTGAGCAACAAGACCAAGCACGTGTCGATACGCTCAATAATATTCAGACTCTTGAAAGCAGCCTCGAGATTGTGATTCGTGAACGCAACATGCTCAAAGACGTGGTGGCGAGTGGTGCTGTTGCTGAAGTTGAACTACTGAAGTTGAACCGTGATGTGGTCAAACTGAAAGGTGATATTGCCAGCTCGAAAGTGGCGGCTCAGAAACAGATAGCTGCCTACTCAGAGTCGATAGCGGATCATCGAAGTATCGCTTTAGATTTTCGTACCAAAGTGCAAGGCCAGTTGAATGAAGTGGCGAGCAAGATAGCGCAGCTGAACGAAAGCCAGCAGGCGATTGCCGACCAACTCAAGCGTACTGAAATTGTCGCGCCCGTTGATGGCACAGTCAAAGAGATCTTTGTGCGTACCATTGGTGGTGTAGTTCGTCCCGGCGAGCCGATCATTGAGATCATTCCATCAAACAGTGACCTGATTGTTGAAGCGAGAATCTCTCCGCAAGATATTGCGTTTGTTCATAACGGGTTAGGTGCAACAGTGAAATTCACGGCCTACGATTTCGTCATTTATGGCGGACTTAAAGGCGAGGTGATTTACGTGAGTGCCGACGCCTTACAAACGGAAGACGGAAACGCCTATTATCGTGCCCATATTCAGTTAAACGAAGACCAGCAACAAAACTCTGCCTTTAGCATTATCCCAGGGATGCAAGTCGCGGTCGATATATTAACCGGAGAGAAAACAGTATTGAGTTATTGGTTAAAACCTATTTTACGAGCTAAGGAAAACTCACTTCGTGAACGATGAAGTGGGTTAAAGCATAAATATAAAAGGAAGTGTAATGCATTCAAAATTCTTACTCTCTTCTTGCTTGCTAATGAGTGGGCTGTCTCAAGCAGCTTCATTAGAAGAGTCCGTGGCCTTTGCCATCGACTATAGCCCAGAGATATTGGCGCAATACTCCCGATACCAATCGGTGGTCAGAGACGGAGACGCTGCGAGTGGTTTGTATATGCCACAAGTGAACTTGTACGCGGCAGCAGGCTATGAAGAGACACGCTACAACAGTGGCAGCAAACTCGATAGCGATGATAGAGGCCTAACGAGAACGGAAATTGGCGTTAAAGTATCCCAGTTACTATTCGATGGTTTTAAAACGACCTCGAATGTCGACCGACTGACGTTCGAAGCGGAAGCTGAGCGTCTAACTCTGATTTCGCGAGCTGAAAACGTATCGTTAGATGTGGTGAGAAATTACCTCGATATCCTCAAGGCAGAGACGCTACTTGAACTGTCTAAGCGTAATGTAAAAGAGCACCAAGAGATCTATCAAGATATCCAAGATAAAAAGAGCAAAGGCTTGAGTAGCAACTCGGATCTGGCTCAAATCTCCGCCCGTGTTGCGACGGCGCAATCTTCACTAATCGCTGCTCAAAACAACCTGTTTGATTTACAAACTCAGTACCTACGTTTAGTCGGCAAGCCTGCTGTGAACTTGGTTTATCCACGTTTTGATTATGCTTTGTTACCAAGTTCAGCACAGGTCGCGCTTGAACAGGCTGTCGAGAATCACCCTGAAATCCAAGCTTCTTTGCTTGATATTGATGCCGCTCGTAAAGAGATGCGCCGTGAGAAGGGGGATTACTACCCAGAGCTAAAACTTGAGCTTCATGCGAACAAGAATGACAACGTATCTAACCCTCCAGGCGGTGTCGATGAAGATGCACGTATCATGTTGACGATGGATTATGACCTGTTTAATGGCTTCTCTACCGACTCCAGGGTTGAATCGTCAGCTTGGCGAGTGGAAGAGGCAAGGGCGATCCGATTACGAACAGAGCGTGAGGTTCGAGAAGGTACACAACTGGCTTGGAACGCTTACAAAATGCTTGAGCAGCAAAAATCCTTACTTCAACAGAATGTTGATGCAGCGAAAATTGCAGAGCTTGGCTATATCCAGCAATTCAATGTTGGCAGACGAAGCCTTCTTGATGTACTGGATGCAAAAGTAGAAGTGTTTTTGGCTCGAAGAAACTTCATCAGCACTGAATATGATCAAACGTTAGCGGCTTATCGAGTGTTAAATGCGATGGGTATGTTGACGTATGCGTTGAGGATTGAACATCCAGAAGAGTGGCAAGGGGAGAATAAGTAATGAGATATTTTAAACTAGCGCTACTTAGCTCTATCTTGCTAATGGGATGTGCAGAAACGCCTGATACGACAATGACACGCCACCAAATTGATGACTTAGCGGATAATGACCGAGATGGTGTGATTAACCAGCGAGATCTATGTGCCGATACGCCAGAAGGTGTAACGGTAGACATTAAAGGGTGTGCCAATTGGAAAATTGTCGAAGACGTTGAAGTATTAAGTGTGGCATTTGATTTTGATAAGTATGACCTTAAACCTGATCATACCGCTGTATTAAATGAGTTGGTGCGTTTACTAGGAGAGCAGCCTGATGCTTCGGTTACCTTGGTCGGAGATACCAGTGCTGAAGGTACAAACGTGTATAACAAAGCATTGGCCAAGAAAAGAACGGGCGTGATTCGAGACGCATTGATTGATAGAGGCATCAATGGTGAGCGAATCTTTGAACAAGAGTTTACTCAGATAACCAGCTTAACTCAGCATCTTCACAAGCGTAAGCGTAGAACGATCGCGGTGATTAAAACAGAAAGCATGGAAGTGAACCCATCTTGGAACATCTTCACTTCAGAAATGCAGCTCGATAGTAATAGCGATGTTGAGTCTAAAACGTCGATTGATCCAGTAGGAGGCCAGTAATGAAATGTCTAGCTAATAAATCGGGCTTGCTGCTTGCTGCTGTACCTGCGTTGTTCTCTGTATCGACATTTGCGAATGATGCCAGTGACATTGGTTTGGTCGCGATTGAGCCGAATATGCAGGGGCTTGTAGAAAATCTGCTTAAGAGCCAAGAGATCGACTTAGAAATCTTGTTGAGTGACAGCGTCCCAGAACAGATGATCATGCAGCGCTCGCGTGTTGGTATCACTTCCAAAAAGTGGACTGACAAAGAGATGGCAAGGTTTGATATGCGTTACGGTTATAGGCCAACAGAGCTGATGTTTACCGCTGACGTGATTGCGATTCTAGCCAATGAAAATAACCCTGCGACATCAATCACCGTCGCTGAATTAATTGATGTGTTTGGTTGTTCTAACGATCCTAAACATCCAAAATGGTCAGCAAGTAGTGATATTCGTAACGGTGAAAGCCTAGATACTCATATGTTGCCCTTTGCCATTGATCACAACCTGAAAGGCCATACTACCTTTTCAAGTTGGGTCGAATGTGGAACAGAAGGAGAATATGCCCATACTCAGTTCTTAGCGGATTTACCTGATCTGATTAATAAGATTGAAGACGAAGATGCCGCCATTGGTTACACCGTTTACTCAGATCAGATCTCTGATGTGAAATGGTTGAGCGTGGTTGATAACCTAGGTGTGAACTACGACCTAAACAAAGAAACGATCCTCTCTGGTCGTTACCCGTTAGCAACGGTTTATTACATGTACTTGAATATTCCAGCGCATCGCAAAGGCTTTACGGAACAAGAGGAGTTCTTTGTTGGGCTTACCTTGTCACAAGATCATCAAGGCGTGTTGAACCAATACGGCTTCATCAGTTTACCGCCAGAAGCTATTCAACGTAACAAAGTGAGATTGTCGCTTGAAGAGCCTGCGATTGAAGGTGGCTACAAGTAATGGGTATGTTATGTTGTAACTGTTGTGGGAGAGTGATATTCTCTCTTTCGTAATGGTTCTCAACGTGACGGATTACGTTATTCGGTGATGAAATTATCTAGCGGGCATGTATGCCCGTTTTTTTTCGCCTAAAATTTGCGACTCGAGCAGTTGTTTGTCGTTTGGTCACGTATAATGGACACTTCATATAGCGCTAAATAAGCCCAGTCGATGAAAATCTTTCAAGTTCTAATCTTGCCTCTAATGCTGTCCCTCAATGCTATTTCATTTTCAGCGCAAGCAACCGAAAGCTGGTGGCTAAGAACAGTATTTAACAGCAGCCCAAGTCTGCCGAATTCTCAAAACTATATTAATGATATCGAGTTGATGGATTGTGGTGAGATCGAAGGTACTTTGTTGTGCAGTGACTTAACCCAATATTACGACCTGGATGTGTATGTTGAACTGGAGTTGGGGGACTCAAGTGTCGAAACGGTTCGCTTAAACCTGCCATATTCGGACCTAAGTTACACAAAGCTTCAGGCATACCTTCGCCAAGATGGCTTTGCTCTCAGTTCAATTCGTATTGGTGAAGATGAATTCGATGTTACAGCTCAACTCGAACAAGCTCGAAATGAAGGTGTTGGTTTCGATAAGGTGGATAAACAGCTGGTCGAATTCATCAACGCGCCTCACGGTTCAGCAGAGCAACTGAGTGTGTGGAATGTGCCTAGCTTATCTTCTTCTAGCTCTACTTCTCCTTGGATTCAGTTACAGAGTGATGGTGACAACTTAACGGTTGAACTTAATCGTTTTTAATTGCTCAAATTTATAGATAGTTTCGTTATTTATTAGGCTAAACAAGCCTTTCAGGAGAACGGCTCGCGGGCAGACAGCAAGTTATAATTCATTTAAGTGTTCGTTTTTCTGCGGCTCTCACATTTTTAATAAGCGTTTAGCTTTGCCATTTGTTATACGTTGAGCCTTCGGTAAAACGAGCTTAGGATACGTTCAGTATTGATAAAGGAGACAACCCATGGTTGCAAGAGTAACGATAGCGCCACAAGGCCCAGAACTTTCTGAGTTGGTGCAAGGATACTGGCGTACAGCAGAGTGGGGCATGACCCCGCAACAACGCCTGACTTTCCTGAAGCAACATATTGATTTTGGCATCACAACTGTTGATCACGCGGATATTTACGGTAACTACCAATGTGAAAAGTTGTTTGGTGAGGCGTTAGCGCTTGAACCAAGCCTTCGTGATGATATTCAAATCGTCACCAAGTGCGATATCAACCTATGTGGTGACCACACTCCAGATCGTAAGATCAATCACTATGACACCAGCGCGCAGCATATTTACCAATCAGTAAATAACTCATTAGAGCGCTTAGGTGTTAACGATATCGATGTATTGTTGATTCACCGCCCAGACGTTTTAATGGATGCGGATGAAGTAGCAGAAGCGTTCGCAGAGCTACACAAAGTAGGTAAAGTTAAGCACTTCGGTGTTTCTAACTTTTCACCGCGTCAGTTCGAACTGCTTCAATCTCGACTCGGTAAGCCGTTAGTGACTAACCAAGTTGAAATCAACCCATTGAACTTTGAAGTGGCTCATGATGGCACGCTAGATCAACTGCAGATGAACCGTATTCGTCCGATGGCATGGTCTTGTCTCGGTGGTGGTAGCATCTTCAGTGGTGATTCAGCGCAAGCGGTTCGCGTTCGTGATGAGCTAGAGGCGATTCGTCAAGAAGTCGGTGCAGACAGCATTGATCAAGTGATTTACGCTTGGGTTCGTCGTTTACCATCTAGTCCAATTGCAATTATTGGTTCTGGTAAGATTGAGCGTGTGAAGACGGCCGTTGATGCACTGAAAATCGAGCTGACGCGCGAACAGTGGTATCGCGTATGGGTGGCATCTAAAGGTCACGGTGTGCCATAGAAAGCAATTCGTATAGAAGTCAAAGCCAGCTAAGTAAGCTGGCTTTTTTGTGTTCGCCTAACATGTTTCTCCAAAACTGTGATTAAGGTGGAATAATTTTCAAAAACACTCATAATGCACTCTGTTTTTCACCAGTTGGATATTTCCATTGAGCACTTCAAAATTCTCTTCAATCGCCCTTAAACCAGAGCTTCTAAATACGTTAGATTCTCTTGGTTATACTGAAATGACGCCGATCCAAGCGTTAAGTCTTCCTACTATCCTAAATGGCAAGGACGTTATCGGTCAGGGTAAAACGGGTTCAGGTAAAACAGCTGCTTTCGGTTTAGGCGTGCTGCAGAACCTAGGCGTTAAGCGTTTCCGTGTTCAGTCTTTAGTGTTATGTCCGACTCGTGAGCTTGCAGACCAAGTAGCAAAAGAGATTCGTACTCTTGCTCGTGGTATTCACAACATTAAAGTGCTGACACTATGTGGCGGTATGCCAATGGGCCCACAGATTGGTTCACTAGAGCATGGCGCACACATTCTTGTGGGCACACCTGGTCGTATTCTTGATCACCTAGAGAAAGGCCGCATTGACCTGTCTGAGCTGAACACACTTGTGTTAGATGAAGCGGATCGCATGCTAGAGATGGGTTTCCAAGACGCTTTGGATGCTGTGATTGAAGCGGCGCCAAAAGAACGCCAAACTCTGCTATTCAGTGCGACTTTCCCTAAACAGATCAAATCTGTTGCAGACCGCATTATGCGCAATCCAGAAATGGTGAAGGTTGAATCAACACACGATCACTCAAGCATCCAACAACACTTCTACAAGTTAGAAGGTTCTGAAGCTCGTGATGACGCTCTAGAGCTGCTGTTACTTCATCACCAACCGGAGTCTGCGGTTGTGTTCTGTAACACTAAGAAAGAAGTGCAGAACGTAAACGATGAGCTAAGCCACCGCGGTTTCAGTGTTATCGAACTTCATGGTGACATGGAACAGCGTGAACGTGACCAAGCTTTGGTTCAGTTCTCAAACAAAACCATCTCGATTCTAGTGGCGACAGACGTTGCGGCTCGCGGTCTTGATGTTGATAACCTAGATGCTGTGTTCAACTTTGAATTGTCTCGCGACCCTGAAGTTCACGTACACCGTATTGGTCGTACTGGCCGTGCAGGAAGCAAAGGCGTAGCGATCAGCTTCTTTAGCGAAAAAGAGATGTACCGTGTTGCTCAAATTGATGAGTACATGGACATGCCAATCGAGCCATCTGAACTGCCAGCAAAACCAATTGCTAAGCCGTACTACTCAAACATGGTTACCATCCAAATTGATGGCGGTAAGAAAGCTAAGCTTCGTGCTGGTGATATTCTTGGCGCACTGACGGGCCAAGGCGGCATTGATGGTAAATCAGTAGGTAAGATCAATCTGTTTGCAATGCGTGCTTACGTAGCGGTAGAAAGATCTGTGGCTAAAAAAGCACTGAACAAAATCGAATCAGGTAAAATGAAGGGTCGTCAATTCCGCGCCCGAATCCTGAAGTAATTCGAGACTGAATCCCTTTGCTGCGATATGTCTAATTAACGACATTGCTAATTAATGGCATTGCAGTAAAGGGTGTTCCACAAAATGCCACTTAAGTTTCTTATCTTAGGTTTATCGACCTAGTCCTCTATACCAAAGCATTATTCATCGGGTCTTATCGAATAAAGATCGTTGATATGTTTTCCTTCGCTAAGATACCAAGTCATCGCTTCCTGTCGATTGTCAACCAATATCGTGATTGTGGTTATTGAACCATCGTCAAAATAACAAAGCTCATATTCTAAATCGCTTGGATGATCAGGAATAGCGGCCATAGCTTCCCTCCCAAATATCAATCATTTTAAATACGTCAACCCAACTCATTTATAGGGCTCGTATCACGTCAAATGAGTAATAAAATCAAGTTACATCACTGCCATTAATTATTTTTAGTTTAATCATTTGCCTAAATAGCTAGATTAGCAAGTTTGGGTCTCAATTTATCTCAAAGTTTTTACGGCCACTGTTTATTAAGACTACTTTTATAAGAGCTAGAATTAGCGTTATAAAAACTGGGCTAACCTTAAAGGGATGAGTTAATCGGTTTGTGGCTTTGTTGAATGTCGTGAGAGGGTAGAATGAGAAAGTGCCGGTGGTTAGTTTTAGTGATCTGTTTTCTATTTACTGGGTGCGGGACCAAGTTCGCCTATAACAATATAGGTTGGTTTGTCGTTAGCTATATAGAAGATTTTGTTTCCCTCTCAAATAGCCAAGAATCAGAGCTTGAAGAGCGATTAGATATATTACAAAAATGGCATAAAGAAACTCAGCTACCTCTGTACATCTCGCAATTAGAAGCGATTCAAAACGTAGATCGGTCGGATATGAATCCCGCTTTTATTGTGGGCCAAAGTGAACAAACGAAAGAGCATATTCGCACAATCGTCAATAAGTTCGCTCCAGATATTTACGCCTTGAGTATGCAGCTTAGCCCTAAGCAAGACAGGGAGTTTTTAAAGAACTTTCGTGAAAAGCAGCAAGACTATTATGAAGAAAGGTTGTCGTTGAACGATGACGATTCGAGAGAGCGATACCGAAACAGAATAGAAGAGCGTGCAGAACGGTGGTTAGGTTCAGTATCGAAAGAACAAAAACAGATTATTTTGGCTTGGTCTAAAGAGTGGGTAAATACCAATAGCAGTTGGCGACAATATCAAAACAACATCTATCAAGAGCTAACGACGCTGATGGCAAAGAAGAGCGACCTACATATTGCTCAGCCAATTATTATGAAGTTGCTTTTAAACAATGAAGCTTATTATCCTGCTGAACTTGAGCCGCAGCTTAACCAAAATATGGAAACATCAGCCAAGTTTTTAGTAGATATGGCCGCGACCAGCAGTAACAAGCAGTGGGCGTATTTTATGAATGAGTTAGAAAGCCTCAAAGGAACGTTGGAGTCATTGCAAGAGTAGAGCGTTCTTTTTAAAGGCTAACGGTCATTATCGAGCTAGCCTTTCATCAAACTGAATTTCGGAACCTAACCCCTGTTGCTCATAAGTAGTTTTGGAATCGAACCTTTGGCTGTCCTAGATATTTTCTGCATCAGTTGAAAGCTTGGCTGTTGAATGCCGTGATCACTTTGCAATTCATCAATCATCAATAACCACAACCTTGCTGTCATTTCTGAATCGGCTAACGCTCTGTGGAAAGTACCGTCGTTGTCGATATTTTTGAAACGCACAAGGTCGCCTAGCTTATGAGTTGGTGCGTCTTGGATTAGACGACGAGCTATCAACATTGAGCAAGCGAACTGTCCATTGTAATCGCGACCAATATTATCTAATTCCGCATCAAGAAAGCGCTTATCAAATGAGGCATTGTGAGCGACAAGTTGGCTGTCTTGAATGAAGTCTGCAAACTCATCCATCACTTCACTACAACTGGCCGCTGTGCTTAACATACGGTTACTGATTCCGGTATAACCTTCAATGAATCCACTCACACGAAATCCCGGGTTCATGAGCTGCTGGAAGGTGTCGACGACTTCGCCGTTAACGAGTTTAACCGCACCGATCTCAATCGCTCGGTCGCCCATATTTGGTGATAAGCCTGTGGTCTCGAAATCGAGAACGATAACGGAATCTGCGGAGTTTGGAGCCATCGTGTTTCCTAATTGCTGTTTGGTAGTATCGCTTTGTATGGGGCGTTTGGTGTTGCTATGGGTAAATCAGTTATTTGCTATTGCTGATAGTAAGTTCAGTGTAACCCGTCGAATCGTCATGCTCTCTGTTGAAGGTCAAGGTATCGTAGCGGTGAACAATCAATTCAGCCGTGGTCGCGATAATCGTCCCTTCAAGCAAATGCCCACCAATTACATTGCCATTCTCATCAGCAACGGAGATATGAATATGCTGGTGGTTTGGGGTTAGCGTTGCCATCACCGAGACTATTTCGAACGGAGCTTGAACTAGCTTGGTGTTGTTGGCATTAGCTAAGCGAATATTGAGTTGAGAAACACATCCGACACAAGACGCAATAGAGCCCGCGGAGATATTGTGCGCTGTCACTAGCCTCTGGATCTCTAGCTTTAGGTCTTGGCCGCGGGTTAATCTCGTTGCGATAGGAGTGATCATCTTATTGCCTCAACGTTATATGTATTTCAAAGAACAAAACGAAGCCACATAGGGCTTCGTTTTATTTTCATTTTGGCTAACGCGACTTTTCTTTTGGTTAATGCAACTTTGCATTTTCTGTCGCTGAAATTACTTAGTCTTGTTGCTGTTCTCTTTTCTTCTTAGGAACGAAGTTCAATACTGAGATTGGCACTTCTTTGCGTGGTTCGAAACCTTCAACAACGCGACGTTCAATCAAGTGACCCAGACGCTTTTCAATAATGCACAGGTTTTTGAAGTTATCTTTCGATAGGAAAGATATCGCTTCGCCAGACGCATCAGCACGGCCTGTACGACCAATACGGTGAACATAGTCGTCCGCTGGGAAAGGCATGTCGTAGTTTACTACGCGGCTTAGGTTGTCGATATCGATACCACGAGCAGCAACACCCGTCGCGACTAAGTACTTTAGACGACCTTTCTTGAAGTCAGCCAAGATTTTTTCACGAATCGCTTGGCTACGTCCACTATGGAAAGCTTCCGCTTGAATACCACGTTTCTCAAGTTGAGCAACCAACTTAGCAGCGCCGTGCTTGGTTTCGATAAAGATAAGCGCTTGGTCCCAGTTGCCTTCGGTAATCATGTGGCTCAATAGTGCTGACTTACGGTCTTTATCTACGGTAACTAACCATTGCTCAATGTTCGCTTTAGACGCATCTGTCTTGGCAATCGAAATCTCTTCCGCTTCGCTGATAGCACTTTTCGCTAGCGCGCGCACTGGCGTTGAAAGCGTTGCTGAGAACAGTAGATTTTGGATGTCTTGTGGTAGACGCGCGATGATCTTGTTGATGTCTTCAATGAAACCCATGTCTAGCATGCGGTCAGCTTCATCTAGAACCAGAACTTCCACTTCATCAAAGTGAACGGCACGTTGTCCGTACATGTCGATCAAACGACCTGGTGTTGCCACAAGAATATCGACACCTTCGATCAAGCGGTCTTTCTGGTGTTGGTAAGATACGCCACCGTACATCGCTAATGATGTTAGGTTTAGGAATTTCGCGTACTTAGTAATGTTCTGTTCAACCTGAATCGCAAGCTCACGAGTTGGTGTCAGAATAACAGCACGAATGCGTTTTTTACGTTGTGTTTCACCTTTACTTAGCATTTCTAAGATAGGGAGAACAAAGCTCGCAGTTTTACCTGTACCTGTTTGTGCAGCAGCAATAAGGTTCTTACCAGAAAGCACAATCGGAATTGCTTTTTCTTGAATAGAGGTTGGCTTTTCATAGCCTTGTTTTGCAACGGCTTTAACAATAGGTGAGCTTAATCCAAGCTTGGAAAATGGCATAAGTTTCTCGGTATGATTTGGCTAAATAGCGATGGAAAGGTTCAACAATCTTATACAAGGATAAGATTAATGGCGGCATTCTACCATGTTGCTTGTGTACCGCTAGTAACATGCACATAAAAAAATCCAGTGTCGACAAGACACTGGATTTTCAGTTTTGGGTGTTCGCTATTTAGCTTGGGTTTATCGAAAGCGTTTAAGCGATCTCAATCTTCTCGGCTTGGTTCTGCTCTACCATTGATAGTGCTAGCGCTTCTGCGGCCTTAATGCCGTCGATACCAGCAGACAGGATACCGCCTGCGTAGCCTGCACCTTCACCAGCCGGGAAGAAGCCCTTAAGGTTGATGCTTTGGAAGTCTTTGCCACGTTTGATGCATACAGGAGAAGACGTACGTGTCTCAACACCGGTAAGTAGGCCGTCTGGCGTAGAGAAACCTTTGATCTTCTTCTCGAACGCTGGGATTGCTTCACGAATCGCTTCGATAGCAAAATCAGGCAGCGCTTTTGAAATATCAGTCAGGTGGATACCCGGCGTGAATGACGGTTGTACTTCACCGATTGCACTTGGATCGCGACCTTTCAAGAAGTCACCGATTTTTTGAGCTGGTGCATCGTAGTTTTCACCACCAAGAACATAAGCGCCGCTTTCTAGTTCACGTTGTAAACGGATACCAGCCAGTGCGTCACCTGGGTAATCACGCTCTGGGTCGATACCTACAACGATCGCGCTGTTTGCGTTACGTTCTGCACGAGAGTATTGGCTCATGCCGTTCGTTACTACGCGGCCTTCTTCAGACGTTGCAGCAACCACAGTACCACCTGGGCACATACAGAAGCTGTATACAGTGCGGCCATTCTTACAGTGGTGAACGAGTTTGTAGTCCGCAGCACCTAGGATTGGGTTGCCTGCGTTCTTACCGAAACGAGCTTCATCGATCATCGATTGCTTGTGTTCGATACGGAAACCAACAGAGAAAGGCTTCGCTTCCATGTAAACGCCACGATCGTACAGCATTTCAAACGTGTCACGAGCACTGTGGCCAACAGCCAATACCACGTGACGAGATTTGATCTCTTCACCGTTAGAAAGCGTTAGGCCAGTGATTTGACCATCTTCCATATGAACGTCGTCAACACGAGTGCTGAAACGGATTTCGCCACCAAGTTCAATGATAGAAGCGCGCATCTTTTCGATCATGGTAACCAGTTTAAAGGTACCGATGTGCGGCTTACTTACGTATAGAATTTCTTCTGGTGCACCCGCAGCAACGAACTCTTCAATTACTTTACGGCCGTAGTGCTTTGGATCTTTAACTTGGCTGTACAGCTTACCGTCAGAGAAAGTACCTGCGCCGCCTTCACCAAACTGTACGTTTGATTCTGTGTTCAGCGTACGCTTACGCCAGAAACCAAAGGTATCTTTCGTACGCTCACGAACTTCTTTACCACGCTCAACGATGATTGGGTTGAAACCCATTTGAGCAAGCACTAGGCCAGCGAATAGACCACATGGGCCAAAACCGATAACCACAGGGCGCTCAGTTTGGTTCTCAACCGCTTTAGCAACAAACTTGTACTCCATATCAGGAGTCACTTTTACGTGCGGGTCGCTAATGAATTGTTCTAACAACTCAGCTTCGTTTTCAACGAGAACGTCAAGCGTGTAGATAAGTAAGATCTTTGATTTCTTACGAGCATCGTAGCCACGTTTAAAGATATTAAAAGAGAGTACCTGATCAGAGTTAATACCAAGTTTCGCTTCAATAGCGTCTTGAATAGCAGACTCTTCATGGTCTAGTGGGAGTTTAATTTCGGTTAAACGTATCATTTCGATGTCTCGTTTTTATAGGTGTCTTAGCTAGATCGTTTCTTAATACAGAGTTTGATGGAAACGCTGATGTTCAAAGAAGCGATAAGCTCACAATGGCGCGCATTTTACGAGAAATTGATTTATCTGTCATACTAATTTGGAAACATGGAGCAAATAGACACGATATTAGAGCCGTATGATGTTGAATTTTGCTTTGGGATGAGTATTATCCCCATTCTTCAATTTTGACTAACTTATAGAGCAGAGCATCATGGCATTTGTCGTAGGCGATAATTGTATTCAATGTAAATACACAGACTGTGTGGCAGTGTGTCCCGCAGATGCGTTCCATGAAGGCCCAAACTTCATGGTAATTAACCCGATCGAATGTATCGATTGTGGTTTATGTGTACCTGAATGTGATGCTCAAGCGATCTTCCAAGAAGACGAACTGCCAGAAGATCAAAAGATCTTCATCGAAGTGAACGCAGAGCTCGCTGAGATTTGGCCTGTGCAAACGGAAGTAAAAGCACCAATGGATGACGCTGAAAAGTGGAATGGTGTGTGTGATAAGTTGGCAATGCTAGAAAAGTAATTGTTGAAAAGAACTCAAATAAAAAGGCGTACTGATTTAATCAATACGCCTTTTTTAATATCTGAACACTGTCGATTAGCTAGTTAGCTTAGAGGTCTAGCTGTGCTGACGACGCATGTTGTCGAGAATGATGCCAGTCGCCATTGCAACGTTCAAAGACTCTGCGCCACCGAATGCTGGAATCGTAATCTTATCTGTCACGTATTTAGCGGCGTGTTCACGAATACCGTGAGACTCGCTGCCCATCAGCAAAATGCCATTTGCAGTGAAGTCAGTCTTATGAACACTTTCGCCTTCCAAAAATGCACCGTAAACCGGTAGATTCGCTTGCTCTAAGTAAGCTGGTAAGTCAGTTTGACTTACGTGTACTCGGCCAAAGCTGCCCATAGTCGCGCTGATAGTTTTAGGGTTGTATGGGTCTGCGCAATCACTGCTCGCAACGATATGCTTGATGCCATACCAGTCTGCTACGCGAATAATCGTACCTAGGTTGCCAGGGTCTGAAACGCCATCAAGCGCAATCATCAGTCCTGTTGCTTCTGGTAGTTCAAACGTTGGGATCTCAACAACTGCAATCGCGGCATTGTTACTCACCAAAGTACTTGCTTTGGTTAGATCATCCAGCGAGGCTTCAACACAATCAAACTCAATCAGTGAAGCATGATTTTCAGATAAGAAATCAGCGGTAGCAAAGACATTCTTCACCACTAAGTCACTATTGAACAGCTCAAGAACGTTCTTTTCACCTTGAACTAGAAACAGGCCGTGGGCTTTACGTTGTTTCTTTTGGCCCAAAGCACGAAGGAGTTTTAATTGGTTTTTTGAAATCATGTTTTTATCCTAGATATAAGCCCGCGCATTATAGAGCAAAGGTTAGCGAACCAAAAGCGTGATGACTCAATGCGATCTACATAAAAAGCAAAAGCAACTCACTTAAAAAAGAAAAGCGCACTAAATAGCGCGCTCTTATGGGATTTACTCACCTAAGTTAAGCTGAACTGACAGCCTAATACGGAGCAGGATAGCGTTTAAATACTGTGTTGATATCAGTCAGGATCTCTTCTGATAGCGGTTTACTAAAAGCGGCTACGTTCTCTTTTAATTGCTCCATGGTCGTTGCACCGATGATGGTGGACGTCACCCCATCAACTTGATTACACCATGCCAATGCCAGTTGGCTCGGAGTAAATCCATGAGCGTTTGCTACTTCAACATAGCCTTTAACCGCTTCGTTGGCAGATTCAGTGTCACGGAAAATGCCTTTACGTTGCATGTAAGTCCAACGGCTGCCTTCCGGTCTTGCGCCATCAATGTACTTTCCACTCAACATGCCTGCAGCTAAAGGTGACCATGGCAGGTAAGCTACATCTTCATGCACACAGTTCTCAATCAGATATGGCCAGTCTTTTGCGTGCAGTAGGCTAAATTCATTCTGAATCGAAACCATACGTGGCAAATCGTGTTTTTCACTCAGCTTGAGGTAAGTGTTAATGCCCCAAGTAGAATCATCTGAAAGCCCGACATGGCGAATTTTCCCCGCCTTAATGCAGCTTGCCAGTGCTTGTAGGATTTCCAACATCTCAGCTTCATGCTGCTTTCGGTCAATATCACTGAATCGAATGTGATTCGGGAAATGCTTACCAAAGTGAGGCGTTGTACGATTTGGCCAATGAAGTTGGTAAAGGTCGATATAGTCTGTTTGTAGGCGTTTTAATGATGCGTCAACGGCTGCGATCACCGCTTCACCCGTTATCGGGCCGCCATCTCGAACCCAAGGAAGCCCTGGCCCGGCAATTTTGCTCGCAATGATCAACTCTTGTCGACGCTGTGGGTTACGCGATAACCAGTTACCAATGATCGCTTCTGTTTTTCCGTAGGTATCTGGAGAAGGTGGAACCGCGTACATCTCTGCAGTATCGATAAAGTTAATACCTTGGCTTAATGCGTATTCGATCTGTTGGTCGGCTTGCTGCTGCGTATTTTGTAGCCCCCAAGTCATGCTGCCAAGACAGATACGGGAAACGGGAATTTGACTACTTCCTAGCTTTGAATATTCCATTGAATTCGGGGTTCCTGTGGTTAGGTTCTCTGGTACTCGCATTATAGTTTTGAAAAGAGGGCGAGTGAGGAATGAAAACGAATATGAATTATTAGCACAAAATGACACGACAAGGTATGGCATCGGGGAGTTTAGTGAGTCATTTCTCAGCGCTGCAAGCTAGTGTGTGCAATGCGTGAAAATACATTCGCGAGAAACTATGAGCCAATTGGTGATCGAGAAGTGAAGAACAACAAGCAATGAGCGAAGGTTTAATGTTCAGCTTGTTTGGGAGTGGGGGAGAGGAGAACAGATCAAAAATAAAAAAAGCTCTACCGGATAGAGCGTAGAGCTTTTTTATAGGGGTCTTAATAGTGCTAGGTATTCATTGAGTTACGAGGTCGCGTTTGTGTCTAATCCACCCTGGATCTGCGCCTGTCTTAGAGCTTCCTGCCTTTGAACTTCTTTCTCAGTTAATACTGGTCGAAGCGTTTCCTCAGAGGCTTGAGGAGAGAAAATGAAATATTTATTAATCGTCATAACTGTGTCTCCGTGTAACGTATGACAGATTCTGCATCAAGGATAAATTGTGATCATCATCCACTTTGTACTTTTGTTAGGCTGAGAGCGGAGGGCGTAGAATGCGTACAAAGCGATCTCTTATCATCCGTATGCAATGTTGAACTGACGAAACCCTCTGTTTTCAAGTATAGGAAGCGCATCTAATTTCGCACAATAATGATTTAGAGCAATTACATACATGGTCAGGGGCGTAAGATGAAAACCCTCGCTACTGACTCTGTGCTCGTATTTATTTAACGATGTATCACTTATCGACATAATAATTAAGTCAGTAAATCAATTACTTAATCCATGGTGAGATGAATTATGGAAAAGCTTGTAGAACGTTTTCTGAATTACGTTACTTTTGATACCAAATCCGATCCTTCTAATCAGCAATGCCCAAGTTCACCGGGTCAAATTACCTTTGCTGAAGCCTTAAAGTTAGAATTGGTGGCATTAGACTTAGTTGATGTGTCTTTAGATGACAATGGATACTTGATGGCGAAACTGCCGTCGAATGTCGATTACGATGTGCCTGCGATTGGCTTTGTGGCGCACATGGATACCGCTCCTGACGCATCAGGCGCCAACGTGAAACCACAAGTGATTAAAGATTACCGAGGTGGAACGATTGAATTAGGGGAAAGTGGCGAGAGTTTGAACCCAAGCCAGTATCCAGATCTTGATTCTTTACATGGTCACGACCTGATTACGACTGACGGCACAACTCTGCTTGGTGCCGACAACAAAGCGGGCATCGCTGAAATCATCAGTGCAATTGCTTACCTGAAAGCGAATCCAGACATCAAACACGGCGACATCTGCATTGGTTTCACGCCGGATGAAGAGATTGGTCGCGGTGCGAACCTGTTTGACGTTGAAAAATTTGGCGCCGAGTGGGCGTACACCATCGATGGTGGCCCAGTAGGGGAGTTGGAATTTGAGAACTTCAATGCCACGAGCGCCGATGTTATCTGTCATGGCGTGAACGTTCACCCGGGCACCGCAAAAGATAAAATGGTGAACTCGATGAACATTGCAGCGCAATTCCAATTGATGATGCCTGCGCAAGAAACACCAGAGTGCACAGAAGGTTATGAAGGCTTCTACCACCTGAAATCGGCGGAAATGGGTGTGGCTCGCTCTGAACTGGGATACATCATCCGTGATTTTGAACGTGAGGGTGTAGAAGCGCGTAAAGCATTCATGCAGCAGAAAGTCGATGAGCTGAATGAGCGCCTTGAGAAAGGCCGTGTTGAGCTGGTGCTAACCGATAGCTACTTCAACATGAAAGAGATGGTTGAACCGCATCAACATATTATTGAATTGGCCAAGCAGGCGATGATTGAGTGCAATGTCGAGCCAATGGTTAAACCAATCCGAGGTGGTACAGACGGTGCTCGCTTATCTTTCATGGGGCTACCATGTCCGAATATCTTTACTGGCGGTTACAACTTCCACGGTATTCATGAGTTCATTACCATTCAAGGCATGGAGCAAGCGGTTAAAGTGATTGTTGAACTGTCACAACGCACAGCCGTTCACTACCAAAAATAGCGGCCTTTAGCTCGATATCTCTTTGTTTTTTTGAGAGTATTCAATAATACTCTCTTTAAGCATAAGGGAGTACGCAATGAAAAAGTTAGTTTTACTTTGCACCCACTTAGCCGTGGGTGCTTTTGGTTTTGGGCTGGGTGTTTACGCATTACCTATCTTGATTGAGCCTGATTCTCCTTCCTCAAGTTCTGTTGAAGCGATCAGTGAGCAGGCTATCTACACGGGCGAGTTCACTAAAGATCGACAAGACAGTGACTTCTTGCACTGGGGAGAAGGCATCGTCTCAGTATCCGAAAGTGCGATCGCTTTTGAAGGTGAATTGGCGCCGGGACCTGATTACAAGGTTTATCTCTCGCCTAAGTTCATTGAAACCGAGCACGCTTTCAATGACAGCAAGAACGAGTTATTGAGAGTCGGAGATGTGAAAACATTCGACCGCTTTATGGTTGAGCTTCCCGAAGGTACTGATCTTAATCGATTTAATACGGTTGTGATTTGGTGTGAAACTTTTGGCCAATTTATTACTTCTGCCAAGATAAAATGATAGCCTTACCAATAGCTGATTTAGGCACGTAAAAAAGCGCTCTATTTTTGAGCGCTTTTTCATAGCGAAGTCTCCGCTAATCGTTGTAAAGCTCGTCGTTGTAATGCTAAGGAATAAGTAATGGAAAAAGTGTGGCAAGTAATTGATTTTCTACTCGCTCATAAGTTTATTTTTAGTGCGTTGATTATCACTATTATTTTAATCATTCGCCGAATCACCTTATCTCAAATAAGAGGTGATGTTGCTTTCCTTAGTGAAGACCAACGTAACTGGATGTCACGAACCAAAAACGGCACATTCGCGATTATTGTTGTGACGTTATTTGTGCTGTGGAAATCCGAAATCAGCGAGTTTGCGCTATCTGTCACGGCCATTGCTGTTGCGATAGTAGTGGCTTCAAAAGAGATCATTTTGTGTTTCACCGGTTCTATTCAGCGTGCGAGTTCTCGTTCATTTAGAATTGGCGACTGGATCGAAGTGGGTAAAATCAGCGGTGAAGTGATTGAGCACAATCTGATGGCGACCGTGATTCAAGAAATCGATTTGTATCATGGGCAATATCACTTCACTGGCAAGACAGCCACGCTGCCTAATAGCATGTTCTTCACTTATCCGGTTAAGAACCTCAACTTCATGAAGCGTTATGTTTATCATAACTTTTTTGTGACGGTGAAAGACTTTGTAAACCTATACCCTATGCTGTCGGGTCTTATTGTGAAAATTGAAGAGCATTGCGAAGAGTTTATCGATGTTGCTCGCCGTTACAACGGTGTGATCGAAAAGCACGCTGGTGTTGACCTTCCGGGTTCTGAGCCTCACATCCATATCACAAGCAGTTCGACAGGTGAGCAAGAAGTCCATTTTATGATTTTCTGTCCAACCGAGAAGGCGGTTCATCTAGAGCAAGAGATTCGTAAAGATTTCATGGAAGCA
Source organism: Vibrio sp. 10N.247.311.47 (assembly GCF_041467535.1). Taxonomy (NCBI): domain Bacteria; kingdom Pseudomonadati; phylum Pseudomonadota; class Gammaproteobacteria; order Vibrionales; family Vibrionaceae; genus Vibrio; species Vibrio sp. 10N.247.311.47. The sequence goes on from NZ_JBFSUR010000018.1 coordinate 76,174, forward strand.
TACGCTGAAGCATTTCCTGTCAGTGCTTAATCCTGCAGTCCGCTGAGCCCCAAACAAAAGAAAGCCGAGAGCGATAATATCGACTCTCGGCTTTTTTGTTCTAACTATCTGTTCGTTTAATCTAGGTCAGCCAGTGGCAACCAATCGACTTGTACACCAGCTTGTTCAAACATATCTTGGCTCACTTTGATTTTGTCTCCCCAGCGAGAAAGAAAGTCTTCACTTTGCTCTGGGCAGTGAACCGCAGAAATACCGGTTTGGATGATTTTCGCTGCGCAGTTTGGGCAAGGGAAGTGAGTCACCCAGATTTCACAGCTGTCCAAATCACGCTTGGCGAATAAGATCGCATTTTCTTCAGCGTGAAGTGTCTTGAGGTACTTCATCTCTCTGTCATCAGTATCCGCACTATCAGACACGCCATGTGGGTAGCCATTAAAACCAACAGAAACAATGCGGTTGTGCTTAGTGATTACGGCGCCGACTTGAGTTGAAGGATCTTTACTCCAAGAACCGACCAATTCCGCCATTTGATAGAAACGTTTAGCCCATTTTGAAATCATGAGAATTCCTTAACAATTAAATGTGAATGCTTATCTGTCTGACAATACATTATGTTAGACAATATCCATAGAGAACAAAAGCTGAGAGATTGATTTACTTAGGAATTGTAGCGTGTTTGTAATCACTTTATAAGCACTTGGTTTCAATTAACATATTGATACACTTTGGCCAGTTATAATTGATATTCCTCGGACATTTGAAGCAATTGTGTTACGTAACTTTTATGCTGTTCAAATACTAATAAGTGACGGTATAACCATGCGTAAAAAGTTGATCCTTACTGCTCTTGCAAGCTCTCTTATTCTTGCTGGATGTGGGCAAGATGCTCAGAATGCCAAGCAAGCGCCTTTACCTCTCGTAGCTGTACAGGATGTTAGCGTCGTTTCTCACCAACAAAGTAAGTCGTACATCGGTCGTATTGAAGCCGTTGAAGACACGGCAATTACTGCACAAGTTTCTGGCTACCTGCAAAGCCGCCATTTCAAAGAAGGCCAAATGGTCGAGAAGGGGCAATTGCTTTACTCAATTGAGCCTTCATCATTTGAAGCAGAAGTAGCAAGCGCGAAAGCGGCTGTTGCTCAAGCGAATGCCAACCTTAAAAAAGCCGAACTTGATTTCAATCGTGGTAAGAACCTACTTCCTAAGGGCAGTATTTCTCAATCTGAATTTGATGCATTAACGGCAAACCTATTAGGTTCTCAAGCACAGTTAGAAGCAAGCCAAGCTCAGTTAAACGCCGCGAATGTCCAACTTTCTCACACCAAAATTATCGCGCCTTTCTCTGGAAGAATCAGTGACACTAAAGTAAGTAAAGGTGACCTAGTTTCACCGTCTTCAGGTGTTCTGACAACTTTGGTTAGCCTAGACCCAATCCATGCATCGTTCAGCATCAGTGAGCGTGAGCGTATTGAGCTGGGTATGGACCGCATCGAAGGCGATGGCAGCAGCGACTCTGCAGGTGTTGAAGTTCAGATCATGCTTGAGAACGGTGAAGCGTTCGAACATCTAGGTCAGCTTGACTTCTTGGGCAACCGTATCAACCTTAATACTGGTACGATCGCGATGCGTGCGATTGCTGATAACCCGAATCAGCAACTACTTCCAGGCCAACACGTTCGCGTTGATCTACGTGAAAAACAACCTATTGATGTTGTGACTATTCCTCGTCGTGCAGTGCAAACCGACCTCGAAGGCGACTTCGTGATGGTATTAGTTGAAGGAGAAGCCGAACCCGTTGCTGAGCGCAGAAACATCGAAATGGGTCGTCAGGTTGAAGGTGGTGTGATTGTTCATTCTGGATTAGAGAAAAACGACGCAGTCATCACTCAAGGCCTACAGCGTGTACGTAATGGTATGTCCGTTCGCATTCAACCTGCTGCTGAAAAAGCTGAGTAAGGGGCTTATTTATGTTAAGTCGTTTCTTTATTCAAAGGCCTAAGTTCGCCCTTGTTATATCCATAATCTTAACGCTGGCGGGTGCGATTTCTCTCGCTATCTTGCCAGTGGCTGAATATCCAAAAATTAGTCCACCGTCGGTCAGTGTGTCGGCATTCTACACGGGCGCAAGTGCTGAAGTGGTGGAACAGGCGATAGCCGACCCCATAGAAACGTCGGTTAACGGCGTTGAAGATATGATCTACATGTCTTCTAAAAGCGCTAACGATGGTTCATACAACCTTAATGTGACCTTTGATGTTGGTACTGACCCAGATATGGCTCAGGTCAACGTTCAGAACCGAGTTGCTCAAATCGAATCGAAGCTTCCGCAAGAAGTTCGAATGGTGGGTGTAACGGTTAAGAAGCGTTCTCCTGACCTGTTGATGGTATTGAACTTCTACTCGCCAAACGGTGAGTACAACGACCAATTCCTGATCAACTACGTGAACTTGAACATTAAAGATCAGCTGGCTCGTGTGAAGGGCATCAGTGAAGTTAACGTGTTGGGTGGTGGTGAATACGCGATGCGTGTTTGGTTAGATCCTGAGAAAATGGCTAACCTCAATATCACCACTTCAGACGTGAATCGCGCGTTGGCAGAGCAGAACGTTCAAGTTGCTGCAGGCCGTATTGGTGCTGCACCTTATAACAACGCACAAGAAGTGCAGTTCAACTTGGTAACAAAAGGCCGATTAGAAACAGCTGATGAGTTTGAAAATGTTGTTCTTCGTGCAACTCAAGACGGTTCAACGGTTTACTTAAAAGACATTGCACGTGTTGAGCTTGGTAAAAAGTTCTACGACGGTAATGGTAAATACCGTGGTCAAGATGCGTCGATCGTAACGCTGTCACTTCAATCAGACGCTAACGCGCTGGAAAGTGGCAAAGCTGTGATGGCGATGCTGGAAAACTTAAGCAAGAACTTCCCAGAAGGCGTGGCGTATGAAGCAAGTTACGACACTACACTGTTTGTTGCTGAGTCGATCAAAGGGGTAGTAAAGACCTTAATCGAAGCCATCTTGCTGGTTATTGCGGTAACGTACCTGTTCTTGGGTAGTGCGCGTGCAACCTTGATTCCTGTAGTTGCGATTCCGGTATCTTTGATTGGTACGTTTGCCATCATGCAGATGACGGGTTTCACCATCAACACGGTAACCCTGTTTGGTTTGATACTAGCGATTGGTATCGTAGTAGATGATGCGATCTTGGTTATCGAGAACGTTGATACCACAATGGCTAAAGACCCAACCATTTCACCGCGTAAAGCCACGCTTATTGCGATGAAAGAAGTAACGGGGCCGATCATTACGTCGACCTTGGTTCTACTTGCGGTATTCATCCCTGTTGCAATGCTTCCTGGTATTACTGGCATCATGTACCGTCAGTTCGCTCTGACTATCTGTATCGCGGTTGTTATCTCTTCAATTAACGCATTAACGCTATCACCTGCATTGTGTTCACTGGTTCTTAAGCAGGGTGGTGGTAACACGGCGCGTTGGTACCAAGCATTTAACCGTGGTCTAGAGTCTGTTACTAACAAATACGGTCAAGTGGCTGGCTTCTTAGTTAAGAAAGGCGTTCTGCTGTTCACTTTCTTCTTTGTGGCTTTGGCGGCTGTGACTTATTTTGCGAAGACAACGTCTACGGCGTTTGTACCTCAAGAAGATAAAGGCATTTTGCTGGTTAACGTTCAGCTTCCTGACGCGGCATCCTTGTCTCGAACCGAAGAAGTGACTAAGCAGCTGCTTGAAATGGTTGAACAAGAGCCGGGTGTTGATGGCGTAACACTGGTTAACGGCTACGCATTTATGACGGGCGCTTCTGCGTCGAATGGTGCGTCAATGTTCATCAAGCTTCACGATTGGGACATGCGTAATGCACTGGATGGTCAACACTCTGCTCAGGCTATCTCACAGCGTATTAATGGTCGTGCTGCGACTGAACTTCCTCAAGCTGTCGTGTTTGCGATGGGGCCTCCTGCAGTTCCGGGCATGGGGGCCGCGTCTGGTTTCGAGTTTGTACTTGAAGATACGCTAGGCCGAAGCCGTACTGATCTTGCTATGGTGATGAATGACGTGATAGCTGAGGCGAGCAAACAGCCTGAGATTTCACACACATTCAGTACTTTCCGTGCGAACGTACCTCACTACTATGTCGATATTGACCGTGAGAAAGCGCAGCAATTAGGTATTCCGTTGTCGGAAATTTTCCAAACACTACAAGGTAACCTTGGTTCGTTGTACGTGAACGACTTCACCATGTTTGGTAAGAACTTCCGCGTAACCATGCAAGCTGACAGTGAACACCGTAGCAGCATGGACGACCTACAACGATTCCACGTTCGTTCGTCTAATGGCGAGATGATCCCGTTAAGCACATTGGTGACTTACGATCAGATCTTCGAACCAGATGTAGCATGGCGTTACAACATGTACCGCAGTGCCGTGATTCAAGGTCAACCTGCAGAAGGTTACTCAAGTGGTGATGCGATTGCGGCAATGGAACGCGTAGCTGCAGAAGTATTGCCTCAGGGGTATCAGTACGAATGGACAGGCATGGCTTACCAAGAAGTACTAGCAGGTAACCAAGCGATCTTTGCTTTCGCACTGGCTCTGATCTTCATCTACCTGTTTATGGTGGCTCAATACGAGAGTTGGACAATTCCGATTGCGATTATCCTCGTGGTACCTGTCGCAACCTTAGGCTCCTTCTTGGCATTGAATCTAACGGGCACTCCGCTGAACCTTTATGCACAAATAGGTTTGGTTCTCTTGATAGCCTTGGCCGCGAAGAACGCAATCTTGATTGTGGAATTCGCAAAGGTAGAGCGTGAAGAGAAAGACGCACCGATTGAAGATGCAGCGGTGAAGGGCGGTACACTGCGTTTCCGTGCTGTGAACATGACGTCTTGGTCGTTCATCTTAGGTATCTTCCCGCTTATCTTCGCTGCGGGCGCAGGTCACGTGAGTCAGAACTCTCTGGGTATTTCACTGATCGGCGGCCTGTTATGTGTATTACTGGCGGGTACGTTCCTAATCCCTGGCTTCTACGCATTCGTGCAACGTAAGCGTGAGAAAGCACACGGTGGTAATACCAAGCTGGTTCCGCTTGATGACGAATAGAGGATTGAGTGTCTTGTAAGATTCGTCTCTTACAAGACCAACCCTCGGAAAACTAATTCCTTGTAAAAACTAAGGTTTAGCATTGCGCTAAGCCTTTTTTTATTCCACTTATGAATAAAAACGCCTTTTATATAAACAAATGTTTGTCATGTGATAGAGCTAACACTCTAATTTGGGTTTTGTAATAAAATGATGTTTTATTGGTAAGTATATGTTTAATATGATTTTAACAAGGTTCAGCTAACGGTTGTATGCTCGAAAACATTTGCACAATAGTGTGAAGTGTTTCAAAATTACGAAGTTATATTGAAATTTTTTGTGCATTGAGGTTCTTATGAAAGTCATTGATTTATTTAAACACCGAGGCGATAGCATGTCTTCGCAACACTCAGAGTTTATGCAATGGATGTCTCCAGCTCTTAGAGATTACTGGGGCGACTTTCTTAATCGTACGCAAAATAGCCATTTTTTTGCGTGGGTTCGTGATCACCACAAACCTGCTGTCAATGAAGATGCACCAGAGATGCCGGTGGAACAGCCGATCGTACTTAAGCCAGAAGCACAACTTGTGTTTGATGAGCTTAATCAACAGATCGGTGAAGTCATCCATACTGGCGACTGGATCAATGTAAGTCAAGACCGTATTAACCAGTTCGGCCTTGTTACTGAAGATATGCAGTGGATTCACACTGAGCCTGAAAAAGCGGAAACAGACTCTCCGTTCAAAACAACCATCGCACATGGTTTTTTAACTTTATCTCTGCTTCCTCGATTGACTGACAGTGTTGACCCTGACAAGTCTCAATTCCCAACAGCGAAGATGGTCGTAAACATTGGTCTTAACCAAGTACGTTTCCCATACCCTGTTAAATCGGGCAGTAATGTTCGTGCTAAAAGTACGTTAACAAAAGTAACGCCAATTAAGAAAGGCCTAGAGATTGAACGCGAAATTCGCGTCGAAATCGAAGGTATTCGTCGTCCTGGCGCTGTGATCGTTTCAGTGATTCAACTTCACTTCTAAACGAACCATATAGATTCCAAAAAAAAGAGAGAGCTTAATGCTCTCTCTTTTTTTTCATAAGATAAAACTCACTCACTTATTTAATGCGAGTGTAGCCGTACTCTTCGATAAGGTCTTGCCCTTGCTTTGACTTCACGAACTTGATGAAGTCTTTGCTCTCGTCAGAAACTGAGTCTGTCTTGTGCAGCAACAAGAATGGGCGAGCCAATTCATAGCTGTGGTTAGCAATGTTCTTAGATGTTGGCTCTACGCCTTCAAATGTAATTGCTTTAATCGAACGGTCGATTGAACCAACAGAGATAAAACCAATCGCGTGTGGGTTATGGTTAACAATCGTTTTAACCATGCTGTTGCTGTTTACAACCAAGTTATTTGGGTTGATGTCAGACACTAGACGGTCATTAATGATCTTCGTTAAACCAAGCAAGCTTTCGAAGCTATAGCGTGAGCCAGAAGACGCTTCGCGAGTGACAACTGCGATAGGCTGATCTGCGCCACCCACAGCTTTCCAGTTCGTGATTTTGCCTTTGTAGATATCGAACAGCTGCTCACGTGTAACGTTGCTTACAGCGTTTGAGCGGTTAGTTACTACAGCTAGGCCGTCAAAGGCAATTGGAAATACCTTCAACTTCTCGTCTTGTTCGCGGTCGGTTAAATAACGCGAGCTCATACCGATGTCAGAGACACCTTTATTAACCATGGTAATACCTGCTGTAGAACCAATGCCCTGAACCGCAATATAGTTATCAGGGTGAGTCTTGTTGTACTCCTCAGCTAATACATCCATCACTCGTGATACTGAAGTGGAGCCCGAAATAGTGGTTTCTTGTGCTAAAGCAGCATGAGAAGACAGGGCTAAGGATAAAAGAGAGGCAAGCGCGACTCGTAACATAAACAACTCCTAGTTAATAACATTTGTCGTATATGATAGGTCGGTTATATGACACTTTTGTGAAATTCCATACTCTCGATGTATAGCTGTTCGCTTGATGAGTCGTAGCTTTCTGGGTTTCCGAAAGCAAGATTCGTTTCTGGGAGCAGGGCCGGTATTTTGATTACGCTTGTTCGCTAAAATGTTTGTTGAGTCCTAAGCTAAGTAGAGGAATTCACTACTTAGAAGTTTCTATGAAGTTTCTATGAAGTTACAAGGGGTGTTATGTCCGTCATTCATATCGAGCTGAATCGTCTTTTAATTGGGGCCGAGAGGCTCTGTACATCTCGAAATCGAAGTTTACCTGTCGAGCTAGGCAAATCCCTATATGAAGAGTGTGAGGGTGGTGTGCTGTTTTCTCAGGCGCATTATCTACTCGACTCATCTCACAGTGATTATACAAACGAGATCGTCTGCGTGACTTTTGATGAGTCGCTGTCTTGTTGGTTAGTGATGGTGCCGCTTGAAGGGGATGTCGAAACCGACTCTGTGAATTGGGGGCCGTATCCGTACCTTCCTAAATCGAAGGATCTTGATGCTATTTTGGCGGAAATAGAAAAAGACCCTAAATCGTACTTCTGGTCATAGTCACTCTGTTTTCACGTTTGCTGGTGGCCTGCTCGCAAAGCTGAATCAATGAGTATCAAAACTCAACCACTGAATCCCAAAGCCAAATCATCTCATCCCACACCCAAGTGGCTTAATATTGAAGCCACTTGGTTTACACCAGTTCCCAACTAAGACGTCCACATCAATCTATCGCTTTGTTTCTTTAAACTTGCGGCTTTACGCTCTGCAGTTGTGCTTGTGCCACTAGCGATCGGAAGTCTTTTGGTGTTTTTCCGTGATACGTTTTAAAGGCCGTGCTGAAGTGAGCGGCACTTTTAAAGCCTGACTCATACGCGATTTGAGTGATCGACTTATCCGATGTTCTTAGCTGAGTGGCTGCATGAGCAATACGTTTTATCTTTAATAAGTTTGAGAACGACAGATCTTCAGCCGATAAGCGACGTTTAAGCGTAGCCGGTGACATTCCCATGTAACTGGCGAGCGTATCCAAAGAGATATTGTTTTCAATGTTTTGCTCGATGTAATGAATGACTCTTTGGGTCACGGTTAACCTTGAAGCTCGAGCAATAATAGCCAATAGAGCTGGGTACTGTTCCACCATCAAAGACAGCAAACTTAAGCCTAATTGAGTGAGTGCGTAGTCATTCTGAGAAGAAGAGTTGGCCAGTGACATGATGAGATCTTTCAACTGACAGAGCTCAGTATCCGTTTGATTGAACTTAATGTACTTGTCTGGGATTCGAGCGGACTCTAAATCGCTGAACTGATTAATGAACTTTTGAAAGATAGCCAAATCAAAATCTAAGCAGGTTGCGCTGAATTCGCCATTTTCAGTGTTAACCGTGATGTCTTTAATCTGACCAGAATTGTAAAGGGTGAAATCTCCCGCTTGCAACGAGGCTTGAGTACCATTGGGCAACACAAAAGAAATGCTGCCTTTCGACACTATAAAGATACCGTTTTTAGAGGCAGGATAACGTTCTCGTCTCCTGGGAATGAAGTTTCTGAACTGAGTAACTGTGATTGATGACATAGTGAGCTTCTTTGACGTTGTAAATTGATTGCTTATTGATTGTTTTTTTTAAGTATTGTTTAAGCATGAGACATTTACAAAAAAGGCGCTAATAATTAGCGCCTTTAGAAGTGAACCTTTGAAGCTTTTGACCTTGATAGCTTTGACCTTGAAAGCCGTAACCTTGAAAGCTGTAGCTGTTAAAGCCTTTAAGCTTCGGTTTCGTTTGTCGTTTCAGGCTCGCTAGGCAAGTCCGCAAATACTTGAGTAGGTTTTGCTACTAAGTTACGGTTTTCCTGATTAACTTCAGAGAGAACTACTTCTAAAACGTCTCCCAGTTTGTATACCATTTCTTTATCGATAGATACAGTACCCATATCACCGTTGCACTCTATTCTTTCTTTATTATTAAGAATGAGAGATCCAGGGATAAATGCAGCAGCACCATTTTCAAGTAAACGTACACGCATACCTGCACGGTTAATATCGAAAATCTCAGCTTGGAAACGAGTTTCTTCTGCTGGAGCATTGGCTAGAGTGCGAGCATACAACCAATCGCCAACATTACGCTCAGCCATGCCGTGGTGACGGCGGTGCAGGGCAAGTTCATCACCGATAGTTTCATCTGGTGTTTGAATTGGCGCTTTACCTAAGATGTGTGCTTTAAGCATACGGTGGTTAATCATGTCGCCATATTTACGAATTGGAGAAGTCCAAGTTGCGTAAATATCTAATCCCATCGCGTAGTGCGGTGCAGGCTCATTGCTGATCTCGCTATACGCTTGGAATTTACGAATACGGTTGTCGTAGTAGCTGTTATCTAAAGAACCTAACCAACGACGTAGAGTAGCAAAACCTTCTAGAGAAATGATTTGCTCTTCAGTGAACGGCGTTTCCGCTTGCGGGTTTACCAGTTCAAGAACGTCGGAGATTTTCTCAGCCTTGAAACCAGAATGGCAGTTAAACACACCTTGGTTGAAGCTCTCTTTTAGTACTCGGCCCGCACAGATGTTCGCGCTGATCATTGATTCTTCAACCAGCTTGTTTGCGCTACGACGCATGTCAGCGTGGATAGCGACAACATCGTTATCTTCGCTCAGTTCAAAGCGGTAGTCAGGGCGATCTGGGAACACAACAGCGTTTGCTGAGCGCCATGCTGAACGTGCTTGAGCAAATTGGTGAAGATCAGAAACAATTGCAGCAATCTCTTCTGATGGTTGCCATTTCTCTGATGCACCTGTTTCTAGCCAGTCTGATACGTTGTCGTAAGCAAGACGAGCATGAGATTTGATGTTTGCAGCGAAGAAGTTAATGTCATCACCGATAACGCCATCTTTAGATACCGTTACTGTGCAGCAAAGTGCAGGACGAACTTCGTTCTCGATCAGTGAACATAGGTTGTCAGCAAGATCACGAGGCAACATTGGGATGTTGCGACCAGGAAGGTAGATAGTGAAACCGCGCTCGCGTGCCACTTTATCCATCGCATCATCTGGAGAGATGTAAGCCGTTGGATCAGCAATTGCGATAGTCAGTTCAAAATCACCGTTCTCTTTCTTCTTCGCGTAAAGCGCGTCATCCATATCTTTTGTGCTTTCGCCATCGATAGTCACAAAAGGGACGTGCGTCATGTCTACACGTTCAAGATCGGCGTCATCGTTGATTAGCCAGTTGTCGATGCCTTCAGGCTCGCTGTTTGGTAGATCGTTTTGTGCCAGCGTTACCCACCAAGGTGCAATCTTGTCGTCAGCGTCTGTGATTTTCTCAGAGATCTGAGCCAAGAAACCATTGTCATCTTTTAATGGGTGTTGAACGATATGAGCAACAACCCAGTCACCTTCTTTAAGCGTTTCAGGGTTTAGACCCTTCATTGCTTTCGCTTTAAGTTGCAGTTTTTTGAGCTGCGGGTGATCAGGAACAACGTTCAATCGGCCTTTGAAAAGCTTAACTCGTGCAATAAAGCGAGTAAGACCTTGTTCAACCAATTCCTCAGGCTCTGCTACTTCGCGCTCTTTCTCTGTGCGAATGATGGCAATCACCTTGTCACCGTGCACACATTTCTTCATGTACGGAGGCGGGATAAAGAAGCTTGTTTTGCTATCAACTTCGAGAAAACCAAAACCTTTTTCAGTGGCTTTGATGGTACCTTCCTTTTTAGGGAGGGTTTCTTGGATTTGCTGCTTGAGCTGAGCGAGTAGAGGATTATCTTGAAACATTTTGACTTTTATCTATCGAGGACAATTGAGCACACTATAATCATTGCGAGGCTTGATTACTACTTAAAGGCGAAGTGAGCGTTAATTAATTGCCCTCTTATTTAACTAGGTCAATTTGCTAGGAGATGGGTGCTGTGACGAGATATTCATCAAGTTTTGACGATATGATAACCAGTATTGATGTAAAAGCGAAAAATATGTGATGTATTTCAATTTTTTCTGGATTTTTTTATGCATTTAGGGAATAATCCGCCTCCCTTAGACGTCCCTAATGGCTTGAAGTGTTTTATTACTGCTTCGTAACTCTGAATGGAATCAGTATCTGATTGGATCAGTATTGGAATTGATAGAGCTCCCGGGACCTTTTGTTTACTTATATATAGTGGGATCCCAATGTCCGAATCTGTAATTCAATTTAATGAATTAGCCCTAAACGATAACATTCTTTCAGCTCTTGATAGCATGGGTTTCGTTTCTCCGACTCCAATCCAAGCAGCAGCTATTCCTCTTCTTCTTGAAGGCCGTGACGCACTAGGTAAAGCACAGACTGGTACTGGTAAAACAGCAGCATTCTCTCTGCCTTTACTTAACAAAATCAACCTGAACCAACACAAACCACAAGCAATCATCATGGCTCCTACTCGTGAGCTAGCGATTCAAGTTGCTGCGGAAATCAAAAACCTTGGCCGTGATATCAAAGGTCTTAAAGTTATTGAAATCTACGGTGGTGCTTCAATTGTTGACCAAATGCGTGCTCTAAGCCGCGGTGCTCACATTGTTGTTGGTACTCCAGGTCGTGTTAAAGACTTACTAACTCGTGACCGTCTACACCTAGATGAAGCACACACATTTGTTCTTGATGAAGCAGATGAAATGCTGAAAATGGGCTTCGTAGATGACGTTACTTGGATCCTAGAGCAAGCTCCAGAATCTGCACAACGTGTACTTTTCTCTGCAACTATGCCTCCAATGGTTAAGACTATTGTTGACCGTTACCTACGTAACCCGGCTAAAGTTGACGTTGCTGGTACTAACCACACAGTTGATAAAGTAGCGCAGAACTTCTGGGTTGTTAAAGGCGTAGAAAAAGACGAAGCAATGTCTCGTCTTCTAGAAACCGAAGAAACTGACGCGTCAATCGTATTCGTACGTACTCGTCAAGACACTGAGCGTCTAGCTGATTGGCTATCTGCACGTGGCTTCAAAGCTGCTGCACTGCACGGTGATATTCCTCAGTCTCTACGTGAGCGTACTGTTGATCACATCAAACAAGGTGTTATCGACATCCTAGTTGCAACTGACGTTGTAGCTCGTGGTCTTGATGTTCCACGTATCACTCACGTATTCAACTACGACATCCCATTCGATGTTGAATCTTACATCCACCGTATTGGTCGTACTGGCCGTGCTGGACGTAAAGGTAAAGCGATCCTACTAGTTCGCACTAACCAAATTCGCATGCTTCGCACAATCGAGCGTGTAACTAAGTCTCAAATGGAAGAAATCCAACTTCCTCTACGTGACCAAGTTGCTGCTGCACGTGTTGCTAAGCTTGGCGCTGAACTTGAAACTGAGAAAGAAAGCAAAGCACTAGAAAACTTTGCAGGTCTTATCTCTACTCTTCAAGAGTCTCTAGAAGTTGATGCTGCTACTCTAGCTGCAATGCTTCTTAAGCGTCAGCAAGGTAAGAGCCCACTATTCTACGTTGGCGAAGACCCAATGATCGCTGCTATTGAGCGTGATAAGAACCGTCGCAAAGAGCGTCGTGAAGATCGTGACAACGGCCGTGACGGTGGTGGTCGCAACTTCAATACTCAAGATTGGGATACTTACCAACTACAAGTTGGCCGTGAGCAAGGCGTTCAGGTTAAAGACATCGTTGGCGCACTAGCAAACGAACTTGGCCTAACTAAAGGTTCTATCGGTGCTATCAAGCTAGACCAAGGTTCTACTTACGTTCAACTGCCAAAAGCAATGAACTCTGAAACTGCTGGTAAGCTAAGCAAACTTCGCATTCGTCAAAAAGAAGCTGGCGCTGTAGTTGTTGATTTCAATGACTTCCGTGAGCCTCGTCGTGGCGGCGGCGGTCGTGATGGCAACCGTGGTGGCAACCGTGGCGGTCGTGATGGTGGCGGCTACCGTGGTAACCGTGAAGGCGGCAACCGCGAAGGTGGTAACCGTGAAGGCGGTCGTGGTGGATACCGTGGCAACCGTGATGGTGCTCGCGATGGTAACTCTGCTGGCGGACGTGATGGCGAACGTCGTTTCGACCGTAACCGTGGTGGCGATCACCGTGGTAACTTCCGTGGCGAACGTGGCCATGGTAACGGCAATGGCGGTGGTAACCGTGGTCGTCGTCCAGAGCGCAACGAAGGTTAATCAACCTATCGCTTAGACGCTTTAGGTCTAGACACTGAATTTAAAAGCCGAGCGTAATGCTCGGCTTTTTTGTGCCTGTTATTTGAACTTAAGCTTTGGTTGGCTCGATATTCGTAGCTAACTTACTTTAATCAAGCTTCGTTCCTGTAACTATGCTTCGTCCATGAAACTAAGCATCGCGCCTAGAACGAATGTTAGTGCCAAAACTTAGCTGTATCGCGTTCTAAGCCTATACCAAAAGAACGTGCTACAAGATGCTGAAACAAAGAGTGAAGGCTATCTAAGCGTCGTTACAGTGCATCTATTCGTAGAGTTGTGCTCGAAGGCAATCAAAATAAGATCAGATCACTATTCTCAACTTCAGTGAGCTTTTTGATGCAAACACTGAGCAATTGAGAAATCGAGCAAAAAGTTATCGGTAATGATAAGCAGACGACAGGGAAGGGTGGTTGTTTTTCAAGCGGATCACCTGCATTTGTTCGAGTCGCTTTAATTAACTGAATCAAGTTAAAAATAACGTGAGCACTCGTTTGCGTCACCTGTTCATTAATTTTCTTATTCAACTATTTTTTAATTCCGCTCTCGAAATAAATAATTTAATGACCAAGATCAACTTAATTGTGTTCATTTAGTGATTTTTTCAAAACAAAAGTTGAAAGATTCAAAAATTATTGAATAATGGACTTAACTAAAATTGAAGTAAACACTTCATCCAATTCGTACTGAAACAGGATCCATATCCAATGTCTAATTCGTTTGTTCTGGTTATTAACTCGGGTAGTTCATCCCTAAAATTTGCTGTAATCGATTCTGTTTCTGGTGAAGCAGTATTAAGTGGCCTAGGGGAGTGTTTTGGTCTTGAAGATGCTCGTATGAGCTGGAAATTCCAAGGCGAGAAAACTGAAATTGCCATTCAAGGTGAAGATAACCACCACAAAATTGCCATTGGCAAATTGGTTGGCCTGATGGAAGACCTAGGCTTCACGGCTGATATCGTGGCTATCGGTCACCGTATCGTACACGGCGGTGAGAAGTTCACTCAAACGGTTCGCATTACTGAAGAAGTAACGAACGAAATTGAAAGCCTATCTGACCTAGCTCCACTTCATAACCCAGCAGGTGCTATCGGTATCCGTGCTGCAATTGAAGCTTTCCCTTCTCTACCTCAGTTCGCTGTATTTGATACTGCTTTCCACCAAACAATGCCTCAACGTGCATTCACTGGTGCAATCGCAAAAGAGCTATACACAGACTTCGGCGTACGTCGCTACGGTTTCCACGGCACTAGCCACTACTTCGTTAGCCGTGAAGCTGCGAAGATGGTTAACAAGCCAATCGAAAAATCGAGCTTCATCTCTGTTCACCTAGGTAACGGCGCATCTGTATGTGCTATTAAAGATGGTAACAGTGTTGATACTTCTATGGGCTTCACACCACTTTCAGGCCTAATGATGGGCACACGTTGTGGTGACCTAGACCCAGGCATCATCGAATACCTACTTAAGAAAGGCTGGTCACAAGAGCAAGTATTTAACTCTCTAAACAAGGAGTCTGGCTTCCTTGGCGTGTCTGGTCTTACGAGCGATGCTCGTGGCATCTTAGAAGCAATGGAAGAGGGCCACGAAGGCGCTAAGCTTGCGTTTGAGGTGTTTACTTACCGCGTAGCGAAATACGTTGCTTCTTACCTTGCAACGCTAGATTCTTTAGACGGCATCATCTTCACTGGTGGTATCGGTGAGAACTCTCTACCAATTCGTCGTGAAATCCTAAACAACCTTAAGATTCTAGGTTTCGTTGAAGATGTAGCAGGTAACGAATCTGCTCGCTTTGGTGCTGAAGGGATCATCGCTAAGTCTGAAATGTTAGACGCAGTAGCAATGGTTATCCCAACCAATGAAGAATTCGTGATTGCTCAACAGTCGGTTGAACTGCTGTAATTTTTTCAAAAACAGATAGTTAAAAGCGAGCTTAGTGCTCGCTTTTTTGATCTTATATGTTGGATAGACCATCGCTAAGTGGCCTTATAGCGAGATAGTCAAAACTCATTCTATTGATTTCGGCAAATCATTTTGTAGCTTCAAACTAGTGATGTTAGGGCTGGCTTGTGATGCCCCAAAAACGCCTAGAATTGAACTTGCAAGGTTTCAGATACAAAAAGTAATAGATGCGACGATCTAGCCCCATCGCCCTCAATGAAATTAAGACTATTGCTTGAATGTAGTGCGCCACTGAATCGGCGATACATGAAAAGCCGATTTGAAGTGCTTTCTGAATACGCTGTCAGAACCAAAACCCGCTTTCTCTGCAACTTGAGGAACAGATAACTTCGTGGTTTCTAGTAGGCGTTGGCTGAGCACCAAGCGTTTATTTTGCAACCATTCACCAAATGTACAGCCATAGGTAGCTTTAAACTGGCGTGTGAAGGTTCTTTTGCTCATCGCACAGCGCTCAGCGACTGCATCTAGTGAGTGAGGCAGATGGACGTTTTGTTCGACATGCTCAATCACAAGGCTGATGCTTGTTTCTGCGAGTGGCTTTACGCTAATCGGTGCAGGTATGTACTGTTGCTGTCCACCAGTTCGAAATGGCGCTGTCACCATCTTACGTGCGAGATCATTCGCAAGTACACTGCCACACAGGCGGCGCACTATGTGGAGACAGCAATCTAGCGAAGCTGCTACCCCTGCTGAGGTAATGATAGTCTCATGTTCAATAAATAGAGGGTTTGGATCAAAATTCACCTTAGGAAATTGCTGCTGAAATTGTTCGGAAAACGCCCAATGGCTTGTGGCACGTTTTCCATCGAGAACGCCAGCACATGCAAGTACATAAGACCCGAGGCAGAGTCCTACTAGTAGCTTACCTTTCCCATGATGCTCTATTAGCGCCTCTATAAGTCGCTCACTTGGCTCTGGCAAGTCATTTGGCCAGCTTGGAACAATCACAATATCCGCCTCTTTAATAGCGCTCAAATCTCTATCGATCACCACACCAAATCCAGAGCTTGTTTCAAACTGCAAGCTGTTTTCGCAACAGATCCTCAAGTCAAACCGAACCGGCTGGCCGAAAAAGATATCTTGAAACACCAGACAAGGCACAGAGAGATGAAAAGCACTGATGCCTTCAAAGGCTACCATCGTAATTTTAATTAGCTCGGTTGATTTGTTCACAAGTGTCTCGATTTGCGCGAATGTTGACTTTCAAGACAGTATCACAAGAAACTAGAAAGAAGCATACTAAATCTCATAGAGAACATGGCTTGTTAGTGAGTTTAGAGAGGCATTATGAAGATCCACCACCTACGTAGCGCAACATTTATTATTGAATCTGGCGAAAAATTTATCCTTATTGATCCTATGTTGGGGAAAAAAGGCTCTATGCCTCCGTTTTCAGTCATTAAGGCTAAGGCCGCGAAAAATCCAACCGTTGAGATGCCAAGTAATGCCGATGAGCTACTAAACAAGGTTACTCATACCTTAATTACTCACAGTCAAACACTTGGTATCAAGGCATTACAACATGGAGATCACCTAGATCCGGCAGGTGAGACGTTTTTAACAAGTCGTAATATCCCAGTTGCGACACCAGCCAAAGATAAGGCTTACCTAGAAAAATATGACTTAACGGTAAATTGGGGAATTGAAGACTGGCAAACTATCGACTTTCTAGACGGAAAGCTCACCGCGGTTCCGGCTTTGCACGGCCATGGATGGATTCACAAGGTAATGGCTAATGGTGTTGGATTTTTCTTGGAGCTCCCCAATGAGCCTTCTATTTACATTAGCGGTGATACAGTTCTAACCGATGATGTAAAACGAGCGTTGACTGAGTTGAAACCTGATATCACAGTAGTCGCGGCAGGTCGTGCTCGTATGGACGTTGGTCAACCGTTATTGATGTCTATTGATGAGGTCATGGAGTTTATTCGCCTTTCCCCTAATAAGGTGGTTGCGAACCATATGGAGGCACTCAATCACTGTGCAGTGACTCGACCAATTCTTAAAGAAGCAATTGATAAAAACGGTTTGTCAGATAAAGTCCTTATTCCTGCTGATGGTAAGACCTTGGAGTTTTAGATACCTGAACTAATCCGGTGACTCCCGATTTAAGTAAATAGTCTAAATGATTTCTGCGTAGTTGAAAGGGGCTGTGATCACGGCTAGCTATATTGTAGCCATAAAATTACGGTTAGAACTTGCTATGCAACATCTTTTAATTTGAGTTAAGTCTATAAATTAAAATGAAATGTTATTTTTTTCATTGGGGGGTAGTAAACTCCTTTATTAATCTACAAGCATTGGTTCTTGTAAGAGGTATTTGTAGGTGAAATAAAAGGATTTTCAAAAATGAAACGTCTTAGTTTTCTAGCTTTTTGGGCTGTTATACTGTCAGGTTGTTCTTCGTCAAGTATTGAGCCAAAAACCGAAGTTCAGCCCGTACCTTTCAGTGATGGTAATAGCTTTGCATTAAATATTGCTAATCAAACATACTTGAGGCAGCCATACACTTGGGGACTCGAAACTTACCAAAGCCCACTGAAAGACTTCACTGAGGAAGAGATAAAGGCTATTGAAACTTCTCTAGAAAATAACCGTGGTAATGCTTCGTATGTAGCTTCGGCAATCTCTCTTGCTACGGGTAACTTGATGGGAGCAACAATTCACTTTGCAGGTGGCTCTTTGGAGAAGTTAGTAACATCTGACCATATAGCCTCAAGAGCTGGCTGGATCATAGCTGTTGACTCAACATTGTATAAAGATGGAGTTGCTGCAAATACAGCTGTAAATAAACTTATCGAAGATGCTGTATTAAAAACGTTGAAAGAGAAAGGAAATATCCTTACCAAGGTAGTTTTTAAGGAAGAAGGTACAGCCACGTTTGGAGGTAAGATTTACGGAAGAACAGGCTATGTTATTGGTGAAGATAAGAAAACCAGTTTTGGGCTTGTTAGTGATGATTACCAAAACAAAAATGGTATGAAGCTTGGTAAGACGAACTTGATTGATGCCGACTCTCAGTATGTGACTATCTGGAACACACCATCTCTTGGTCTTGGTTCAATTTATCTCTTTCACGACAATAAAGTTAAAGGGTATGAGGGGGTAGAGGGCTACGAGCAGTACGTAAAAGACGTTACAGCTAAATTACCAAAAGGGTTTTACTTCTATCTTCCATCTTTTCCACAAACAGGTTATCGAGTTGTCGAAAATATAGAAGACTGGGCTTGTTCAACATGTGGAAAGAAATTTTCATATCGAATGCTAAACATTCTTGTTCCTGCGATATACACACAAGGCAAGAAATATGAGTTTATTAATCCTCAGATGTAGGATTAAAATTCAGTTTCTAATCAAGTAAGCGTCCCTAAACCTTTTGGGGCGCTGACACTTTTATAGTATCAAGATACTTTTCTTTATCTCAAATAACTTAATTTGAATAATAAAGTGTCCTAACGCGTTTCTGTCCAAACCCGTGTTAATAGGTGCGATTATAATAGCTTGCCAACCAACGAAGAATTCGTGATTGCTCAACAGTCGGTAGAACTTCTGTAATCTGAACTGAAGTCTAAGCAAGAAAAAGACAATCAAAAGCGAGCCCAAGTGGCTCGCTTTTTGTGTCTAGTAAAGATGCGTCTGAATGTTTTAACAGGGGGATAGCCTACAAGGCGATCGTGAAACAGTTTTAGAACAGAGCTTAAATTACGACTCATCGGGTGCTCTGGAAGCGCTAAGGTTATTTAGTCCCTGAGCGGTAGTTTGGATCTGTCCAGCATCGAGGTAACTCTTCCCCTGACATAAACATCAGTTCGGACTTTTTAAACATCTCAGGGTCTTGCTGTTCTTCGCCTGCTTGAAACCGACCTTCGATACTGTCTTGAAATAAGTTGGTTAATTTGGTCATTTCAGTTACATCAACGAGGTCACCGGTTTTTTCTCTTTTAGAAACATTTTTTTGCCCTCAATCTAATCGGTCACCCCTAATTATAATTGCTATTTGGAAAATGAGAGTCTTTTCAATTCCGGCACTTCTTGACTAAGCAGACCCCAGAGCTACGCTTATGATCATCGACAACCCAATCGATGAACAAACTTATCCTCAACAAATAAATGGAGTCGCGATGTCATCTGCCCATATTGCAAACAATCTCAGTGAACTGATTGGCGATACCGATCTTGTTAGAATCAACAGTCTTTCAGAGATATCAGGTTGTGAGATTCTTATTAAGTGCGAACACCAGAACCCGGGTGGTTCGATTAAAGATAGAGCGGCACTTCAGTTGGTTATGGATGCAATAGAAGCCGGTAAGCTTAAGCCGGGAATGACAATCGTTGAAGGTACTGCTGGTAATACGGGAATAGGACTTGCTCTGGTCGCTAAATCCCTTGGTTACAAAATGTTGGTGGTGATGCCAAAAGGGCAGGCACAAGAGAAAGAGCGCATGATCTCGCTTTATAATGCTGAACTGTTATTGGTCGACCCTTGTCCTTTTGCAAACCCTGAACATTTTTACCACACGGCTAAGCGGATTGGTGTCGAAAATGAGAGTTATTGGTGGGCAGATCAGTTTGAAAATCTCAGTAATTATCGAGCGCACTATTTAAATACTGGACCTGAGATCTGGCAGCAAACACAGGGGAATATTGATGCTCTAGTTTCAGTGGTGGGGACGGGTGGAACCATTGCCGGAAACTCACACTATCTATCTGAGCAGCAACCCAATCTCGAAACTTGGTTAGTTGACCCAAATGGGTCCGGCATTTATTCGTTTCTACGTAATGGACACTATCAATCAACGGGAAGTTCGTTCACGGAAGGCATAGGGATCATGCGAACGGTTGAAAATTTCAGGCAGGCAAAAATCAATCGTGCCATCACGCTTCCCGATCAGGATTTGGTGACGATATCCCGCCTTGTTGCGGAACATGACGGTATTCTTCTAGGAAGCAGTTCGTCGTTGAACGTAGCAGGTGCGCTATACGCTGCGGCTAGAATGGGGAAAGGGAAAACCATCGTTACATTTAGCTGTGACCTTGCTGAGCGCTCGTATTCGAAGCTGCACAACGAAACGTTTCTGAAAGAAAAAGAGATACAGCTTAATAAAGAAAACCTCTCTCAACTATGGGCTCGTTATCAAGCCGAAGATGGCAGTATGGTCGTCAACGTATAGTCGCTTTAAGTTAGTAACAGCCAGTGGTCTGCCAGCTCTTTCGTTAGCGCTGAACATCCGGTTAGAGCTAAACATCCGTTAGCACCAAATCCGGCACTATTGCTTGTTATTAGGGTAGTGAATCACATTATGAAATACGGCGTTTCCTTCACCGATATTTTTGTAGGCATGGGTCTGGTTGGCATTGAAGCGAACGGCTTGTCCTGCGCGTAACGTATGCCACTCATCATCAAACATCACGGCCATCTCTCCTGAAATGCATAAGATGTGCTCAGTGACGCCTGCGTTATGTGGGGCGGATTCATGCTGGTAATCGGGTGCTAGGGTGAGTTCGAATATTTCAAATCCTAGTGCTTCCTCAAAAGGAAACAACAAACTGACGAAAAAGCCAATGTTGTATTCTTCATGCCTTAGTTCGTTTGCATCTCTGAATAAACTCGTCAGTTCACTGTTTGGGCTAGCCGCGATAAAGCTCGAAAGTGACACCTCAAATCCAGAAGCTATCTGCCAGAGCTTAGCGACTGTCGGGCTGGATTCTCCACGTTCAATTTGTCCTAACATTGCTTTACTCACGCCTGTTGCTTTCGCTGTTTTGTCTAAGCTCCAGCCTTTTTCTTGGCGAAGGCGTTTCAAGTTAACGCCGACTTTAATTTCTGTTTGCATATTTTCTCTACAAGTTTTTCAAAAATTAGTTGTGCGTTATAGCGCACGGGTGCTAAGTTCAGTCTATGGACGTTATAACGCACACAGGAATAAATTAACATGACTAAGCTAAAATTTTCTCACGTCAGTACCGGCTTTATCGCTGTTTTCATTGGTTATGCGAGCGCCGCGGCGATTATTTTCCAAGCGGCAATGAGTGCTGGAGCAACCGAAGAACAAGTGGCGTCATGGTTTTGGGCGTTGGGGGTTGGCATGGGCGTAACCACAATACTGCTCTCGTTTCATTACAAGAAGCCTGTGGTTACAGCGTGGTCGACGCCTGGAGCGGCGTTGTTAATCACATCTCTTGAAGGGCTGACAATGAATCAGGCAGTAGCCGTGTTTTTGTTCAGTTCGATGTTGATCACGTTGGTTGGATTGGTGGGAATATTTGAGAAAGTCCTAAAACAGATCCCAACATCGATTGCCTCAGCGATGCTCGCGGGGATTCTATTGCAATTCGGTTTGGGTTTGTTCACGTCGCTAATGGAAGAGGCACAAGTCGTAGCGGTCATGCTCGCTGTATTTATTCTGGCGAAAGCGCGGTTAGGAAATTTACTGATCCCAAGCATTTTCATCATCGCATTGGTCATGTGTGTGGGTTTTGGCAAACTCGATGTTAGTCAGGTGACTATGGGATTAACGACCCCAGTGTTCATTTCGCCCGATTTTGAGTTCTTTTCGTTGTTTAGTGTTGGTATCCCATTGTTTATAGTGACGATGGCTTCACAGAACTTACCGGGATTTGCGGTTCTAAAAGCGAATGGATACCAAGTTGATTCATCGAAGATCATTACCACCACCGGGGTAACAGGTTTGATCTTCGCACCGTTTGGTGGCTTTGCGTATAACCTTGCAGCGATTACGGGCGCTATTTGTATGGGCCCGAATGCGGATAGTAACCCCAAGACACGTTATATGGCTGGGATCTGTATGGGCGGGTTTTACTTGTTAGCTGGTGTGATGGGGATGTCATTTGTGTCGCTGTTTAGCGCCGTACCCTCCGAGATTGTCATTGCGGTTGCTGGCTTAGCGGTGATGCCCACCTTGATGAATTGCCTTGCGGTATCAATGGCAGACAGTCACTACAGAGAACCCGCACTGCTTACTTTCTTATTCACCGCTTCTGGCACCAATTTACTGGGAATCGGTAGCGCATTTTGGGGTTTGTGCATCGGGTTGTTTTGTTGCTGGTTACATAATTACAAAGCTAAGTCGCGTGGAGCAAACAAGACTTCGCAAACTTCGTCGTAATCAAGCTACCCAAGATTAGGATCAGGTTCGCTGTAAATTAGAAACATCAGCAAGTTGTTTGAGTAGTAAGCCCAGTCATACTCGTGACTGGGCTTGCTTACAAAGGAATAAAGCTACTTAACTTCGTATCTCAGTAGCACTTCATTATCGAGAACGACATTTGTCGACCAGATAAAGCTTGCGCCAGCACCACTGAATTTTTCGATAAAGTTCATGTACGCTTTTTTATTGTTCACGCCAATATCGTCTTCTGAATATACCGATGCTAGAGGCCAAGATGTTGAATCGAACTCTTGGTTCATCCAGTTGGTTGGTGTTTCCCAATGAGCGGCGTAGGCATCTTGACCGTGGTCAGTTCCTTCCGTGGTGCAGCTTTCAGAAAGACGCTTCCCGTCCACTTCACTCAAACAAGTCAGGTCATAAATCGGTGAGGTATAAAAGGTTTGTGCTTGCCAGTCTGGACCTGTCACGGTTCCGTCACTAAAGCTCGCGATAAAGCCACCATCACCAGCGTGGTATGCCTTTCCGCGGTTATCTTCGCTGCCAAGACCTAGGTTTTCTTCCCAATCAATCACTTTCACCGCAATCGTGTAAGGCTTCTTCACCTTAAATTTGACGATGTTTGAGTTAAACGGTGTGAAAGGAACGGTGTCTACCGCGATTAACTTGCCGTTGATATAAAGTTCGAAATAGTTATCGGCAAAAATATAACCTGTTATTTCCTCACCGTCTTGATCCACAACAGCTACCGGTACAGAGCTTTGATCGACTTCGGCTAGGCTGCTTGGTGTGGTGTTTGAGCACTCTTCATAAAGATCAAAGGCTTTTGGCCCTGTCGCAAAGTTGTTCTTGGCTGGAACCGTCCAAACCTTTCCTTCTGAGTCCGTAATTTCCCCAACGCCCGCCACTCGGCTACGTCCGTTTGCACACTCAAAGAGATTCGATTCAACGGTGGTCGCCACACCCTGAGTAATACTCGCTGAGCCTTGGTAATCACTGATGTTGCTGACCGAAGGCGTATCTGATGATGGTGAGCAGCCTGTAGCGAGCAAAGCAACCGATGAAAGGGCAAGGGCTTGATATTTTTTGATGATCATTGATTGGGTATCCTAAATGGGTGATTTAAATAAGCGTGGTTCAAAATAAGCCAAGTGCAAGTAAGTTAATTGAAAACAAAGCTATTTCAAACAAATCCGAGCTAAGTAGCTAAGTAGCTAAGTAGCTAAGTAGCTAAGTAGTTAAGTAAGCCGTGAACTCATAGCTGATAGCTGGAACGACGAAACTAAGCAAGAGCCAAAGCAATTGTGAGGTACCACGCTTATTATTTGATGAGGCATATATTACCCGTACAAATGTAAACAAGCGTAAATCTGAGTAAGCATGCGCAAAACAGCGCTTTTATAGGATGATCACATCAGCTTGCGCGGAGCTTGAAAAAATACTTAGAACGAAGCGGTTTCAGGTTGTGATTGAGATAGTATTTTGCTACAAAACGCGCATAATCTCGCTATACAACATTTAAAGAAGAATTTACCTATGACTACCTTTCAATACTACTTTCACCAACTGCCTTGCTTCGACTGTAAAAAAACGACAGTAAGTACTGATCTTGGTTGGTTAACGCCTGCGATGAAAGACGATGCTATCGCACAAGTGACAGCAACACTTGCCCAAGGCGAGGTCACTCCTGATCTTTCAGCGGACGTGGTTTGTACGAAAGATGAAGCGCGTGAGTATTTACTACTGAACTTCTTCGGTTATTCAGAAGAAGAGCTAGCAAGCGGAATCGAAGCGGATGATGAAAAAGAAGTGGTAGACGAAATCGCAGAGCTAGTAGAAGAAGGTAAAGACACCATCACCTTCGAACATGAGATTGCTCTTCAGTGCTGTGCAGACTGCGATGTTGAAGACGAGTCAAACTAAGCTCTTGTATTAAGAGTATTAAACTAAGTACTCTTATTAAGGTTCATCATGAAGCTATGATGTTCTAATGATGAAAGGCGTTAGCGAATTGAGTTCGCTAACGCCTTTTTTGTCTCTCTGTTTCTTATCTTTAAGCGGCATTCAATCTTAAGATGTTGTGCTTTCTATGATGCCTTGTTTGCTCAGTTGCGAAAGGATCTCAGCGGTCTTCTCTCTGAATAAATCTCTCAGTAGACGCACAGTCGGGGTGATGGATTGACGACTTGGACACACTAACCACAGCTCGGTAGGGGTCGGCTTAAACTCAGGCATAACTTTAACCACTTCGCCTGAAAGCAGATGAGGTGACATGTCTAAACAAGATTTTATTGCCACTCCTTTACCCGCGATACACCAACGTCTTACAAGGTCTGCGTCGTTCGAAGCGCGATTTCCTTTTAGTTTCACTTTATGATCTTGAGTACCATCGTTAAACACCCACTCGTCTTGCAACATGTCATGGAGTTGGTAAAGCAAACCATTGTGCTGCGCTAAGTCACTCGGGTGTTTTGGTGTTCCCATTTCAGCCAAGTAGTCAGGAGCCGCACACAATATCCTCGGCACATCGCATATCTTAAAACCATACATATTGGCATCGGTCGGGGAGCCGTAACGCAGCGCTATATCGACGGAATCTCGGTAGAAGTCGATATTGCTATCGCTGATGCTAGTGCGAAGCGTCGCCTTTGGGTATTCAAGCAAGAACTCATCTAACCAAGGTGTGATTAGGTTGCGTCCTAGATCCGATGAAAGCGCTATGCGAATTTCACCATCAAGAATCCCAAGCTCTTCGCGCATGTTGAGCTTCGCTTGCTCCAACATCTTTAAGGCTTGTTCGCATTCCGGTAAATAACGCTCGCCAGCTGAAGAGAGCCTTAGGTGGCGCGTGGTTCTTACAAATAACTCCGCACCGAGTGCCGCTTCAACACGTTTTACCGCTGCACTTGCTGTGGCAGTACGCATATCGAGGTTGGTGGCTGCAGCGGTGATACTGCGAAACTCCGCCACTTTCAAAATGACCTGTAAGTCTTCAAGAAGCATGTTATCTACCTGTATTGAATTATGTTCTAAACATGGCGTTGGGATATTTCCCCATCACAATCTGCAAATGGGTTATCTCTACTTATCGCTTCTAAGTTAGCTTCAAATACTTAATTGTCAAAACTAATTTGATAATAATTCAAATATGAGGCTGTTTTTCATTAGTAATTTTCTCACTATCATTTCCCCTATCGACAACGTAGCGCAGTACACATCGTATGGACGAAACCTACGATCTAGGGGGATAAGATGACTAAGAAAATCACAATGGGTGTAACGGATTTGTCGTTCCACCGTACGACCGCATCATTGGTTGCCAATGTATTGAAATCCATGGGTTTTGAGGTAGAGCGTATTTTCTCTCCACATCAGGAGAACTTTGAAAAGCTGAAAGCAGGCCAAGTGGATATGCTTTCTTCTGCGTGGTTGCCATCAAGTCACGGTATCTACAAAGCGGGCGTTGAAGAAGTTGAGCCACTTATCGAGCTTGGGCTTCATTATGAACCTTATGCTTTGTGGGGCGTACCAGACTATGTGCCTGAAGAGGCGGTTTCTGAAGTCTCTGATTTATTAAAAGCTGAAGTGATCGAGAAAATGAACTCGACCATTCAAGGCATCAACCCCGGCGCTGGTATCACACGCTTCTCTATCCAGATGATGAAAGATTATGGCCTGAGCGATGCCGGCTACGAGTTCTTTCCTGGCAGTGAAGACGATTGTTTCAGTGCCTTTGAAAGTGCAGTCGCAAACAAAGAGTGGGTGGTAGTGCCACTGTGGAAACCTCAGTTTTTGCACTATCGTTACGATATTCGTGAGCTCAAAGAGCCAAAAGGCTTACTCGGAATTGTTGATAGAGCGGTACTTCTTTTAAGAGATGACAAGAAGCATCTGTTCAGCGAGCAACAGATTCAGAAGTTGGATTCCCTACGTTTCTCGAACGACATCATCGCAGAGCTGGATTACAAAGTTTGCCGTGAAGGTAAACCACAAGATCAAGTAACACATGATTGGTTGATTGAGAAAGGCCTTATTTAACCTCTAAGCCGTTGGCAATGCAGTTAGATGTCTGCATTACCCAGATAGCGGTAACACCATTATCAAAAAATATTTGAGAATCATTCAAATATTAGGCGGTTTATCTAGAGTGAGAATTGACTAAGATTAACTCGTCTAATTCAAGGAGAAAGCACAATGTCAGTACCATCAAAAATGAAAGCTATCGGATTTACTCAATCACTTGCGATTACAGAGCAACACAGTTTATTTGAGTTTGAAACGAGTCTGCCAGAACTAAAAAATAATGACTTGCTGGTAAAAGTGAGCGCGACTTCTATCAATCCTGCTGACGCTAAAATTCGTATTCGT
>NZ_JBFSUR010000019.1:0-101591 GCF_041467535.1 Vibrio sp. 10N.247.311.47
TACTACCGTTTTTGTTTTTAGTTCCCGCTAATCCGCGATGAACCTTTTTTATTGCTTAGCTTTCATTGTTAACGAACAGAGAAACTAAAAATACTTGCCGACTCAGTCTGCTCAGTATGAGTTTAAAGATTCAATTGGCTTACTGAGGCTGAGCCGCAGAAACTTCACCGTCATCTTCAACTAAGCTGGAAGCTTCTGGAATCACCGGCTCTTCAACAATGTCATTGCTTGTATCTAGCCAATCACGCAGGCTTTGCCAAACTAATCCCATAGTTTCGTGCCAGTATCGCTCAGTCTGCTCAAGGTAAAGAGCTTTTGGCAGGTACTTGTTCCAAGGCTCAACTATACCTTCTTGTGCAAGGTAGTTAGTTGGTGCCGGCAGTGGTTTCATTCCAGCAGCATTGAATTCGTTCAGTGCGCGAGTCATATGGCTCGCTGAAGTCACCAACACCATTCTTTTATTCTTAACGAACGCAGCGGCTTGGCGGGCTTCTTCCCAAGTGTCTTTTGCGGTTTCAAGCAGAATGATGTTGGGCTTTGCTACGCCAAGTGCTAAAGCCACTTTAGCCATCATTCTTGCGTTACTTACTTCAGTGCCTGCGCCATAGCCAGACAAAATGAGTTTTGCACCAGGGTAGAGGCGTAGAATACGAATCCCTTCACTTAAACGCATCAGGCCGGTGCGGCTAAGTTCTGATGTCGGTGGAATTTGGTCGTCTACGACGTGACCACTTCCAAGAACCATCACGTAATCGACGGTTTCATCGACAGGTAAAAATGCGGTGTGTTGCCTTTCCATTGGCATTAAAAGTTGACTAGAAACTGGCTGGAAAGCGATTAGGAAAATACCACATAGGGCTGAGAGGGTGATTAGGCAACCAGTCTTCCTTTTGGTAGTAAACATCACTAGGGCTAAACCCAGAAAAGCGAGAATTAACATTGCTGGCAGTGGCATCAATAGCGAAGACACTACTTTTTTCAGCTCAAACATATCCGAATAGTCCGAAAAAACATCACTTAGTAGTAAAAAGAGACATCGCCTCTTTATTCCTGAAATTCCTGTGACAGAATAGCAGGCACGATAGGACATAATAACTCAAGTAGCCGTGACTGAAGACCGTAATTTCGACGATATTGCCCACAAATTTGCAAAAAATATTTACGGCTCTGACAAAGGAGAGATCCGTCAGATCATCGTATGGGAAGATTTAGAACAAGCTTTGAGCAAGTTTGAGCAATCAGCTTCGCCGCTGCATGTGCTTGATGCTGGAGGCGGCCTTGCGCAGATGTCGCAAAAAATTGCGTCGCTTGGGCATAACGTTTCTCTGTGTGATCTCTCTTCTGAAATGCTGAAGCTCGCCGAAGAAAGTATCAGCGAAGCGGGTTTGCTAGAGCAATATCGATTTATTCATTCACCGGTACAAAAAGTCGCAGAACATCTCGATGAGAAAGTCGATTTTGTGATGTTTCATGCCGTAATGGAATGGTTAGCCGATCCTAAAGAGGCGCTTGATTTATTGCTTGAACAAGTTAAGCCAGGTGGTGTTGCCTCGATAATGTTTTACAACCACCACGGATTAGTCCTGAAAAATGTGATTTGTGGCAACATTCCTCATGTATTGAATGGGATGCCACATCGAAAACGGTTTAAGCTGCAACCACAAAAAGGCTTGAAGCCGGAAGAGGTTTATCAATGGATAGAAGACGCTGGTCTAGAAATCTGTGGTAAATCAGGCATTCGCTCTTTCAGTGACTACATAGGTAATATGGAGTACATGGGCGATTACCAATTTGAAGATGTATTGGAACTGGAAAAACAGCTATGTCGCCAAGAGCCATATCTGTCACTAGGCCGTTATATTCACGTTTGGGCTCAAAAACCTGCGCAATAACAGCGGTGAATGTGGTAAAAGAAGCCACAACATGCGCTATGCAATCGTAAGAAGCCCGCGTCATAAAGAAATAGGCGTCATATCTAATACATTCGATATGACGAAGAACAGTAACAGGAACCACAATGAGTGAAATGACTCAAACTGCCGAAGAGCAGCCAATTGATGAGTTGGTGGGCTGGGTCAAGCAGCATGATTTTTCATTAAACTTGCCACCAGAGCGCTTAGCATTTTTGATTGCTATCGCAGTACTAAGCAATGAAAGGTTCGATGAAGAGTTGGGCGAGGGTGAACTGCACGATGCATTTACCATCGTCACTCGACTGTTTGAAGATACTGGCGAAGCGTCCGCGTTTCGTGCCAACAATGCCATCAACGAGTTAGTTAAACAGAAGTTGATTAGCCGCTTTACCAGCGAAATCACCGATGGTGCGAGTATTTATCGCTTATCACCATTGGCGATTGGTATTTCAGATTATTACTTACGCCACCGTCAGTTCTCTAAGTTAAAACTGTCTATCCAGCTTTCTATGGTTGCGGACGAGATGGCAAAAGCCATTGAAGCAGCACAAAAAGGCGGAACTCCAGGACATTGGAGAAAGAATGTTTACGGCGTGCTCAAGTATTCTGTTGGTGAAATTTTCGATCAGATTGATCTTAACCAACGTGTTATGGATGAGCAGCAGCAAACCGTTAAACAGCAAATTGCCGACCTTTTAAACAAGGATTGGCGAGAGGCGATTAACAACTGTGAAACCTTGCTTTCAGAAACCTCGTCCACACTAAAAGAATTGCAAGACACCTTGCAAGCGGCGGGGGATGAACTGCAAACACAGATCCTCGATATTCAAGAAATTGTTTACGGTGACGATGAACTCGAGTTCGTTGGCGAAACCCTGTTCGGCTTGCAGATGAAGCTAGACCGAATCACCAGTTGGGGCCAACAAGCCATCGATTTATGGATCGGCTACGACCGCCATGTTCACAAGTTCATCCGTACCGCGATTGATATGGATAAAAACCGCGCCTTTAGCCAGCGCTTGCGTCAGTCAGTCACTGACTACTTTGATGCGCCTTGGTTATTGACCTACGCCGATGCTGAGAAGCTGACGGATCTTCGTGATGAAGCGCTCGTGCTTCGTGATGACGAAGTGATGGGACAAGCACCAATCGACGTAGAGTACGAAGAATTTGAGCAAGTAAATGACCTGCTTTCAGATCGAATTGCAGAGATGTTAAAAGCTCACAAACAGCAAGGCGCGCCAATTGATCTTGGCCTTGTGTTACGCGATTACCTCGCTGCACACCCTCGCACACACCATTTTGATTTAGCCAGAATTGTTGTCGACCAAGCCGTGCGCTTAGGTTACTCAGAGTCTGACTATCAGGCTATTCAGCCAGATTGGCAGGCAATTAACGATTTCGGTGCAAAGGTACAAGCAAATGTCATTAACAAGTACTGATGATTACATGCCAGAGAAACTGGTAAAAGCGATAGCGAACCCACTGTTCCCTGCGCTAGATAGCATGCTGCGTTCAGGTAAGCATGTTTCAACAGAAGACCTAGATAACCACGCGTTGTTGTCTGATTTTGAAGTTGAGCTTCAGCATTTCTATCAACGCTACAATACGGAATTGGTAAAAGCGCCGGAAGGTTTCTATTACCTGCGTCCGCGTTCTACGTCTCTGATTGGTCGTAGTGTGTTGTCTGAGCTCGACATGTTGGTTGGAAAGGTGTTGTGTTTCTTATACCTAAGCCCAGAACGTCTTGCTCATGAAGGTATCTTCACCAACCAAGAACTGTTTGATGAGTTGATGTCGTTAGCGGATGAGAAAAAACTCATGAAGCTAGCAACCAACCGTGCGTCTGGTTCTGACCTAGATAAAGAAAAGCTGTTCGAAAAAGTACGTACTTCTCTACGTCGTTTACGCCGTATCGGCATGCTGATTGCGATTGGTGAAACCGGCAAGTTCCGTATCAGCGAAGCGGTATTCCGTTTTGGCGCTGACGTTCGTGTTGGCGATGATATGAAAGAAGCGCAGTTACGTCTTATCCGTGATGGTGAAGCTGTGGTGCATACCCAAGAGCCTAACCAAGGTAGCTTGTTGAATGAAGAACAAGCGGAAGCCACATCAGAAGTAGATGCAGACGTAGACGAAAACGGTCAACAAGACATTTTTAACGATCAAGCTGACTTTGACCTTGAGTCAAATGCTGGCGAACAAACAAAAGTAGAAGGTGAAGCATGATTGAAAGAGGTAAGTATCAATCATTAACCATGGTCAACTGGAACGGCTTCTTTGCGCGTACTTTTGATATTGATGGATTGGTTACAACGCTTTCTGGCGGTAACGGTGCGGGTAAGTCGACCACAATGGCGGCATTCATCACAGCACTGATCCCTGACCAAAGCCTTCTGCATTTCCGTAACACAACGGAAGCGGGTAGCTCACAGTCATCTCGTGATAAAGGCCTTTACGGTAAGCTTCAGCCAGGCGCATGTTATGCCGCACTAGATGTTGTGAACTCTCGTAATCAGCGTCTATTGTTTGCAGTAAAACTGCAGCAAGTCGCGGGTCGTGATAAGAAAGTCGACATTAAACCGTTCGTTATCCAAGGCCTTCCAAGCCATGTGAAACCAACGGATGTGTTGATTCAGAACGTTTCAGACAGCCACGCTCGCGTATGTCAGTTGAACGACGTGAAAGCGGCGGTTGCACAATACGAAGGCTCGCATTTTAAGGCCTTCTCTTCGATTGTTGATTACCACTCGCAAATGTTTGAATACGGTGTGGTACCGAAGAAACTACGTAACAGCAGCGACCGTTCTAAGTTCTACCGCCTAATTGAAGCATCACTTTACGGTGGTATCTCAAGTGCGATTACGCGTTCTCTGCGTGATTACCTGTTACCGCAAAATGGTGGTGTGAAGAAAGCGTTCCAAGACATGGAATCAGCACTACGCGAAAACCGTATGACGCTAGAAGCGATCAAAACGACTCAGTCGGATCGTGATTTGTTTAAGCACTTGATCACTGAATCTACGAACTACGTGGCAGCAGATTACATGCGCCATGCTAACGATCGTCGCAACAAGCTTGATCAAACCATGAAGTTCCGTGGTGAGCTGTTTGGTTCTCGTGAAACCTTGCTTGATCAAAACAACTTGTTGAACCGCGTTCAAGAAGAACTAGAGTTACTTGTCGATCAAGAATCAGCACTAGAGCAAGATTACCAAGCGGCTTCGGATCATCTGCAATTAGTTCAAACTGCACTTCGTCAGCAAGAAAAAATTGCTCGCTACAGCGAAGATCTAGAAGAGCTGAATGAGCGTCTAGAAGAGCAGATTATGGTGGTTGAAGAAGCTCAAGAACGAGTACTTCTTGCTGAAGAGCAGGCAACCATCACTGAAGAAGAAGTGGATAGCCTGAAAACTCAGCTTGCTGATTACCAACAAGCATTGGATGTTCAGCAGACTCGTGCACTTCAATACCAGCAAGCGGTTCAAGCATTAGAGAAAACTAAGCAGCTACTTGGTGATGAGTCTATTACGGCAGAAAGCGCACTAACTCTGGTTTCTGAGCTAAAAGCACAAGAAGAATCAAGCACTCAAACGCTGCTGTCTACTAAACATAAACTAGACATGTCTTCTGCTGCTTCTGCGCAGTTCGACAAAGCGCTCGCTCTTGTTAAAAGTATTGTGGGTGACGTTGAGCGTAAAGAAGCGTCTCAAAGCGCTAAGCAAGCTTTAGAAAAAGGCCGTAACGCAAAACACGTTGTTGAAAATGAACAGCAGTGGCGTGCTCAGCACCGCGATATGGCTCGTGATGTGGCTCAGCAGCGTCAAGCAAAAGAGCTAGCGACTGAATACCAAAAGCAACACAACATCTCACTGACTGACGAAGCGGTTTTCGATGAAGAACGTGAACGTCATGCTATGCAGATCGAGTCTCTTGAGTACGCTCAAGAAGAGCTGCGTGAAGCGAAGAGTGAGCAACGTCGTGTACAACAAAACCACGATCAAGAGATTCAAAAACTTGAGTCTATTGCTCCAGCATGGATCACGGCAAACGATGCGCTTGAAGCATTAAGAGATCAAACCGACGCTGAGCTAGAAGATAGCCAAGCGGTGATGACTCAAATGCAACAAGTGCTTGAAGATGAGAAATCTCAAGCGGTAGCAAAAGATCAGTTGGCTACGCGCCGAGCTGAACTTGAGCACGAAATTGAGCGTTTAGCGTCTCCAGGTGGTTCTAACGATCCTCGCCTCAAAGGCCTAGCGGATACGCTTGGTGGCGTGCTGCTTTCTGAGATCTACGATGATATCACTATTGGTGATGCGCCGTACTTCAGTGCGATGTACGGCCCGGCTCGTCACGCAATTGTGGTTTCTGATCTTGATGGTATTAAAGAGAAGCTGGTGGATCTTGATGATTGTCCAGAAGACCTTTACATCCTAGAAGGCGATGTCGACGCGTTTGATGACAGTTCATTCAATGCCGATGAGCTTGAAGGCGCAGTGTGTGTTCAGCTGAACGATCGCCAAATGCGTTACTCTCGTTTCCCTGAGATCCCACTGTTTGGCCGTGCGGCTCGTGAACAACGTCTAGAGAAATTGCGCGAAGAGCGTGACGTTGTGGTTGAAAACCACGCGAAGGCAGCGTTTGACTCTCAAAAACTGAATCGCCTATACCAAGCATTCAACAGCTTTGTTGCGAAGCACCTGCACGTTGCGTTTAACGCAGACCCAGAGCAAGCACTTGCTGCGATTCGTGATAAGCGTAATCAAATTGTTCGTTCTCTGGCTGAGCTTAACTCTAAAGAGCAGCAGCAACGCAGTCAGCTTCTACAAAGCAAGCAGGCACTTGGTGCGCTAGATAAATTAGCACCAATGGTTCGTATTTTAGAAGACGAAACATTGGCTGAGCGTTTAGCTGAATTAGAAGCGCAACTAGAGCGTTTAAGTGAAGCGAAATCTTACTTGAAGACGCACGGCAAGGCGCTTACTTCTCTAGAACAGTTCGTATCTGCACTAGACGCTGACCCAGAGCAATTCGAAGCTTTGGAAGCAGAGTACCGTCAAGCAGACAACGCGCTACAAACGCTAAAAGGCAAAGTGTTCGCACTGTCTGATCTGATTGAGCGTCGTCATTACTTTGCTTACGCGGATTCTGTTGATTTGCTTAATAAGAGCAGTGAACTGAGCGAGCAACTGAAAGCGAAGTTGGTTCAAGCTGAACAAGCAAGAACCAAAGGCCGCGATGGCTTGAAGCAAGCTCGCGAACAGATGAACCAATACAACCAAGTATTGGCGGCACTGAAGAGCTCACATCAAGCGAAGCAAGAAACGGTTCAAGAGTTCAAACAAGAGCTACAAGAGTTCGGCGTAAACGCTGACGAAGGCGCTGAAGAGCGTGCTGTACGTCGTCGTGACGAGCTTCAAGAGCGTCTGCACACATCTCGCAGCCGTAAGAGTGAATACGAGCGTACGATTACGTCAACTGAACTTGAGATGAAAGCACTGGCTAAGCGTCTTAAGAAAGTTCAAAAAGAGTACACCGAGCTTCGTACTTTCGTTGTTGCAGCAAAAGCAGGCTGGTGTTCAGTACTTCGCTTAGCTCGTGAAAATGATGTTGAACGTCGTCTTCATAAGCGTGAACTGGCTTACCTAACGGCGGGCGAGCTTCGTTCTATGTCGGATAAATCACTGGGTGCTTTACGTCTAGCTGTAGCTGACAATGACGACCTACGTGATTCGCTGCGTCTATCTGAAGACAACGCACATCCAGAGCGTAAGGTTCTGTTCTACATTGCGGTTTATCAACACCTTCGCGAGCGTATTCGCCAAGACATCATTCATACGGATGATCCGGTTGAAGCAATCGAAGAGATGGAAGTTGAGCTCGCTCGATTAACAGAAGAACTGACGCAGCGTGAAAACCGCTTGGCGATCAGCTCTGAGTCGGTAGCAAGCATCATCAAGAAAACGATTCAGCGCGAGCAGAACCGTATTCGAATGCTGAACCAAGGGCTGTCGAACATCTACTTTGGTCAGGTTAAGGGCGTACGTCTGAACGTTAAGATTCGTGAAAGCCACGAGATCTTGCTATCAGGGCTAGCGACTCAGCAAGAGCAACACAAAGACTTGTTTGAATCAACACGCTTTACCTTCTCAGAAGCGATGGCGAAGTTGTTCCAACGTGTTAACCCACATATCGATATGGGTCAACGTTCTCCACAAGTTCTAGGTGAAGAGCTACTGGATTACCGCAACTACCTAGAATTAAGTGTTGAAGTTAACCGTGGTTCAGACGGTTGGTTACAAGCGGAATCGGGCGCACTGTCTACGGGTGAAGCGATCGGTACTGGTCAGTCTATCCTACTGATGGTTGTTCAGAGCTGGGAAGAAGAGTCTCGTCGACTTCGTAGCAAAGACATCGTTCCATGTCGTTTGTTGTTCCTTGATGAAGCAGCTCGTCTGGATGCGAAATCTATCTCTACCTTGTTCGAACTGTGTGACCGTTTAGGTATGCAACTTTTGATTGCAGCACCAGAGAACATTAGCCCTGAGAAAGGCACAACCTACAAACTGGTTCGTAAGGTCTTTAAAGATCACGAGCACGTACATGTTGTTGGCCTGCGCGGTTTTGCTCAAAACAAACCGGCATCCCCAGTTCAAGAGCTTATTGAAGAAGCTGAGCAATAACCTTGATAGCCGAGCAATAAGCTTGATAACTGAGTTATAAGCTCGAAAGCGACTCAATGATATTTGTACAAAGCCCCTAATCAATAGGGGCTTTTTTGTATCTTGAATCTAATTTCCTCAACTGAACTCCTCTCGCCTAATTCTTTTATCGATACTGATAAGACCACTCATACCTTGTGGTTATTATCAATGGAACTTGTTTGAGGTCACACGCACAAAACCACAAATAATGTATGGTAATGACATAGATTTAATAATATTAATAATATTGTATTACTTAAATTTTAATTATTGATAACTCGCGTGTGCGAAAGGTAAAGGTAGGACTTAGGTATGATTCAAATCGTGATTGATGGGAAATATCGAATCGTCGAGCAAGGACAAACCGTTCTTGAAGCGGCAAAAACATGTGGTTTGGAAATCCCATCTTTATGTGGTTTGAACAAAACAGCGGATAAAGTGCCGTGTGATTTGTGTGTCGTTGAAGTTGATGGCGTTGGTGTTACTCGCTCTTGTGAGCTTGAAGTGTCTAATGGGTTGAATATTACCACTCAGTCAAAACAGTTAACGAATCATCGACAAGAAGCGTTGAATCGCATTATGACCGATCACTACGCTGACTGTGAGGCGCCATGCCAAACAGCCTGTCCTGCTGGGGTCGACATCCAATCTTACCTGCACCATATTGCTCAAAATGATCACATCAAAGCGATTGAAGTGATCAAAAAGACATTACCAATGCCGCTTTCAATTGGTCGTGTGTGTCCTGCTTTCTGTGAAACCGAATGTCGTCGTAACTTGGTCGATGAATCCATTGCGATTCGCCAACTCAAACGACACGCTGCCGATGCGGATCTAGCGGCTCAAGAGAGCTACATGCCAGCGAAGAAACCAAATAAAGGCAAGAGCATTGCTATTGTTGGTAGTGGCCCCGGTGGGCTTACGGCGGGTTATTACCTATCTAACGAAGGCTATGAAGTCAGTGTCTATGAGTCGATGCCCAAAGCGGGTGGTTGGCTGCGTTACGGTATCCCTGAATATCGCTTACCTAAGTCGATTCTAGATAAAGAAATCGAGTTGATGTGTCGCAACGGAATGGTGGTTGAGTGCGGTAAAAAACTCGGTGTTGATTTTACACTGTCTGATTTAAGTAACGATTTTGATGCGGTTTGTTTAGCCGTTGGCGCATCACAAGCGGTTGAAATGAATTACCCGGGTAGTGAACTCGGCGGTTGTTATTTGGGTGTCGATTATCTGAAAGATTACGTGACCGATCAGCAGTATGTCACAGGTAAAAAGGTCGCAGTAATTGGTGGCGGTAATACCGCGATTGACTGCGCTCGAACAGCGGTGCGTGATGGCGCGGATACTACGCTGATTTATCGTCGTACTCGAGATGAGATGCCTGCAGAAGATTACGAAATCGAAGAAGCTGAGCATGAAGGTGTGAAGTTCCATTTCTTAACCAACCCGGCAGCAAACATAGCCGATGAAAATGGTCATGTATCAGAAATACGATTAGAGCGTATGGCTTTGGGTCCGGCTGATGCTTCAGGTCGTCGCAGCCCTAAACCAACGGGCGAGTTCTTTGTTGAAGCGTTTGATACGGTTATTGCTGCCGTGTCACAAAAGCCTGATCTGAGTTTTATGGACAATGAAGCAATTGATATTCCTCTTACTCGTTGGAATACCGCAGATGCTGATCCACAAACCATGCATACCGGAACCGGAAATATTTTCAGTATTGGTGATTTCCGACGCGGCCCTGCAACTGCAGTCGAAGCGGTTGGGGATGGGCGTATTGCTGCACAAGCGATCGATCGCTTCTTCCATGGTGATATGGAAAATATTCCGGCTAAACCGTTTAACTCAAGAAAGCACAAACAGCTCAAAGCGGTGGACCCTGAGCAATACAAATCTATACAACGCATGGCGCGCAAGATCATGCCTGAGCTAACGCCCGAACAGCGTGAACAAAGCTTCGATGAAGTAGAAACAGGGTTTGATAATGCCGATGCAATCGCTGAAGCTGCAAGATGTCTAGAGTGTGGCTGCCAAGCTAATACAGATTGCGACCTACGAGACTACTCGACTGAATACAAAGCAACGCAAACCCATCCTGAATACAAAATCGATGTGGCTTCGAATGAGAGTTGGCAGGCGATTCGTGCTGAAGAAGCGAAGGTCGGGTTAACAAGACAAAAATTTTCGGTCGATGACAGTTCTGAGTTCATTATCTTTGACGCTAACCGCTGTATTAGTTGTGGCCAGTGTATCCAAGCGTGTCGAGAACAGAATGTTCATGGCGTTCTAAGCTTCATGAACCAATCGGATGGCAAACCTGCATCAAGACCAGAATGTCGTCCTAACTTTGGGGCGGACAAGACCTTAATGGGCGACTCAAACTGCGTTCAATGCGGATCGTGTATTCAGGCGTGTCCAACCGGTGCAATGGTCGATGCTCGCGACAGAAAGCAGGGAGACACAGACGTACTCAAGAAAGTCGATACCATCTGCACTTATTGCGGTGTGGGTTGTAAGTTAACCATGCATATCGATGAGCAGAAAAACAAAATTCGCTATATCGAAGGCGGAGACTCTCCGGTTAATGAAGGCATGTTGTGTGTTAAGGGACGATTTGGCTTCGATTTTGTGGGCAGCGATGCGCGTTTAACCACACCATTAATTCGTAAAGATGGCTGGTTGCAACCTGCAAGTTGGGATGAGGCAGTTAAGCTTATTGCCGAGAAGTTTACTGCGATTAAGCAAGGCTTTGGCAGTAACGCTTTAGCGGGGTTCTCGTCGGCGAAAACCACCAATGAAGATAACTATGCCTTCCAAAAATTCATACGTCGTGAACTCGGTACCAATAACGTCGATCACTGTGCGCGCCTTTGTCACGCATCTACTGTTACTGGTTTAGAGGCTTCGCTAGGTAGCGGGGCGATGACCAATGATATTCCAAGCATCAAGCACTCAGATGTGATCTTTATTATTGGCTCCGACACCACGTCAGCACACCCAATTATTGGCTCGCATATCAAGCAAGCTGTGAGACATGGTGGAGCGAGATTGATCGTTGCCGATCCAAAACGAATCGATATTGCTGACCATGCTGAACTTTATTTAGCGCACCGACCGGGTACTGATGTAATGTTGATCAATGGTGTGATGCAGCAAATCATCAAACACGGTTGGTACGACCAAGAGTATATCGAAGACCGTGTGGATGGCTTTGATACCTTGCTTCAAGAGGTAATGTCACCAAGTTATTCACTAGACAAAGTGGAGCTGGTAACTGGCGTTAAAGCGGAAGACATCTTCGCAATGGCGCGATTGATTGGTACTGCAGAGCGTACAGCGGTGTACTACTCGATGGGCATTACGCAACATACCACTGGTCACGATAACGTTCGATCAATCGCTAACCTACAGCTCTTGTGTGGCAATATCGGAATTGAAGGCGGCGGTATCAACCCATTACGTGGTCAATCCAATGTTCAGGGTGCGTGTGACATGGGCGCATTGCCAAATAACCTTCCGGGTTATCAGAAAGTGTACAACCCAATGGTTCGTCAAAAATTCGCGATGGAGTGGGGTGTTTCTGACCTACCGGCTGAAACAGGCTTAACGTTGACCGAAATTATTGATGGAGCGTGTCATCGAGATGTTCGTGGTCTGTACGTAATGGGCGAGAACCCAGTGCTGAGTGACCCGAACCAAGCGCATGTGATTGAAGGTCTTGAAGCGTTAGATTTCCTCGTGGTTCAAGATATTTTCTTAACCGAAACCGCTCAATATGCCGATGTGGTGCTACCGTCTTGCTCGTTTGCTGAGAAGTCTGGTCATTTTACTAATACCGAGCGTCGTGTTCAGCGTATTAACCCGGCGGTATTGCCTCCAGGTGAAGCGAAAGAAGATTGGGTGATTATCCAAATGTTGGCTAATGCGATGGGCGGCAATTGGGAATATGACTCGGTTGCTGATATCACCAATGAGATAGCGCGTGTCACGCCACAGTATGGTGGTTTACGTTGGGAGAACATTACGGTGAACGGCGTGCAATGGCCAAGTAATAAGAACAACCCTGATGGCACACGTATCATGCACCAGACCCAATTTACGCGTGGGCGTGGTCAAATGGAGGCGATTCCGTTTAGATACGCTGCTGAGCTACCGGATGCGGAATACCCGTTAGTATTAACGACAGGCCGTATTCTAGAACAGTTCCACACCGGAACCATGACACGTAAAACAAAAGGGTTGGATAACTTAGCAGGGCCGCGTGCCATGGTGAGTGTTCATGATGCTGAAGCGCTAGGTATCCGGAATGGTCAGATGCTTAAGGTCTCAACACGTCGTGGTGAAATCGAAATCGCGGCCTTTGTGACTAAACGAATGCAAAAGGGTGTGGTATTTATTCCATTCCATTTTGTTGAATCACCAGTTAACCGTTTGACTACCACAGCGACTGATCCACACGCGAAGATCCCTGAATTTAAGGTTGCGGCAGTGCGCATTGATCCGATTCGTGAGCCTGAAATTGAAGCGACAGAGGCTTAGCCCAATTCGTTAACAAATGGCAGATACTAAAAAGCCGCGTAACTCTCAGAGTTATGCGGCTTATTTATTGAGCTCTATTAGGTATCAAGTGACCTAGTTAGCAAATAGCTCAGTTCGGAACAATCTCGTTACCGTGAACACCGAATTGCTTAGCTGCGTATGCCACGCGCTCTGCAGGTTTCGGGTATTCAGCCGGCGTACCAAGGTTCTCAATATGGTGCAATCGAGGAAGCAGACCAGCACCGTTCGCGATTTGGATAGCCAAACCTGGACGTGCGTTAAGCTCAAGTACCATTGGGCCTTCTTCTTGGTCTAGAACCATGTCAGTACCCATGTAGCCAAGCCCCGTCATTTCCCAAGCGCTTGATGCCAGTGTTAGCAGTTTTTCCCAATGCGGCACTTGAAGTAGCGCCAACTCTTTACCCGTATCTGGGTGGTGAGTGACTGGGTGGTCAAACTGAACCGCACGAACGGCTTTACCCGTCGCAATACAAATACCTACACCTACAGCCCCTTGGTGCAAGTTAGCCTTGCCGTCTGAAGCTGAAGTAGATAAGCGCATCATCGCCATAACAGGGTAGCCCTTGAATACGATGATTCGTACATCTGGCACACCTTCGTAACTGAAGCCATCGAAACACTCATCAAACTTAATGAGGTTTTCAACTACCGCTACATCGTTCTTACCACCAAGTGAGAAAAGGCCTGCAAGAGCGTTACTGATGTGACGCTCTACGTCTTCTTCATTGATAGTCGAACCTGATGGCTTGGTATAAACCCCATCCTTGTGAGATGTCACAACAAGGATGCCTTTACCACCACTACCTTGAGCTGGCTTGATTACGAAACCCGGCCACTCTTTTACCATCTTGTGGATTGTTTTTACTTCAGCTTGATGACCAATCACGCCAATCAGTTTTGGTACAGTAGCACCAGCCTGTTCAGCAATGATCTTCGTCTTAAGCTTGTCATCAACGAGTGGATACTTGGAACGATCATTGTAGCGACCAATATAACTATGGTTACGCTTGTTCATTCCCATTATGCCTTTGTCTTTCAACCTAAACGGTGAAGTAAACTGATCAAACATAACTTAGTCCTCCGCTAGCGGTTTAAAGCGACGAAGCTCGGTTAGACGGTATCCTGTGTAGTTACCTAGTAGCAAGATGGTCGCTAGAATAACAAGTTGTAAACCAATAAAGTTAAACGTTAAGTGCTGAATGAACGGGTTAGTCATGCCTAAGTAAACAAGAACCGCAGTGAATAGAGAACCACCACCTTGCAGCATTACTTCTTTCGCGCCTTCTTCTTCCCATAGGATAGACATACGTTCGATAGTCCAAGATAGGATAATCATAGGGAAGAACGTAATAGATAGACCTTCAGTCAGACCCACTTTAAACGCGACTACAGTAAACACAGAGATAATCATGATTACCGTGATGATTACGGCGGATATCCTGGCTACCAAGAGCAAGTTGAGTTTGGACAAGTAACTTCGAATAATCAGCCCCGTACCTACAATAAGCAGGAAGCCAACAATACCCGTTACCAGTTGTGTTTGTACAAAGGCTACCGCAATCAGTACTGGCATGAACGTACCAGACGTTTTCAGGCCGATGATGACACGTAGGAACACAACAATCAGAGCACCGATAGGAATCAGCATGATGGTTTTAAACATCGCTTGCTCTTCTAACGGTAGGCTGTGAATTGAAAGGTTTAACAGTTGATCAGCAGAGACTTTACTATTGGTTGCTTCTGTTGGTGAAACCTCTTGAGCAATCATAGAGAAGTGAACTTTACTGTTCTGACCGCCAACAACATCCAGTAGAGAAACGTTTGATTCGTCCCAGATGAGTAGGTTTGGTTGGACTTGTTGTTCGCTTGATTCAGGAGAGAATAGGATCCACTCATCGTTATCCCAAATCTGAATCATGTTCTGAATTGATTGACGACGACGGCCATCTTCTAGCTCGATAACACCAACCACTTTGTTGTGTATTTTCGCTGCTGAAAGTAGCTTGTGTGTCGCTTCCACTTTGGTCATGTTGTTCAGAATCAGCGCAGAGTTTTGACTGTCTGGATCATTAAGTGTTTTGATGAGCTCACGAGTGAACGTTAGATTGTCTGCAGAACGCTTTGTTGCTCTGTCAATAAGAGCTAGAGACGCCGCTTCTTCCGGGCCGTCGAAGCTTGGTTGAACCACTTCACCTTCTGGTGGTGTGTCGTTCACTTTAGCTTGGTTGTCGACTAGGAATTGTGTCTTGTAGTAGATGGTTTGAGGGCCATCTGCGTAACGAATAGACCACTCTGCACGACGACCTGACTCAGTATTTAAGTAAGAAATACCGTAACCTGGTGATGAAGCCGATTCGCCGATAAGTGTGTAGTTAGACTGAGTATGAGGAGCCGCTAAGGAAACTTTTGCTTCTTTGCCTACTGCGTTGAACTCAATACGAGCTTCAACGTCCCAAACCTGCCTGGTTTCCCCTGGAGTCCAAGGTACACCGTAGGTCGTATGTCTGAACATACTCAGTGTTATGCCTGCCACGATAAGCAGGAATATAGAGATATAAAATGGAATTCTTGACGTCATAGCTTACCCTACTATTGTTATTTAACTTCCGTTTGTACGTACTTTTTACTTACATCTACTAGCGCTATGTCTTTGATAAATTCGCGCCCTAGTAATACAGGGTGACTCATTTGAGAGCGATCCGCCAATGTAAATTGCGCTTTTTCATGGATTTTTCCAACTTTAACCCATAATTCAATCACAGCTCGACGTTCTGTCTGATCATTCGTTGATTGGCGGATTTTCACATAACGTACAACAGGCGCTTCAATCCATTTTTGGTCTTCTGCCGCTTGTCCTTGGTCTTCTAGGTGGAACTTAACCCAGTTCTTACCATTTCGTTCGAATTCTTTAATATCGACGGCATTCAAAGAAGAGGTTGTTGCGCCGGTATCCACTCGCGCATCAAAGCTTTGTTTGATTGAGTCGATAGACACTTTTTCGATTCCGCCAAGGATAGTCGGTTGTGAAGTAGGAGCGATAGGAGCCGCTGCAACTGCCACGGGTTCTTCTTCCTCTAGCTCTTCAATGACTTTGTGTTCCATGCTTGTTAGATGAACATCTAACTGATTTGAAAGGGTGATGATTTCGTCTTCTAAGCTTTCAATGTAATCACTTTGATTACTGACTTGCAGTTCAAGATTTTGAACCTTATTTGCGATGTTTGTCTCTGAGCGGGCAATAGCATCGAGAGTTTCTTGGTGGTAGGCAGCACCGTTAGTAAGGGTACAACCAGAGAGCAAACCAACCGCCACAATAGGCGATAATCGCTTAAACATAAAAAAACCTTTGGAAATTAGAGAATAGTTCAGACTATTTAGAAGTTTAGCCCACAAAAAAGGATGCGTGAAGCATCCTATTGTAAGAGTCTGGTCATATTGAATCGCAATGTGAGCGCTACGCCAATTATTGTAATTTTAAATAGCTCACTTATTAAGCATAAGTCAATTTTTGTTCAATTTGCGCGCATTTTTGTGAAAGCTCACAGCGAAGCAAAAGGTGGCGCTGTAGCCACCAAAAAGCCATTACTCTGTTATCGGCTAAATAATGGCTTTCGGGCATCACATTTATGGCTTGGTCGCCACAAGAATGGCACGTCTTGGTGCTGGGTGACCTTCAACCGTTTTACTTGGA
The DNA here is from genome assembly GCF_041467535.1 of Vibrio sp. 10N.247.311.47. Taxonomy (NCBI): domain Bacteria; kingdom Pseudomonadati; phylum Pseudomonadota; class Gammaproteobacteria; order Vibrionales; family Vibrionaceae; genus Vibrio; species Vibrio sp. 10N.247.311.47. The sequence goes on from NZ_JBFSUR010000019.1 coordinate 16,875, forward strand.
TCATTCGGGTCTAAGTAATCTGGTAGAGAGTTGTGTGTCATCCATTCTGTCGTGCGTTGCTCGCCGATTGTCGTGACATTCTCATCCACGATGCGCACGTCTTCAAAGCCGACCTGTTCAAGCCAGCGTTTCAGAGCTCGAGCAGAGGGGAAGAAGTACACGTTTCTCATCTGCGCGTAACGGTCAACAGGAACCAGAACTGCATTTTCATCGCCTTCAATCACTAAGGTTTCAAGCACTAATTCACCGCCAGACACCAATTGGTCTTTCAGTTGAATCAAGTGATCAAGCGGAGAGCGACGGTGGTATAGCACGCCCATGCTGAATACAGTGTCGTACGCTTCCAGTTTTGGTAGTTGTTCAATACCTAGAGGTAAAAGGTGCGCACGTTGGTCATCGCCCATCAACTTACGGATCGCTTCAAACTGAACCAAGAAAAGGTGAGAAGGGTCGATACCTACTGTAAGACGAGCGCCTTCGCCAAGCATGCGCCACATGTGGTAACCATTGCCACAACCTACATCGAGCACAGAACGGTTTTTAAGTGGTGAGATATGTGGAAGCACACGATCCCATTTCCAGTCACTGCGCCATTCTGTATCGATATGAATGTCGTGAACCGTGTAAGGACCTTTTCTCCAAGGGTGGAAAGTCTTTAGCAAGCTTTCTAACTTTTTAAGTTCACCCGTGTGGAACGGTGTAGAGCTGCCAATGGTCACTGAGTTTTTCAGATCAACTTGGTCAGGCACACCTTGTGGAATCTTGTTCAATGCACGTAACCAGCGGTCGAAGTCACCGTGCTCTGCATTTTGCCAATCCGTCAGCTGTTGAGGAAGAACATTTAGCCACGGCTGAAGGCGAGTATCTTGGGCAATAAGTTGATAAAAATTGGCAAAATTAAACATAGGTTTTCACTGAGTTGGTGGTGTAGAAATTAAATTTGTCACTCCATTAAGAGTGTGGACAAACATGCTAGGGAATCTCGTTTATCGTGTTTGATAAGAGATCCCCAATTCGTTTGTTCCTCGCTCTTGAGGATGACATTTTAGTACGTGCTAACGGTGTCGCGACGGTTACGTAATCTAAAATGTTTACTTTATCGCGAACATTGAACCAAAGTTGAAACATTGGAACCAGACTTCGCTGCTTGAGAAGCCAATCTTATCAAATCGCTCTCTGTGAACAGGGATCGAATCCGGGCGCATCACGTTTTCAATTGCGCTACGTTTCTGACTTACTTCTAGCTCGCTGTACCCGTTAGCACGTTTGAAATCATGGTGCAGGTCGATAAGCAGTTCATTTGAGCTTTCATCTTCGAATACGTATTTTTCTGACAGGATTAAGATCCCGCCTGGGCGCAAGCCAGCATGAATTTTCTCAAGCAGAGCGTATCGATCGTCTGGAGAAAGAAATTGCAGCGTAAAGTTAAGCACCACAACAGAAGCGTCTTTGATTTCCACTTCACGGATGTCGGCTTCAATCACTTCTACCGGTGTGTCACTGCGGTAAGCATTAACGTGCAATTTGCAGCGCTCAACCATGGCTTCTGAATTATCGATCGCGAAAATCGTGCAGCCTTCTTGCTGAATGTGACGACGCATAGAAAGTGTCGCAGCACCAAGCGAGCAGCCAAGGTCGTAAATATTTGAGTGTGGCTTTACAAAGCGCTCAGCCAGCATGCCGATTGCAGAGATGATATTGCTATAGCCAGGCACCGAACGTTGAATCATATCCGGAAATACTTCAGCAACCCTTGCATCAAAGGTGAAGTCTCCAATTTTATCAATAGGAGCGGAAAAGATATTGTCTGTGTTGCTCATAGCATTTTCTCTCGACAGTCAGCGTAATTGGCACAAAATTCGTACCAAATAAAAGGGGGCGTATTTTACGTAAAAAAAACGCCACTGTCACGAAAACTGAGATTTAGCTCAAGGTTCGAAGCTACTTACAAGTGAGAGGTTAAAACATCGAGATTTGGTGATTGCCTTTTTGAGCTGGAAACTGAGCCAGTTCGGGCAGTAATAATGATGTATTTTCAGAGACTTGCTTTTGTAGCCTCTTATAAATAGCAATCGCAAGTTCAGGTGCGTGGTTATTGTCTGGGGTGTGGATCATTAAATAGGGCTGCTTGCCTTCATTAAGCCAGTTTGGGATTTTGGCAAACCAAGGCTTAAAAAACTCAATATTAGGTTCTTGGTCTGGGTGACCAATAAATCGAATCATCGGGTTATTGGCGGTAGCAATTGCATGAACAGGAACACGCGGTTTTTTCTGATGCGCATCGATCACCGCTTCTGTGGTGGGTGGCGCAGAGAAAACGGGGCGGCTGTCCATAATGATGCGATTGATGCCTTCCTCAACCAGCCATTGGTTGAAGCGTTTTTCCGCATCGCCCTTATCAAAGAAACCTAAGTGTCGAACTTCGACGCCAAGCTGCATATCTTTTGGGAATAAGGTGCAAAACTTTTGTAGGGCAGGCAGCATGCTGGGCTCAAAACTGTGCGGCAGCTGAATCGTCCATTGACCAATACGGTCATGCAGTGGCGACATCGTCATCAAGAACTCTTTGAGTTCGGCTTGGCAGTGTCTCAGTTGTTGCTGGTGGGTGATGAATTTGGGCAATTTGAAGGTGAACTTGAAATCATCGTGACTGGCGGCTTTCCAATTGTGAACGGTAGACATACTTGGCGTAGCGTAAAAGGTGGTGTTGCCCTCAACGGTATGGAAAACTTGGGTGTATTTTTCCAAGCGTTCGGCAGGCTTGGTGCCTTTACCGTAGAACTGACTTTGCCACTCAGAATGAGACCACATAGTTAATCCAAGTCTTAGAGGTAAAGTTTCTGTTGTTATTACACGATTATCCATCTATTACACCGTTATCCATCACGCCATCAGTCATTACAAAAAGTTTTTGGGTTGAAACGAAAATCTACTTTACGAGAGTTTTGCTGATTAAGGTACTTTCGAGATATAATTATCGCAATTTTTTCGGTTTTGATGAATCTTTGCGCACTTGATGGGCTAAAAAGCAGCAAAGCCAGATAAAACACAATAAATTCGAATGTGGAAGGTCGATTTTAAGCGAGTTTCCGCGTATAAATGTTCCTTTGCTCTGTTGTGTGGAATGACCACTGACAGCTTGGAAATTAGTAAATAATTAAGAGATTGGGAAATTCATTATGCGTACCCATTACTGTGGTAACCTGAACAAGTCCCTGGCGGGACAAACTGTAGAATTGTGCGGCTGGGTAAACCGTCGCCGTGATTTAGGCGGTCTTATCTTTATTGATATGCGTGATCGTGAAGGCATCGTTCAGGTTGTTGTCGATCCAGATATGAAAGATATCTTCCCGATCGCTAACCAACTGCGTAATGAATTCTGTATCAAGTTTACTGGTGAAGTACGAGTTCGTCCGGACAGCCAAGTAAATAAAGACATGGCAACTGGTGAAGTAGAACTTTACGCGACGGGTCTAGAGATCATTAACCGTTCAGAAGCGCTTCCACTAGACTTCAACCAAACGAACTCTGAAGAGCAGCGTCTTAAGTACCGTTACATCGATCTTCGTCGTCCAGAAATGAGCGACCGTATTAAGCTTCGTGCACGTGCTTCTAGCTTCGTTCGTCGTTTCCTAGATGAGAACTTATTCCTAGACATCGAAACGCCAGTACTAACGAAAGCGACACCAGAAGGTGCTCGTGACTACCTAGTACCAAGCCGTGTTCACAAAGGTAGCTTCTACGCACTTCCTCAATCTCCTCAGCTTTTCAAGCAACTGCTGATGATGTCTGGTTTTGACCGTTACTACCAAATCGTTAAATGTTTCCGTGATGAAGATTTACGTGCTGACCGTCAGCCTGAATTTACTCAGATCGATATCGAAACATCGTTCATGTCTTCTCAAGAAGTACGTAACATCACTGAAAAGCTAGTTCACGATATGTGGAAAGAACTTCTAGATGTTGAACTAGGTCAATTCCCAGTAATGCCTTTCTCTGAAGCGATTCGTCGTTTCGGTTCTGATAAGCCAGATCTACGTAACCCACTAGAGCTAGTGGACGTTGCTGACTTAGTTAAAGACGTTGAGTTCAAAGTATTCTCTGGCCCAGCTAACGACGAAAAAGGTCGTGTAGCGGTTATCCGTGTACCAGGTGGTGCTAAGCTAACTCGTAAGCAAATCGATGGTTACGCAGAACACGTAAACATCTACGGCGCGAAAGGCCTAGCATGGATGAAGGTTAACGACCGTGCAGCAGGCATGGAAGGTATTCAATCTCCAGTTGCTAAATTCCTAAGCGAAGACGTAATCAACGGTATTCTAGATCGTACTCAAGCTGAATCTGGCGATATCATTCTGTTCGGCGCAGACAAAGCGGGCATCGTTGCTGAAGCAATGGGCGCACTTCGTCTTAAACTAGGTACGGATCTAGAGCTAACAGACACATCTGCATGGGCTCCACTGTGGGTTGTTGACTTCCCAATGTTCGAAGAAGACGGCGAAGGTAACCTACACGCAATGCACCACCCATTCACATCGCCACTAGGTGTGAACGCGGAAGAGCTAAAAGCGAACCCAGCAGCAGCAAACTCTGATGCATACGACATGGTAATCAACGGCTACGAAGTAGGCGGCGGTTCTGTACGTATTCACAACGCAGAAATGCAAACGGCTGTATTCGGTATCCTAGGTATCGAAGCACAAGAGCAACAAGAGAAGTTCGGCTTCCTACTAGATGCTCTTCAATACGGCACTCCACCGCACGCTGGTCTAGCATTCGGTCTTGACCGTCTAGCGATGCTACTTTGTGGTACAGAGAACATCCGTGACGTTATCGCATTCCCGAAAACAACAGCTGCAGCATGTCTACTAACAGACGCGCCAAGCCTAGCGAACCCAGCATCACTGGAAGAGCTAGCAATTGCAGTTAAACTAGCGAAGAAAGAAGACTAATCAAACGATTAGCCTAACTTTCTAAAGAACTTAGTTTCGCAGTAGAACAATAAAATGCCCGTTAATTTGACGGGCATTTTTTTTTGCGTTCGATATACTAAGCTCATAAAGCATGTATAAATAATCAGTATTTGAAGTTATGTCTATTATATTAGGGATTGACCCTGGCTCACGCATTACCGGTTACGGTGTTATTCGTCAAAATGGCCGCCACCTATATTACTTAGGGAGTGGTTGCATTCGCACCTCAGAAAAAGAGTTACCGGGTCGCCTCAAGCAGATCTATGCAGGTGTGAGCGAAATCATTACTCAGTTCCAACCGGATGTGTTTGCGATAGAGCAGGTCTTCATGGCGAAGAATGCGGATTCTGCACTTAAGCTGGGACAAGCGCGTGGCAGTGCGATAGTGGCAGCGGTAAATGCTGATCTCCCCGTTCATGAATATGCGGCTCGTCTAATCAAACAAGCGGTGACAGGCAATGGTGGTGCAGATAAGTCGATGGTTCAGAACATGGTGATGAGCATGCTTAAGTTACCCGCTAAACCACAGGCCGATGCTGCCGATGCTCTAGGCGTAGCGATCACTCACGCCAACACCAATAAAACCTTGATAGCTCTTGCTGGTAAAGCGACAGGCGCGAGAAAAGGGCGCTACCGATAACCATAGGCTATGGCGTTTCTGAAGACAGAATCATTCGGTTTCTTAAGCTAAGCAAGCTTAAATAAATCATCTTAATAAACACAAAGAACTGGATAAGCATCCAGTTCTTTTATATTCTGTCCCTCAAATTATATTCCATCAAGAGAGTGAATTGTGATCGGACGTCTACGCGGTACATTAATAGAAAAACAGCCACCAGAATTACTAATCGAAGTGAGTGGCGTTGGCTATGAAGTTCAAATGCCAATGAGCTGTTTTTACGAATTACCAAACGTGGGCGAAGAGGCAATCATCTACACGCACTTTGTTGTACGTGAAGATGCGCAGCTACTTTATGGTTTTAACACGGTTAAAGAGCGTGCGCTGTTCCGTGAAGTGATCAAAGCGAACGGTGTGGGCCCTAAGCTAGGCCTTGGCATTCTTTCAGGCATGACGGCTAGCCAGTTTGTTCAAAGTGTTGAACGTGAAGACATCTCGACGCTGGTTAAACTTCCGGGTGTGGGTAAGAAAACCGCTGAACGTCTGGTTGTTGAAATGAAAGACCGCCTGAAAGGGTGGGGCGCGGGTGACTTGTTTACTCCAGCGACAGATGCAGCTCCGATTGATTCTATACCAACCGTTCACGACGCGGAAGAAGAAGCGGTAAGTGCGCTACTTGCATTAGGCTACAAGCCGACTCAAGCTTCCAAGGTGGTTTCTCAAGTGGCTAAAGATGGCATGACCAGCGAACAGTTGATTCGCGAAGCTCTGAAATCGATGGTTTAATACCCAATATACTTGTTCGACAAAATAGACTCATTCACTTTGCCTTTACACAGAGTCAAGAAGCGCAGAGTCAACAAGAGCATAGTTAGGAATAGCAGAATTTATGATTGAAGCCGATCGCCTTATTGCACCGGATAACCCAGTATTCAAAGATGAAGATGTCATTGATCGTGCAATACGCCCTAAAGCACTGGCTGACTATCAAGGTCAGGATCACGTTCGTGGCCAGATGGAGATTTTCATCAAAGCGGCACAACTGCGTAACGAGGCGCTCGACCATCTGTTGATATTTGGCCCTCCAGGCTTGGGTAAAACCACGTTGGCGAACATTGTTGCCAATGAGATGGATGTCAACATTCGTACGACTTCAGGCCCTGTTCTAGAAAAAGCAGGCGACCTAGCGGCGTTACTGACCAATCTCGAAGAAAATGATGTCCTGTTCATTGATGAGATTCACCGTTTAAGCCCTGTGGTTGAAGAGGTGTTGTACCCTGCAATGGAAGACTACCAATTAGATATCATGATTGGTGAAGGCCCAGCGGCACGCTCTATCAAGATTGACCTTCCTCCTTTTACTTTGATTGGCGCAACCACTCGTGCTGGCTCACTGACATCGCCGTTACGTGACCGTTTTGGTATTACTCAGCGTCTTGAGTACTACAAGGTTGAAGATCTACAAAACATCGTTCAGCGCAGTGCAGATTGCCTTGGTCTTTCTATGGAGTCCGAAGGGGCGCTAGAAGTTGCTCGCCGAGCTCGTGGTACGCCACGTATTGCTAACCGTCTACTGCGCCGTGTTCGTGATTATGCGGAAGTAAAAGGCGACGGGCATATTTGTTCGGAGGTTGCTGACAAAGCGCTAAACATGTTGGATGTCGATGCTAAAGGTTTCGACTACATGGATAGAAAGCTTCTGCTGGCGATTATGGAGAAGTTTGGTGGTGGTCCGGTAGGTATCGACAACATGGCTGCCGCGATTGGTGAAGAGAGAGACACTATTGAAGATGTGTTAGAACCTTACTTGATTCAACAAGGTTACTTACAAAGGACGCCAAGAGGTCGAATCACCACTGACAGAGCGTATTTACACTTTGGAATAGATAAACCCTCCAATCGCTAATTTATTCATTTTTAAAGATCCCAGTTGCATAAGCACTGGGGTTTTTTGCATTTTACTGAATAACAACTCTTTGCGCGAGTCGCTATAAAACTCAAATAGGGCTGTTCAAAAATGAAAACTTTGATTTCAGGTTTGATTTGGCTAACAAAAATTGAAATAAGTTGTCATATTTCTTGTTAATACTTTATGGGTGGTTGTGACTTGAATGTTGATGGTGTGCTGAGGTTTTGTCACAGCTATCATGCAGTGTTATTAAGACAAGCCGAATTGGTGTGATTTTAATCATAATTGTACAAAATTAACCCTATTTTGCACGAATAAATTTGATACAAATCAACGCAGGGTTCTCCCATAAACCTTTTGAAACATACTGATTTTACCAGTAATATTAGCGCCAGCTATATTAGCTCATGCTTAACAATAATCTAACTATAACGGTACGTTTTTGCTACAAATTTCAAGTTGTAATAACAATTCTACAAATTGTTTTAACATGGATTTTTGAGGTGAATAATCACACAAGTGTCATTCAGCCGACACAAAGGAGTTACCATGATTGATGTTGTTGATCTGTCGCGATTGCAGTTTGCATTTACAGCGATGTATCACTTCCTATTTGTTCCACTGACTTTAGGTATGGCATTTCTACTTGCCATCATGGAGTCTGTTTATGTAATGACTGGCAAGCAAATTTACAAGGACATGACCAAGTTCTGGGGTAAATTGTTTGGTATTAACTTTGCTCTTGGTGTAGCGACAGGCTTAACCATGGAGTTCCAGTTTGGTACTAACTGGTCTTACTATTCTCACTATGTTGGCGACATCTTTGGTGCTCCGCTAGCTATCGAAGCGCTTGTTGCATTCTTCCTAGAGTCTACTTTTGTTGGCCTTTTCTTCTTCGGTTGGGACAGACTGTCAAAGCGTCAACACTTAGCGGTAACTTGGTTAGTAGCACTAGGCTCTAACTTCTCTGCGCTTTGGATCTTGGTAGCAAACGGCTGGATGCAAAACCCAGTGGGTGCGGAATTTAACTTTGAAACCATGCGTATGGAAATGGTGAGCTTCGCTGAAGTTGTACTAAACCCAGTAGCGCAAGTTAAATTCGTACACACAGTAGCGTCTGGTTACACAACGGGTGCGATGTTCATCCTTGGTATCAGCTCATACTACATTCTTAAAGGTCGTGACCTTGCCTTTGCTCGTCGTTCTTTCGCGATTGCAGCATCTTTCGGTATGGCGGCGATCTTGTCAGTAATCGTACTAGGTGATGAATCTGGTTACGAGCTTGGTGAAGTTCAGAAAGTGAAGCTCGCTGCGGTAGAAGCAGAGTGGCACACGGAAGAAGCACCAGCAGCATTTACTGTTTTTGGTATTCCTAACCAAGAAACAATGGATACTGACTACGCAATTAAGATCCCTTACGTAATGGGTATCATTGCGACGCGTTCTCTTGATAAAGAAGTAACGGGCTTGCGTGACCTACGTGATGATCACGTTGATCGTATCCGTACTGGTATGTACGCTTACGAACTTCTAGAAAAACTACGTGCAGGCGATAAGTCTGAAGAAAACATGGCAGCGTTCGACGAAGTGAAAGGTGACCTAGGTTACGGTCTACTTCTTAAGCGCTACACAGACAACGTTGTTGACGCAACAGAAGATCAAATCCAAATGGCTGCGGATGATTCTATCCCAACAGTTTGGCCTCTATTCTGGTCATTCCGTCTGATGGTTGCTTGTGGCTTCATCATGCTGTTTGTATTCGGTGCGGCGTTTGTTCAAACGTGTCGTCAGAAGATCGAACAGAAACCATGGGTACTTAAAGCAGCACTATTCTCAATCCCACTACCTTGGATTGCGATTGAAGCAGGTTGGTTCGTTGCTGAGTTTGGTCGTCAACCATGGGCGGTTGGTGAAATCCTACCGGTTAACGTTGCTGCATCAGCACTAACTATTGAACAGCTATGGACTTCTCTATTCGCTATCCTGGCACTGTACACAGTGTTCCTGATTGCAGAAGTTTACCTAATGCTGAAATTCGCACGTAAAGGTCCAAGTAGCTTGAAGACAGGCCGTTACCACTTCGAACAAAACGATAACTCTGTTGAAGACAAAGTTAGCCGTTCAGTTGAAGTATAAGTGAGGGAATATTAATGTTTGATTACGAAAGCTTACGACTCATCTGGTGGATCCTAATTGGTGTATTACTGGTAGGTTTCGCAGTAACAGATGGCTTTGATATGGGTGTTGCAGCACTTTCACCGGTTATCGGTAAGAGTGACACTGAACGTCGTATCATGCTGAATACGATCGCCCCTCACTGGGATGGTAACCAAGTTTGGTTGATCACGGCTGGTGGTGCACTGTTCGCAGCTTGGCCACTGGTTTACGCAACGTCGTTTTCTGGCTTCTACTTCGCAATGTACGCGACGTTAGCAGCGCTTTGGTTACGACCACTTGCACTTGATTACCGTTCTAAAATCGAAGACCCAAAATGGCGCAAAACGTGGGACTACGCACTTTGCTTTAGTGGCACAGTTCCGCCAATCATCTTCGGTGTAGCATTTGGTAACCTACTACAAGGTGTTCCATTTGACCTTAACGATCTAATGATGTCTAAGTACCACGGCACATTCTTCGCTCTGCTAAATCCGTTTGCATTGCTATGTGGTGTGTTGGCTCTGATGTTGTTCGTGACGCAAGGCGCAACATGGCTACAAATGAAGACAACAGAAGCGCTGCACGCTCGTGCTCGTAACGTTGCTCAGATCACAGGCCTAATCTCAATTGTTCTGTTTGTTATTGGTGGGTTCTGGGTTCAATCTATCGAAGGCTATGTCATTACAAGCACGATTGACACGTTCGCAGACTCTAACCCGCTAAACAAAGAAGTATCACTTCAAGTTGGCGCGTGGATGACAAACTTCGAGACGTACCCAGCAATGTGGGCAGCACCGATTCTTGGTGTGGTTATGCCACTATTCGCTGTGATTGCATCTCGTCTTGAGCGCGGTGGTTTCGCTTTCTTATTCTCGAGCCTATCTAACGCAGGTGTGATTTTAACGGCTGGTTTTGCAATGTTCCCATTCGTAATGCCATCAAGCCTGAACCCTGACCATAGTTTGACTATGTGGGATTCAACAGCGAGTGAGCTAACACTTGGTCTAATGACTGCAGTTGCGGCGGTAATGGTTCCTGTGATTCTTGGCTACACAACTTGGACATACTACAAAATGTTCGGTCGTCTAGATAAGAAACACATCGAAGATAACGACGTTTCAGCTTACTAAGCTAGAAGTGAAATAACTTAGGAGAAATTTTATGTGGTATTTCGCATGGATTTTGGGTGTACTTCTAGCATGTGCATTCGGCATCATCAATGCTCTATGGCTTGAGCATTCTGAAATGATGGACAAAGACAGTGAGTAATCTCGCAGAGCAAATCGCTAAGCTGCATCAACCAATGGATAAGACTCTGCTTAGAGCCTTAGCCCTAGTATTGGGTTTCATGCATGTGGGTTTAGTGATGTGGGATCCTGAAGCGTATGCGACAAGCATCGGTGGCTTTAACGCGATCATCGGACCAATGTTTATTTGGGCAGTATGCTCAAGCATGGTTTACGGTATCGGATTTAAGCCAAGAGCTTGGATGTGGCAGCTACTGTTTAGCCCATATGTTTCACTCACAATTTTGCTCTACCTAACGGTGCTGCGCCTTCTATAAAAGGCAAAGGATTTAGGTTCATAACAACGTGAGCCTTTATACTTGTTGGGTTTTTAGCCAAAAAGAGGTCATCTTATACAGATGGCCTTTTTTTTCGTCTCTCAAATCAAAAAATTCACAGCGATATACTATTAATGATAAGGAGTTAGGTTATAGTGAGATCTTTATCGTTTTGGATTGTGGTAGCAAATTGCAGGGATTATCTAAGCTATTTACGTGGCCAGTGACTGTGTATTACGAAGACACCGATGCGGGTGGCGTTGTATACCATTCAAACTATCTTAAGTTTTTCGAACGCGCTCGAACTGAGATGTTGCGCTCAATTGGCGTTTCTCAGCAAGTATTGTTAGAACAAAACATCGGTTTTGTAGTCCGACATATGGACATTGATTTTATTCAAGGCGCGCGTCTTGATGATTCTTTACAAGTCATTACAAATATTTACGAGTTGAAGCGAGCTACCTTGGTCTTCTGTCAAGAGATCGTAAATCCTGATGGCAAGGCATTGTGTAAAGCAATGGTTAAGGTAGCATGTATCGATAATCAAAAAATGAAACCCAAAGCAATGCCAACATTTATTCTCACGGAGCTAACGAATAGTGACTGCTGAAATCTCAATCTTAGGCCTAATTTTAGAAGCTAGTTTACTAGTTAAGATGGTCATGCTGACTCTTATGGGCATGTCTGTTGTTTCTTGGGCGATGATCATAAAAAGAAGTAAAGTGTTATCTCAAGCTTCTAAACAAACAGAAGTGTTTGAAGACAAATTTTGGTCAGGCGTTGATCTTGCAAAACTGTACCAAGAGAGCAACAAACGCAAAGACGAGCTTTCTGGTACTGAAGAAATTTTCTACGCAGGCTTTACTGAGTTCGCTCGCCTTCGTAAATCGAATGCAACATCACCTGACTTCATTATGGAAGGCACTGGCCGTGCGATGCGCGTTGCCGTTGCTCGTGAGGTTGATGAACTAGAAACTAACTTACCTTTCTTGGCGACCGTTGGCTCTATCAGCCCATACATCGGCCTATTTGGTACGGTTTGGGGCATCATGCACTCATTCATCGCATTAGGTGAAGTGAAGCAAGCGACGCTCGCAATGGTTGCTCCTGGTATTGCAGAAGCACTGATCGCAACAGCAATGGGTCTATTCGCTGCGATTCCAGCGGTAATGGCGTACAACCGCTTCAGCAGCCGAGTAGGCAAGCTAGAACACAACTACGCGACTTTCTCTGAAGAGTTTCACAGTATTCTTCACCGTCAAGCGATGGCTGGCAGGGAATAATAGATGGCTGGATACCAACCTAAAAAACGCAAAATGACAGCAGAGATTAACGTTGTACCTTACATCGACGTTATGCTTGTTTTGCTGATCATTTTTATGGTGACTTCGCCGTTTGTTACTCAAGGCGTTGACGTTGAATTGCCTCAGGCTTCAACGGCTAAATCGGCACAAGACCTACTGGGTGACGACAATGCAAGTTTCATCATCGTTGAAGTGAACAAAGACGGTGAACTTGGCTTGAGCGTTAATGACGAAGAAGTACAGCGTGGCTTATCAATGGAAGATATTATCGTCCGTGTGAAAGCCGAGTTGTCTCTGAAGCCAAACTCTCCAGTGGCGGTTGGTGGTGATGCCGCAACGCCATACGCTGAAGTGGTTTTATTACTTGATGAATTAAGCCGTGCAGGTGTGCCAAAGGTTGGCCTTTTAACGGATATAAGGGAATAGCTCCGTAGCATTCATGAAAGCGAATAATAAAAAATCCAATAATTTCAGATCACCGCTTCTTATTTCTCTTGGGCTGCACGTCATTTTATTCGTTGCGCTCATTTGGGGGGCGGATTTCACGATGTCAGAGCCAAAGCCTACAGGGCAGATGGTTCAAGCAGTGGTGATTGATCCTCAGTTGGTTCGCCAGCAAGCTCAACAGATTCGTCAACAAAGAGAAGCGGCAAGCAAGAAAGAGCAAGAGCGTCTTGACAAACTAAGACGTGAAAGCGAACGACTTGAAAAGAATCGTAAAGCTGAAGAAGAAAATATTCGCAAGCTAAAAGAACAGCAAGCGAAAGAAGCTAAAGCAACTCGTGAAGCTGAAAAGCGTCGAGTTGAGAAAGAGAAACAACGCAAAGCTGAAGAAGCGCGTTTACAGCAAGAGCAAAAGAAAGCCGCTAAAGCCGAAGCTGACCGTAAGCTAAAAGAAGCTGCGTTAGTGAAAGCCGAGAACGAGCGTAAAGCCAAAGAAGCGGCAATCGCAAAAGCTGAACAAGAACGCGTGGCAAAAGAAAAAGCAGCGAAAGAGGCAGCAGACAAAGCTCGTAAAGAGAAAGAAGCCGCTGAACTCGCGGAAAAGCAACGCATAGCGAAAGAGAAAGAAGCGGCAGCCGCAGCAGAGAAAGCCCGTAAGGCAAAAGAAGCTGCAGCAAAAGCAGAAAAAGAGCGTAAACAACAAGAAGCCGCATTGAACGATATCTTTGCTGGGCTTGAAACGGAAGCGACTCAAAACTCTTCAGCAAGACAACAATTTATCACTGATGAAGCGCAACGTTACGGGGCTATCTATACCCAACTGATTCAACAGAACCTGTTGTTAGAAGACAGCTATCGAGGACGCTCATGTCGAGTGAACCTTAAGCTGATTCCAACGGGCTCTAACGCGATATTGGGTAGTTTGAGTATCTTAGATGGCGATAGCCGTTTATGTGCAGCAACCAAGCGTGCGGTGGCACAAGTACAATCTTACCCGTTGCCTAAAGACCCAGACATTGTGAACTCACTGAAAGACATTAACTTAACTGTATCACCAGAGTAAAAGGACGAACTTGTGTTAAAGAAACTATTACTGAGTTTTGTTTTCTTAATAGCTACAAGCAGCCAGTTTGCACATGCAGCGCTGGAGCTGGTTATTACAGACGGTATTAACTCTGCAAGACCTATAGCTATTGTACCTTTCCGTTGGGAAGGCTCAGAGCCATTGCCACACGATGTATCAGCGGTTATCGCTTCTGACTTACAGCGCAGTGGTAAATTCAGCCCAGTTGCGACAAGCAAAATGCCTCAAACGCCTTACAGCGAAACTGAGGTTAACTTTGATGCTTGGACTAACCTAGGTGTTGACTCATTGCTTACCGGTAGTATCACTAAAAATGCCGAAGGGCAGTATGTGGTGAATTACCAATTGATCGACATTGTTCGTGGTCAACTGACCAAAGGACAAAGTCGTGCGCTGAGTGATGAAGGCCAATTAGTGCTTTCTAAAGATCACGTTCTATTCAATAAGAAGGCTACGGTTCCTGGTAATCGCTTGAGAGAGTACGCACACCGTATCTCAGACCTAGTGTATGAAGAGCTAACTGGTGAGAAAGGCGCGTTCTTAACTCGTATCTCTTACGTGGTAGTGAACGATAAAGACAAGTACCCGTATCAACTTCGTGTTGCTGACTACGATGGCTTTAACGAGCGTTTAGTACTTCGTTCTAAGCAGCCTCTCATGTCTCCAGCATGGTCACCAGACGGCAAAAAGCTAGCTTATGTGAGCTTCCAGAATGGCCAAGCTGAAATATTCATCATGAATATTTACACGGGTGAACGTGAGAAAGTGACGTCATACCCTCGTCACAATGGTGCGCCAAGATTCTCGCCAGATGGTAAAACATTGGCATTGGTATTGTCGAAAACGGGCAGCCTTCAGGTGTACACACTTGACCTTGCTAGCCGTAAGCTGACTCAAATTACCCGCGGCCGTTCGAATAATACTGAACCATTCTGGCACCCAGATGGCAAGTCTCTTATTTTCACATCGGATCGTGGTGGTAAACCACAGATTTATAATGTAAATTTGTCCAATAATTCGACTTCTCGTATTACTTGGCAAGGTAGCCAAAACTTAGGTGGCCAGATCACTCCTGATGGTCGATTCATGATCATGGTGAATCGCAGCAACTCAGGTTTTAACTTGGCTAAGCAAGATTTGGAAACCGGTGCGGTTCAGGTACTAACAAAAACATTGTTAGATGAGTCTCCAAGTATTGCACCGAATGGAGGTATGGTTATCTATAGCTCTATTTACAACAAAACAAATGTACTATCGATGGTTTCTATCGATGGACGTTTTAAAGCTAGATTACCGGCAACTAACGGACGCGTAAGAGCGCCTGCATGGTCACCGTTCCTCTAGGGCAAATTACATATTCTTTTAGCTATTGATAGTGTTAACTATTGTGGCATTTAACTATCTATAGCACTCTTAGTCGCTGTAGAAACTAAGTTTGATAACGTAAGGAAAAAAAGATGCAACTTAACAAAGTTCTTAAAGGCTTGATGATTGCACTACCAGTGATGGCAGTAACGGCATGTAGCTCAACTGATGAAGCAACATCTGCAACATCTGGTACTGAAAGCAACCAAACAACTTCAGGTTCAGAAGGCAATGTAGACACAACTGTTGTAACGCCAATTGACGCTAACGGTCAACTGTCTGAGCAAGAGCTTAAAGAGCAAGCGCTACGTGAAACTCAAACAATCTACTTCGCATTCGATAACTCTACTATCGCTGGCGATTACGAAGAAATGCTAGCAGCTCACGCAGCATACCTAGTTAAGAACGTTGACATGAACGTTACTATCGAAGGTCACGCTGATGAGCGCGGTACTCCTGAGTACAACATCGCACTTGGCGAGCGTCGTGCACAAGCTGTAGCGAAATACCTACAAGCTCTAGGTGTTCAAGCTGACCAAATCTCTATCGTAAGCTACGGTGAAGAGAAGCCACTTCTTCTAGGTCAATCTGAAGATGTGTACGCTAAAAACCGTCGCGCAGTACTAGTTTACTAATTTTAGTAGACTATATAATTGAGGAATTGCCTCATGTTCAGTAACACAAAGCGAGTCATTTTGCTTTCGTTACTGGCAAGTGCAGCGAACACCGCGTTCGCTGCACCAGCTCCAGTATCCGATCTCAATAGCACCGCAACCAATTCATCATCTTCCTCTCGATCAGCATCTAACGAATCAGATATTGAGCGTTTAGAGCGCCTGCTTCAAAATCGCAATCTCGTTCAGCTTCAAATGCAACAGCAAATCGACGACATGGCACTGGAGATCAGTGAACTTCGTGGTGATCTGGAACGAAACAGCTACGATATGAAGCAAATGCTAGAGCGTCAGCGTGAACTGTTCATTGAACTGGATCGCGTAAGAGGCGAGGTGAAAGCAGCAGGAACAGCAACGGTAGCAGTGGCGGCGAGCGAAGGCTCTAAAGACGCTTCTGGTACGTTCAGTACTGATGTGGATGAGCAAACTGCTTATCAAAATGCTGTAGATATGATTCTAAAGCAACGAGACTACACGGGTGCTATCGCTGCATTCCAAAAGTTTCAAAAAGACTTCCCAGATTCTACCTTCACACCTAACTCACATTACTGGTTAGGTCAGCTTTATTTCGCTAAGAAGCAAGATAAAGAAGCCGTGAAGAGCTTCGCTGCTGTTGTGTCGTACAAAGACTCAAACAAGCGAGCAGATGCACTGGTTAAGCTTGGTGACATAGCAGCGCGCAACAACAACGCGACGCAAGCTAAGAAATATTACCAACAAGTCGTAACCGAGCACCCAAACAGTGCTTCGGCTAAAGTGGCCAAAACCCACTTATAACCAAAATAGGGGTGCTTAGGCGCCTCTTTTTTATACCTGTTCACTTCCGTTTAGTGTTTACTTCTCTTGCTAGTGATGACAACACATCGCCTTGTTTATGCGTTTTAAGCATTAGCTAGTCACCGCTTGCAACCAATCCTTTTTGATCCCAATCGCTGTCCTGTGTAGAATACTCGGATTCTCGGAAGAAGTTGCGTAGAGCAAGAGCAATGAGTCATATACTAGATAAAATCGATACAGTTTACCCGTTTCCGCCTAAGCCAGTTCCATTGAGCGACGCTCAGAAACAGGCCCACATCGCAAACATCAAAAAACTACTTCAAGAAAAAGATGCAGTTCTAATTGCACACTACTACACCGATCCTGAAATTCAGGCTCTGGCAGAAGAAACTGGTGGTTTCGTTGGCGATTCATTAGAGATGGCTAAGTTCGGTAACCGTCACTCAGCAAGCACTTTGGTCATCGCTGGTGTTCGTTTCATGGGTGAGTCTGCAAAGATTCTTACTCCTGAAAAACGCATTTTAATGCCAACACTTGAAGCTGAATGTTCGCTTGATCTTGGCTGCCCAGCTGACAAATTTACAGAATTTTGTGATGCTCACCCTGACCACACTGTGGTTGTATACGCGAACACCTCTGCAGCTGTTAAAGCTCGTGCAGACTGGGTAGTTACGTCGAGCATCGCTTTAGAAATCGTTGAAAGCCTAGACGCTGAAGGCAAACCCATTATTTGGGGGCCAGACCGTCACCTAGGTTCTTACATCGCAAATCAAACTGGCGCTGACATGTTGCTTTGGCAAGGTGAGTGTATCGTTCATGATGAGTTCTCAGCTGATGCTTTGAAGAAAATGAAATCGGTATACCCAGAAGCGGCTATCTTGGTTCACCCAGAATCACCAGCAAGCGTGGTTGAACTGGCTGATGCTGTAGGCTCAACAAGCCAACTGATCAAGAAAGCAAAAGAGCTGCCTCATCCACAGATGATTGTTGCGACAGACAAAGGCATCTTCTTCAAGATGCAGCAATTGGTTCCTGAAAAAGAGCTGATTGAAGCGCCGACAGCGGGTGCTGGTGCAACGTGTCGTAGCTGCGCACACTGTCCTTGGATGGCAATGAACGGCCTTGAAGCGATTGAAAACGCGCTTGAGAATGGTGGTGAGCAACACGAAATCTTCGTTTCTGACGAATTACGCGTGAAGTCTCTTATTCCATTGAACCGCATGCTAGATTTTGCAGAGCAGTTAAATGTGCAGGTAAAAGGTAACGCGTAAGTCGTTCTTTTATCTAACCAATAAAAAAACCAGCCAATAGTGCTGGTTTTTTTGTATCTGCGTATAGGCCGCCAATATCAATCTTGTGGTCATGTATCTTTTTCTGATGATACATCTTGTTGATATCGCGTATTTTTTCTAGCATGTAAGTAAGAGGAAAAGATTAGAGGCTCGAATGATAATCTGGTTACAACTCAAACGCTGGATCAAAGCAAACATCTTTGTTTTGAATGGCAAAAACTTACTGTTCACTTTTCTTGGCTACATCGCTTTATCGTGGTCGATGCTGTATTTGGCGGGTGAAACAGATTTAACCAGTTCGGTTACCGTATTCGCTTACTACTTGGTGGTGACGGCTTCTACGGTTGGTTATGGTGATTTATCACCGACCACGGTAGCGGGGCAGTGGATCGTTATTCTATTTGTGATTCCAGGCGGGTTGAGCCTTTTTGCCGCGTTGCTCGGTAAAGTGGCGACAGAAGGTGTTGAATATTGGCGAGCGGGCTTGCTAGGAAAAAGGAGAGTTAGAGTGGACAACCACATTTTGATGTTGGGGTGGAATGAGCAAAGAACCATTCATCTCATCCGCATGCTACAACACGAAGAAACGGGTAAACGACCAATCGTGCTATGTACGCGTTCAGATATCGAGAACCCGTTACCCGGTGAAATCAATTTCGTCAAAGTAAACAGCTACACCGATGGCAAAGAGATGGAGAAAACGGGCATTGAGTCTGCAAGTTGCATCCTGATTGATAACCCAGAAGACGACATTACGTTATCTGCGGCGCTTTACTGTGCCAACCGAAACCCTAAAGCGCACCTTCTTGTTTACTTTAAAGATGAAGCGCTGAGCGATTTGTTACACAAGCATTGCCCTAACTCAGAATGTATTCCAGCGGTGGGTGCTGAGATGCTAGCAAAGGCTGCGGTAGACCCAGGTTCCAGTGCGCTTCACCAAGAATTATTGAGCTCAACAAGAGGCATGACACAGTATTCAACGTATTTCCCTGAAGACGCTGAGTCTGTCACCGTCGCGCCTATTTTCTCAGTGTTTAAAGAGAAGTATCAAGCAACTCTGATCGCCATTGATACGGGGAGCGGTATTGAACTCAACCCAGAGTTAGATCAAGTGGTCAGCAGTGGCACTAAGCTGTTTTATATTGCTGATGAGCGAATTGATGACTTCGATTGGAAAGGCTTCTAAAGCGACTATTTTATTTCGTCTGAAAACTAAAAAAGGCCTCATAATGAGGCCTTTTGGCTTGTATAAAGCTAACTGTTATTGAGCTTCAGCCAGTGCAATGCCACGCTGCGTTAGTCCGCAAAGCATCACAGGAACAGCGTTAAAGATCTCTTCGAACTGCTCTAGGCCTTCGATGCCTTGCTCTGCAAGCGTAGCAATTGACGTTTCTGGATCGTAAAGCATGCTCAGTGACAGCAGGACACCGCCAACGAGTGCGTTATCTTCGCTCTCTTCAGGCATTAGTGTTTCCCAATCGTCGCGAGCAATCTGCCAGCCTTGAAGCAAGCCTTCACAAAAATCACGAGCGGCAGTGTTCACCACTTCTTCGTCGTCTAATTGACAAGCTTCAGGCCAAACCCAAGTCCCTTCAATCAGTTCTGGGCGGGTTTTATTCCAAAGCTCGATGATAACTTCAATGTAGCTTTCTAGCTGTTCACCATCCGTAAAAGGTGCGACTTCTTCGCCACCCCATAAGAACGGTAGCCACTCATGCGGGGTTAACACATTCGGTGCCGCTGCCATTGCAGTGACAAAGCCCATTGTTTTGTGTTCTGTGATTAGCTTTCCTTCCAACTCTGGAAGCGCAAGAATATCTTGTAAAGTCAAAGTGAGGTACCGTAAAAGGGAACATATTTGCGCTTATAGTACCAATGAACTTGTGCCAATCAAGCTTCAATCTAAAAAGGCTTGATGTCATGGATGATAAACACTAGGTTTAACAGAAAAGAAAACAATAAAAGAATTATGCAGATACGGTCGTCTTTAAAGAAAAAAAGCATGGTAGCGCTTGGATTATACCTTGCGATGTTTATTGCCATTGTCGGTAGTGTGACGTATTACGTCGTAGAATCCCCTGTGCGCGCCAAATTACAACAAAATCTCGACTTGCGTACGCAATTGTTATCCGCATTTATTACAGAGCCACTCAGCAGCTCTCAAGGCTTTGTAGACAGTCTCGTTGGGTTTGCTCAAGCACATCGCAATGGTGATGATGTTATTCCGCTATTTAAGTCCATGTTGGCGGCGAGCGACGATACAATTGTCAGTGCCGGTATTTGGCCTGAACCTTATGCGCTCGATTCTAAAAAGCTTCTCAACAGTTACTTTTTTAATAAAGCCGACGATGGAAGAATCGATCAGATATATTCTTACAACAACCCCAAAAATGCCCCTTATCAAGAAGAGTATTGGTACACCTCTGTCGTCAACCAAAAACAAGGCACGATCTCTTGGAGCGATGTGTATATCGATCCATACACACACGTTCGAATGATTACGGCGTCTTCCCCTTATTATTACGACGGTACTTTTGCCGGTGTTGCCACGGTGGATCTCTCGCTCGAAGAGCTGCTTGGTTTTATCAAGAACCACGCCGAAGAATACAACCTTGGCATTACGCTCAGAGATAAGCTTAACCAAGTGTTGGTTTCGCATAACTTTAATCTCGTTGAAGGCATTTACATCAGTAGCAATCAATTTGGTGATTTCGGCTGGCAAGTGGATGTGGTGAACTCCAAATCACGAGTAGAAGACGAAGTGTTTCGTCAGGTGATGAGCATTGAAGGCGGTATTGTTCCGCTATTGCTACTTTGTGTCATGGCGGGGTATTACTTATTGAACCGTTATTTGATTAGTCCAATCACAAGGATTGCAGCACAGGTTGATAGTTCGAAAGCCGGCGAAATCATTGATGTGGATTACTCGAGTGATGACGAAATCGGCCATTTGATTAAAACCTTCAACGAAAAGACCATTTATCTCGAAGCGGAAAAGGTTAAAGCTCAGGCATCCACCAATGCAAAAACCGCTTTCCTTGCGACCTTGTCACATGAAATTCGCACTCCGATGAATGGGGTATTGGGTACCGCTCAAATCCTATTAAAAACGCCTCTAAATTCTGAACAAGAGAAGCATCTTAAGAGCTTGTATGAGTCCGGCGATCATATGATGACTCTACTCAACGAGATCTTAGACTTCTCGAAGATCGAGCAGGGCAGGTTGGATCTTGATGAAACGCGTTTCCCGCTTGATTCGATCATCGGCAGTATTAACAGTGTTTACTACACATTGTCTTCCGAGAAAGGGCTTCAATTCAAAGTGTACTCTGAGGTGACTTCGGGTCGTTGGTACTTCTCAGATAAAGCTCGCCTTCGCCAAATTTTGTTTAATCTATTGAACAACGCGGTGAAGTTCACCTCCAGAGGCTTTGTTGAGGTGTACCTGAAAGAAGTTGTAGAGGGGAGTGACACCTATCTGAGCATTCGAGTTCGTGATACCGGAATTGGTATTTCTAAAGAAGCTCAGAAGCGTATTTTTAAACCGTTTGAACAAGCGGAGTCTTCGACCACAAGGCGTTTTGGCGGTACTGGCCTTGGCCTCGCGATTGTGAAGAAAATTGCCCAGTTGATGGATGGCAGTATTACCGTCACCAGTGAAGAAGGGATAGGCACGAGTTTTGATGTTCGCTTGAAGATTCAGCCATGTCAGCCAGGAGAAATCGAGAGTTTGCCACATAAGAAGTTGGACTACTCTGGCTTAAAGGTACTGATCGTCGAGGACAACCGAACTAACACGGTGATCATTGAAGCCTTCATGAGCAGTAAAGGCTTTACCTGTAAGAGCGTCGAAAACGGTGAACTTGCGATACAAGCCGTGGTTGCTGAGCGCTTTGATTTGGTGCTCATGGATAACCATATGCCTGTGATGGATGGCGTTGAATCAACCACTGCTATTCGTGCTTTGATAGGCGATGTGTCATCGGTATTGGTGTTTGGTTGTACGGCTGATGTCTTTAAAGAGACTCGTGAGCGTATGTTGGGGGCAGGTGTGGATTATATTATTGCTAAGCCGATTGACGAGCGTGAACTGGATGATGCCTTGTTCCGCTATTCAAATAAGCTTTATCAATACCATGAAGTAAAAGCGGATGAGCTCGAAAGCCAAGACGTAAAACCACACGATTCGAAAAGTAAAAGCGAGTCACTGCCTAAACCTGATCTTCGCAACAAAGATAACACTGAAGAGCTGTTAGTGACGTTGTATGTGGCGCTAGAAGACAACAACCTAGAACTGATTCAATTTGCACTAGAGAGCCTACGTGTCCACGTTGAAGCTATGAACAACGCGGAACTTACTGAACAAGTCGATAAAGCGTTAGAGCAGGTTGCTTTAGGATCACCACCTACACAAGATGTCATTAATATCATTACTGTAAATCTACCTATGGCTTAAATGTTGTTTAATTACGGTAAGTAAATGACGAACTGTCCAATATTTGACCTTGGTTGGATTTTTTGGTGAAAGTGACTGCTTTTAAAATGGTTTTTGGTTGTTAATTTACAACTTGATTTTTAATTTGGAGTGTATGACTACTAATCTTGTGATTTAATAGCGACATTATCTGGTGAGGTGCAAATGTGCCTTGTTTATATGTTACTAAATCACTAATTAATCAGTGATATATTTTAGGTTTGTCGTCAATGAAGTCTCGTGGTCCATTTTGTATTCGAAACGCAGCTGCGGATACATTTGCTATGGTCGTTTTCTGTTTTATTTCTGGCATGATCGTAGAAGTGTTTATTTCTGGTATGACGTTTGAGCAATCTCTTGCTTCTCGAACGTTATCTATTCCTGTAAACATTGCTATCGCTTGGCCTTATGGCGTTTTTCGTGATTGGTTCTTACGCAATGGTGCAAAACTTTCAGAAAGCTCATTGATGAAAAACTTGTCTGATTTGATGGCATACGTGTTATTCCAGTCTCCAGTGTATGCGGGTATTTTGTTGGCAGTGGGTGCTTCAGGCGACCAGATCGTTACGGCTGTCACCAGTAATGCAGTTATCTCGTGCGGTATGGGCGTACTTTACGGCTACTTCCTCGATATGTGTCGTAAATGGTTTCGAGTTCCTGGCTACTATCAACAAGCTTAAGAAAAGCAACAAGCGTAAGTGCAGCGAAAGAATGAAATTTGGTTTGTTTTTGATCTAATGAGTTAATTTGTAATCGAACAAACCGAAAAAGGCACTTTTTTTGAGAATGCCCCTTGACCAAAGCAAGCAGAATCAATAAAGTAGCGCCTCGTTGAGTGACATGCTCAACACACAATTTGTGGAAGGATGGCTGAGTGGCTTAAGGCGCTCGCCTGGAAAGCGAGTATACGTTTATAGCGTATCTGGGGTTCAAATCCCCATCCTTCCACCACTATTCAAAACCCTAGCAGAAATGCTGGGGTTTTCTCGTTTTAGAGCCTCTATATCCCACCTCATCTGTATACCTCCCTAATATCCGTTCCTTTAATCATTGCTTTATAGTTATAATCTCTATTAATACCGTCGCAGAATTAACCATATTAGGTGTTTTTATCATAGATAATCGCTTGATTTTTTGGCGTGAACCTAGATTATTAATAGTACGCAATATTATGAATAATCTAACTATTAGGAATCCATAACCTCATGACAGAAACCCTAGTTTCTCCAATGCTCTCTTTTACGATCGCGATTTCATTACTGTTTATCGGTAAAGGTTTGATCGAGCGATCTGAAGTATTAAGAAAGTATTCACTGCCAGAGCCTGTGATTGGTGGCTTTGTCTGCGCAGCGACCGTAGCGGCGCTTTACTATATTTTTGAAATCCAAATCACTTTTAGCCTAGATGTCAGAGACTTTTTGCTTCTCTACTTTTTTGCTGGCATCGGGCTCCAAGCGGATATTAAAACACTGATTAAAGGCGGGCGACCGTTGTTCATCCTACTGTGTCTTGCTGCCATTTTTATCGTGTTGCAAAACGTAGTCGGAATGGCAGTCGCTTCTGGCTTTGGAATGGATGCGAAAGCAGGCTTGCTATCTGGGTCTGTTAGCTTGATAGGCGGCGTAGGCACAACGTTAGCTTGGGCGCCAATGTTTGTGGAAGAGTTTGGTATTGCTAACGCGCTCGAACTTGGTGTCGCTTCAAACACGGTTGGTTTAATTGCAGCGTGTGTGATTGGTGGTCCGATTGCGAACTACCTGCTCAATAAACACAAAGTAAGCCCTTCTAATGAAGAAGAGGTTACGGTTGGTGCATTCCAAGAGAGTGAAACAAAAACAGAGCTTAGCCACTACGGCGTTCTGTGGGCGTGGTTGATTCTTAACTTAACACTAATGCTGGGTTACAGCTTGAGTGAAGTTATCGACTCGATGGGCCTAAAACTGCCGTTATTCGTTAGCTGTTTGATCGCAGGTATCCTAATCGGAAACGTTGGTCGCGCACTGTTTAAGAAACGTCGTACACAAGAGAAAATCGCTCAAGGCCGCAAAGGCTTAGCGATGATCTCTGATATTTGTTTAGGCATGTTCTTGACCATGGCATTGATGGGGTTACGTATCTGGGACCTCGATGGACTGTTTGGCTATATCTCTGTTGTCATGAGTATCCAGATCTTACTTTCGCTGCTGTTTACTGTGTTTGTCGTTTATTACTTGATGGGAAGAAACTACGATTCTGTGGTGATATGTTCAGGCTTCGGTGGTATCACTCTAGGCTCGACCGCAACAGCAATTGTGAACATGACGGCAGTAACTCATCGATATGGCGCAAGCCCACAAGCATTCATTGTGGTGCCATTAGTATGTGGTTTCTTTGTTGATTTGATTAATGCGCTAGTAATCAGTTTCTTTGTTGGGCTGTAGCGCTAATTAAGAGCAATTGTCTTAAGCAAAAAAAGCCTAGCTGTGATGCTAGGCTTTGTTGTATTCAAGTATGAGCATTCTCTTCTACTAAGTGTATGTTTAGCTCCGAAGGTAATTGGCTGCTATTGGTGTATATGCGGTCAAAGTCATTCAGTGACGCTACCTTTAGAGCGGCAAAGCGTCCCCATTTACTGGCATCCGCGACAAGCCAGCTTTCACGGCTGTTCTTTATGATTGATTTGGATAGGTCAGCCTCAACTTGCTCATGTTCCATAGCGAAATTACTGTCTGTTACTGAGCCACACCCACAGATGCCAATGTCAGCTTCAAAATCGGAAAAGAAGTGGACCACGCTACTGCCCACCATGTCTTGGTGTTCTCGTCTGAACAAACCACCGGCCAAATACACTTCAATTTGCTCGTTTGCTTCTAAGATACGGGCCACTTGTAGGTTATTGGTGATCACTCGTAACGCGGGCTTTGCCAACAAATACTGCGCAATTCGAGTGACGGTGGTACCAATGCCCATCATAACCGTTGAGCCTTCAGGTATCGCATCGGCAACCGCCATCGCAATACTGTCTTTTGTTTCTGACTCAACGCCAGCGCGGAATCGATAACTCGTGTTCGTGAGCGTAGTAGGTAGGCTCACGCCTCCGTGCACTCTACGCGCTAGACCTTGCTCACACAGGTGGTTTACGTCACGGCGAATGGTTTGAGTAGTGACAGAAAACAACTCGGCTAAGTGGTCAATCTGAATATCTTGGTTTGCTTTAAGCGTTGCGAGTATTTCTTTCTGGCGATGGTTCAGTTCCATAGAAGCCCACTAAAATTGGTTTGGTACGTCAGTGATGATGTTATCGACGCCAAGGTTAAAATATTTAGCCGCCAATTGTGGATCGTTCAGAGTCCATATTTTAAGAACTGCGCCTGAAGCTTTGATCGCTTTTGCTATTTTCTCATCAAGAATGCGGTGATCGATATGAATGCTGTAAAGATCAAGTGATTGAAGGGATTCTAGGCTGAAATCGTTCCACACTTCGCAGATAAAACCACGTTTAACCTCTGGCATCATCTGTTGGCAAAGACTTAGCGCCTCTTTTTTGAAGCTTGAGATGAGCAGTTTTTCAATAGGGAACTGCTTTTGCTCAATCAGTGCGATCACTGTTTCAACTAGAGGCTGAATAGCCTTATCGTCGTAAATTTTGATCTCAAGGTTCAGAGTTACATCAAGTTCTAGGCATTTGTCGAACGCTTCACTCAAAGTAGGAATCGTTGTCCCCGCGAATTCGCTACCAAACCAACTACCAGCATCTAAGGTCTTGAGTGTGGTTAAGTCTAAATCGGCGATATTGCCCGTTCCGTTAGTACAACGATTGACTGTCTTGTCATGAAAAAGCATAGGGATGCCATCAGCGCTCAACTGGGTATCAATTTCAATCCATTTAGCACCAGCTTTCGCTGCTTGTTCAATACTCACTAACGTATTTTCAGGTGCTAAAGACGCGGCACCGCGGTGGCCTGTGATCATAATTCAATCTCGATGTTCATTTGAAAATTCAGGAAACAGTAGCTCTACTTTATTACAGATTTATTATCTATCCGCTATATCTACTTATTTTAAATGAGAGCTAGCTAAAAGGTGTTGTACAGAGTTTATACAATAGTGAGACCTTATACTCACAATGTTCAAGTCGGTAAGATTAATGTTCATATGAATGTAATAATTCACTCACATACTCTACGAAAACTTAATAACCCCCTCTATATTTAGAAAACGATAGCCACATAAAGGTGATAAAAAATGAAAAAGCTATTAGGTACAGTAATTATGGCGGCAACGCTGCTTGTTGGTTGTGGTGAAGCTGACAAGGCTGGTTCTGAAGCTAAAGACGAGCCGATCAATATCAACATGAGCCTTGTGTTCACTCAAAATGAGCTGCTTACACAAGAGCTAATCAAAGCGACCGACAAAATTCGAGAAAGAACCGATGGCTCGGTAAACATTAAAGTTTTCCCTGGTGGCCAATTGCCTGTTTACAAAGATAACTTGGAACAAGTGGTTAACGGTGCCAACTGGATTGCCGTAGAGGATTTGACTTATCTAGGTGATTACGTGCCTGACTTTGCTGCACTTGCAGGTCCAATGCTGTACAACACCTACAATGAATACTTAGCGATGATGGACACTGATTTCGTCGCTGGCCTTAAGACTAAAGCGGAAGAGAAAGGCATCAAAGTATTGAATGCAGACTACATGTTTGGATTCCGCCACATGATCACCAATAAAGAGATCGTTAACTCTGATGACATGAAAGGCATGCGTATTCGTGTTCCACAAAGTCAGCTGTTCATTAGCACACTTTCAGCAATGGGCGCAGCTCCAGCTTCTCTTCCATTCCCTGAGACCTATGCAGGTGTTCAACAAGGCGTTGTTGACGGTCTTGAAGGTTCTATCCTGACAATGTACTCAACCAAGATCTACGAAGTGGCTAAGAACATGTCTTTGACTAAGCACTTCCTTGGCACAGTGGGTATCTACATTTCACCAACGCTTTGGGACAAATTTACGCCAGAGCAACAACAGATCATCAACGAAGAGCTAGAGGCTGGCGCTAAATCTAACACTGCTGAGCTAGTTAAATTGGATGTTGAATACACTCAGAAACTTGAAGAGCTAGGCGTTACCTTCAATGAAGTGAATTCTGAAGAGTTCAACCAGTTGACGGCAGATGTGTACAACCAGTTCCCAAGCTGGAGTGAAGGTATACACGCGACGATCATGAAAGAGCTAGAAACGATCCGAGCTGCACAGTAATCCTGCATACGTCAATTAATTAGTTAATGATTACGGCCTAACTATTCTTAGGCCGTTTTATTCCTGAAATACCCACGTTGTATTCGGTATTTCGCTGGAGAAGTCTTTTGTTTTTATTGAAAAATATTGAAGAAATCCTCGCTTCTATCGCTATATCGATCACCGTTTTGGTTGTTATCGTTAACGTCGTCCTGCGTTATGGATTTGGCTTTGTTGTCCCGTGGAGCGAAGAGTTGTCGGTTATTTGCTTCATTTGGGCTGTCTACTTAGGGATTAGCTCCTGTTACAAACACAAGCTTCACATGGGTGTGGACGTGGTGGTTGCCATGTTGCCAGAAAAAGCAAAAATCCCATTTAGGCTATGTGTTTCCGTTTTCCTACTGGCTCTGAACCTCTTAATGGCAGTTCTGAGTTATCAATATCTCATGTTATCTAACAAGGTAACGCCAGTCATGGGCGTATCATATTTTGTTATCAATGGCGTGTTGTTGCTTTGTTTCTCATTGATGGCGATCCACACCGTTCGATTTATTGCGAACGATGTCGCTTCTCTAAAGCGCTCTTCTAAGTAGGTACGATTCATGGAAAGCTATCTTCCAATCCTTATTCTGTTTGTTCTATTTCTTTTGAACATCCCCATCGCGTTTTCTCTGATTGCATCGGCGATGGTTTACTTTCTTTTTATCAATGACTCTATTCCGGTGAGCTTGGTGATGCAGCGCTTTATTAGCTCTGCTGAGTCTTTTCCGTTGTTGGCTATTCCGTTCTTTATCATGGTGGGTTCGGTGATGAACTATGCGGGGATCAGTAAGAGCTTACTCGCCTTTGCTGATTCTATGATTGGTCACAAAACCGGTGGCCTTGCTCAAGTGAATGTAGCATTGAGTACTCTGATGGGCGGTATCTCTGGTTCTGCAAATGCGGATGCGGCGATGCAGTCTAAGATTCTTGCTCCTGAGATGACCAAGCGTGGTTACGACTTACCATTCACGGCCGCTGTAACAGCTGCTTCATCAAGTATCAGCCCTGTGATTCCACCGGGTATCAACCTAATCATCTTTGCTTTATTAGCGAATGTGTCGGTCCATCAAATGTTTATTGCGGGTTACGTTCCGGCATTTTTGATGGCGCTGTCGCTGATGGTGACGATCGCGTTCATCGCTCGCAAACGTCGTTACAAACCGTCGCGTTCTGAGCCAGCTTCTGCTAAAGAGCGCTTTCATTATTTCCTGAAAGCGATACCGGCACTGCTGATCCCATTTGGCATTATTTTAGGCATGCGTTTTGGCTTGTTCACGCCTACTGAAGCGGGTGCGATTGCTGTATTACTCTGCGCGATTATTGGCATCTTTGTCTATCGTCAACTGGGCTTCCGCCATATCCCGCTGATCATGCGTGAAACAGTGCAAGGCACCAGTAGTGTCATGTTCATCATTATCGGTGCCATGGTCTTTGGTTACTACATGACGCTAGAACAGATCCCACACAATGTTGCGTCTGCTTTGATTGAACTTACCGACAACAAGTTAGTCTTGCTGTTGTTGATTAACGTACTGCTGTTAGTGGTAGGTATGTTCATCGAAGGCGGCGCTGCAATGATCATACTCACGCCATTGCTGCTGCCTGCTGTGCTTAACCTAGGCGTTAACCCGGTTCACTTCGGCATCATCGTGATAGTGAATATCATGATTGGTGGTGTGACTCCGCCATTTGGCTCGATGATGTTTACGGTTTGCTCGATTTTAAAAGTTCGTATGGTCGACTTCGTGAAAGAAGTGGCTCCTTTGTTGCTAGCACTACTCACGGTTCTGATGTTGCTGACTTTCTCTGAAAGCTTGGTGATGTTTTTGCCGAATTTGCTTTAACACTGTTTAGTGATTGATTATTTAGAGGTGTAGAAATGAATTCGGTATCGAATGAATTGAACCAAAATTGGAAAAAGATAGATTGGGTGTTAACCGATGTGGATGACACCTTAACGTGGCAAGGTCAATTGCCACCTGAAACCTTGATCGCGTTAAGCAAACTGCGTGATTCAGGGAAAAAAGTGGTTGCGGTAACGGGCGCTTGTGCAGGTTGGTGTGATCACATTGCTCAGTTGTGGCCTGTTGATGCGGTTCTCGGCGAGAACGGCGCGTTCATTATGGAAAAGAAAAACGGTTATCTGACATTGCGCTCTGATATCCCTTTGCCAGAAGTCAGTGCCAATCAGAGTAAGCTGAAAGAACAAGTATTGGCTATTTTGGGCGATTACCCAGAGCTCAGTTTAACGCTGGATCAGTCTTACCGCCTGTGTGAGGTGGCAATCGATATCGGTCAAAACCGTCCTAAAGTCGACGATGCCATTATCGAAGAGATAGTCTCTAAGATTCACGCGTTAGGTGCACATGCGACAGCAAGCTCTATTCACATCAATGCTTGGTATGGTGAGCACTCTAAGAAAGCGACATCGACCGCTTTTCTTAAAGAGAAGGGGTTATCTGACCAAGAGATACTTGAGCGTAGTTGCTATGTCGGTGACTCGATGAACGACCAATATATGTTTGAAGCCTTATCAAATAGCGTTGGGGTATCTAACATTCAGCACTATTGGCAACGCCTTGAACACCATCCAGTCGTTGTGATGACTCAACCTGGCGGATATGGTTTTGCCGAGTTTACGGACAAGTTACTCGCGCTAAAATAGTCAGAAAGACATGCTCAAACCCTTCATAGATAAAAGTGAAACTACCCTTAAGGTGGTATCTGTACTTTCTGTCTATGAAGGTTATTTTTAATAAGGATTCATTGTCTGTTGGTGTTTTATTTGGTTTCTTGGTTCGATTTAAATAGAAACTAAAAATAATTTATCTTCCCACAAGATCTACTTCCCATCTTTATTTATCCGCTAATGGCCTATATTTCTGATATCCATTTAATTAGACCTTATTTCATTTTTATCAGTATTGGCATGAGAAATAGACAGCTCATTTCTGTAAATCCCGCGCGATAGTGATTTATTAACATTGTTGTGATTAACGGAATTTCATTTTTTCGAGTGTCTGTCTGGTATCTTTATTTAGGGTAGAGACTAAAATCTGCTGTTAATATCAAATTTGTCATTGAGATCAGTATCTCACTTTTATTGAATGAATATCACTTTTTTAATCAAAGTTATGTGTATTTTTTGAACCGAAATTCGGTTTTTTTAAGACTTTGTTCACGTTTTTATCAATGGAAAATAAGGAGTTATTGTGTAATTTATGATTTACATCAATTGCCTAAAAATCAAGGCTTTGTATTGTCTTTTTTGTTAATTAACGGAGGTTTTGTATGAATTTGATGTGTGAGATCAATAGAAAATAAATATATTTGGCTCAAAAATGAATCAAACTATAAATTTGGTCGTTTGAATGTTTAATTTTGAGGATATAAGATTGCGACAAACTTTTTCGATGTTGGTTCCAAATGTCTTCAAATAAAAAAATAGTTCGCTTTTTCATAGCGCTATTCGCGTTGCTTGTTCTTTCTGGCTGTCAATCTACAAAACCTGAATGGTATCTAAAGCCTAAAGTAGACAGTGACGAGTACATTTATGCAGTTTCTCAAGCGCTAACTCTGTCTCATGCTAAAAAAATTGCTGTAAACAACATCAACGAAAAGTTATGGACTCAAGTCGAGTCGTCTTTTTACATGAGAGACACCGTTCGAGAAACCAATGGTAAGGGTTTTTCAAATAGTCTAGTTGATAACAAAGTTAATACTAAGACTGAATCCTTGACCTTAAATGGTATCGAATATGTACAAATGGAAGAGAATGATCTTGGTGCGTTTGTCGAAGTAAGAGTGAAAAAGTCACTCGTGACTCAACAGTTGATTCGCGAAATAAAAGATCTAAACCGTAAATCTCAAATCGAACTTGATGCGCTTTCTCACGAAGATAAATTACTTTGGTGGTTAGACAATCGCAGTGTTTATCAAACTGAACACGATGCTTCTGTGCGTATCGCAATGCTTTCATCTCTGAAGCCTAGTTATAAAGCTGACATCAGCGCAATCGAACTGCTGACTATTACACACCAAAAACTAAGCAGCCAAATTAACATCCGTCTCTCTTCAGATAGAGAGTCAAGAAAAGCAATTGAACTTCTGGGGAACCAGTTATCAGAGTTCAATATCGCGACCTCAACTTCAAAGAACAAAAACCAAACTCATGTGTTGAAAGTGGATTCTGAGCGTCGAAGAAACAAAGTCGGAGACGCGTATATTTCAACCTTGGTCTCTAATGTCAAAATTATAAATAAGAAATCTAAAACAGTGTCACGTAGTGAAATTATCTCTACAGGAAATTCTGTAACTAGCTACAAATATGCCGACGAAGGGGCTGCTCGCCACTTTGATGAGCAAATAAAAGAGAAAGGGATTTGGACTGCGCTGGGCTTAATTAAATAGCGAACCTCTAGTCCTAGAAAAATAAAATAAACATATTCGGGAGAGAATATATGTTAAAGAAAACGTTAATGGCTAGTGCGGTACTTACTATCTTGACTGGTTGTTCGAGTACGCCTGTAGAGGTTTGCACACCTGATACTCGCGTCGAAATTGAGCAAGCTGACGTAACTATCCCATCAACAGAAGACGTTAAAGTTATCGTACTTTCGCCAGATATTTCTTTTCAAGATGAAGCGCGAACAAAGCTGATTTCTTCAATGCGAAATGAGCTTGAAAGTCAGATTTCCAGCTCCGGTGCAGAATTGGTCGATCGTACTTTAGCTAATAAGCTTAAGAAAGAGCTAATGTTCGCCGAGCAAAGTGGCCGATACAACACCAAAGGAGCGTCGGTAGCAGATATTGCAATCATTACTGAAATAACGGCATCAGACCTTACTTACAAGTACAAAGAAGCTCGTAAGAAAACTAAGGATGATGGTGAAGTGAAATATTACCCAGCTGAATGTAGATTCGAGGTTGATGTTAAAGCAGTCACGAAAGTGGTTTCAGTCCCAAGTATGACATTGCTTAAACGCTTTGAAATGGAAGGTGATGAGCAAATTACAGTAGAAGAGCGCAGTTCTGATTGTCCAATCACAATTGGACAATATCAAAGCCTAGCTAGCAAAGCGGCTATGGAAGCGGTTGAACATACCTATGACTTAAAGCAAATGTTGGCAGCAAGTGCTCATGTATCCGAGCTTCGTCAGTGCCAACACGGCAGCATGGTGAAGTTAAATATGGGTAAGAATAAAAAGGTCACACCAGGGGCTGAGGTATTGTTTTCAAAAGCAATGAAGTCAATGGAAGGCGATACGGAAATATTCCCTATTGGTACCGGCCATGTTGTAAACAATGAACACAACGCAGTGACACCAAATTATTCTTGGGTGTCGATTGACGAAGAAACAGCTCTTAAAGTTCAAAAAGGCTCTTTAGGCAAAATGGTGCCAGAAGGCTGTCACTGGGCAGATATAGAATGCACGCTTAAATAGTCAGGTAATTAAAAAATGAAAAAACTACTTATTGCAACTTCACTAGTAGCAGTTCTAGCTGGCTGTCAGAGCAACAACGCGACGGTTAAGGAAGCGCAAAACTTCGCTCCATGTACTTTCCCAGATGCACCTACCGTATCTGCGCCGGGTTGGATTTGTGATGTGATACCAAGCGATATCGCTGCAGCGGCAAAAGGCTACTCCAAGAAGAGTGCAGCTGGTATGAGCGTTATGCGAAAAGTTGCAGTCAATGATGCTCGTGTAAACCTTGCAGCTGAGTTTGAAACTGACGTGAGCAACCTATTCCAAGCGGCTACTGAAGGTGTGACTTCTACATCGGCAGCAGAGGGTATAACGCTAGTGACTGAAGATGTTCAAGAGACATTCGAGAACATCACTAAGACAGTCGTGAATAAAACGCTTACTAGCAGCCGCATTATCGTAAGCCAAGCAAGCCCAACGGGCGGCTTGTACGTTCTAGTCGGTATGGACCAAGCTGCATACGATGCGAATATGAACAAAGTAATTGATGAAGTTGGTGGTGAAGATTCTGCTTTGTGGGATCAATTCAACAATGAGAAAGCGGCAGCAGACCTTGCGGCGGCGTTCGATGCATTGAAAAAATAACCGCGAACGGAACCGCGATTAGTATTAGTGAAAAAGGCCGCCATTTGAGTGGCCTTTTGTCTCTATACACTCTGGGAGTGAACTATGTACAAAATGATCAATAAGACCGTGTTAGCTGTAGTTATTTCGGCAGCTATTAGTTCTCAGGCATTTGCTGTGTCAGAAGAACAAAAGCAGCAGCTAAACAATGCTGTTGCCAAAGCAAGCCAGTCTCAAGAAGACAAAGTCAAAGAGTTTCATGCTTACGTTAATGCTTATTTGGATGAGTACGAAGCTTGGCGTGATGAATATACTAACAACCTCGATGAGCGCAGAACCGATCTAATCAAGACATGGGGCGAGGGTGAGGTTTCATCTCAAACCAAGCAGGTGGATTACTCTCAAGACGATCAGGTGAAAACTTCAGTCGATTACGAAACCAATACTGCAACAGTATCTGTATTGGTGGATGAAGATAGCAGCCCTGAAGAGATTAAAGCGCTTGTTAAAAACATTCCGGTTGAGGTTGCTGGTCAAAACGTTGAGCTAGCGGAGCTAAAAGCAGAAGACCACGCGGTGCTTTACTCTTTGGAGAAAGAGCAAGAAGAGAAAAACTTCGTTATCCAGCAGACGCAAAGCCAGATGAATGAGTTGGATGTGCAAGCCGAGCGATTGATTTTATCTGATACTGGTATTCCAGACTCTTTCATTTACCAGCGTGCTCATAACAAGAAAATGGCACTACTGGCAAAAGCTCAGGAACGTATTGCGGCGCAAACCAAGCTGTATGACGAAATGCGTGCCAAACATGGTATTGAGGTTAAACGACCAGAGCCAGAAGTTGAGATCGTAAAGCCAGCTGAAAAGGTTGAAGTATCAAAAGAGGTTGCCAAGCTAGAGCCCGCGCCAACAAAAAAGCAGCCGCCAAAAGTTGTGGAAAAAGTCGTCGAAAAAGCGCCACAGCCACAAGTGGTAAAGCCTAAGCCAGCCGTTGACGTTGCGGCGGCCCCGGCTAAGCCGAAAAAAGTGATCAGTTACAAAGTTAAGCTTCCTGAGAACAGCTTAAAAGCGCGCGCGAGCAAGTACAGTGCGTTGGCTGAAAACGAGAGTAAAAACTGGGAAGTTGATGCTGCACTGATTATGGCAATCATGCACTCGGAATCGGCGTTCCGTCCGGATGCGAAATCACACGTGCCTGCGTTTGGTTTGATGCAAGTGGTACCAACCAGTGCGGGTCATGACGTTAACAAACAAGTCCGTAATATCGACGCGCCAATGAAAGTGGCGGATCTGTATCAACCAGTTATCAACGTAGAAACAGGTACGGCCTATTTAGACATCCTAAACAGTAAGTATCTTCGCAAGATAAAGAATGACGAAAGCCGTTTGTACTGTGTCATTGCCGCATATAACACTGGTGCGGGTAATGTGGCTAGAGCGTTCAATAAAGATCGCTCCACCAGTATTGGCAAAGCATCGAAGATTATCAACCAGCTGACGCCTCAACAAGTCTATGATCAGCTAGTGGTTAATCTGCCGTACGACGAAACCAAAAATTACTTGAAGAAAGTAAACAGTCGTATCGCTTTGTATAAGTAATAAATTAGTTAAGCAAAACAAACAAGTACATGTCATTGGCATGTACTTGGATTACCAGTTAATGAATTGAGAGTAGCAATGTTTAAAATTTTCGCTTTAGTATTTATCGGTATCGGCATTTATCTTGGTCTTAATTACAGCGATGAAATTGAAAGCACCATGGACACGGATGCTTTTGAGCGAGTTCAAGAGAAGGCTGAAGATGGTACAGATGCGCTAATGGATAAAATCGACGAGATCAAAGGTTAAAAATGTCTGAAGAGCAAAACAAGGATATTCAAAAAGATATACAGGAAGAGTTACAAGAACTTCAAGACACTCAAGAGTCTCTGTTGGAAGAGCAGAAGAAGGGCGGTATGGCACGCACTATCGGCTTAGTGTCGGTTATTTCCATTGCTTTGGGCGGCTTTAATGACAGCTTTGACGCGCTAGAAAAGATGTTCGATTTTGGTCTTTCTCAAATGACAGACATTCCATCGCATAGAAAGTTGGACAAAATCTATATTCGTTCATCTGCCGAAACCTTAGACCAAACATTTGGTGCGCCTGTTTATATTAAGCGCGCTACAACGGATGATGTGATTAAGTACTACCAGGACGACAACTTCATCCTTTCTGCGATTACTCGAGATAATGCGATCGTCGCTTATCTGGTCTTCCCAAATGAAGACTTTGCTCCAGAAACATTCGAGCATGCAGGTGGTTCTGAGTTTTTTGCACAGACGTTTAGTTCTATTGAAAGTGTCAATGAGATCCGTGCATCGTTTGCAAGAACAGGTAACTACTACATTGAAGAGAATAATGGTGGCGAATTTGGCTACTTGTACTCATCAATCAGTGGTGCGAGTGAGTTTATTTCGCCGATGTCACAAGAGAACAGGAAGTTGCTTTCGGAAGTGGTAGACGCTTTAACAATGGACGAGAACGTTGTAGAAAGCGTACAGTCTTTACGTTTGAATGCGAAACCTAATTTCTATGGTTACAGTACGTTAGGTGTGGGGGCTTTAGAAGAAGCTATTTTGTCTAACACCGAATATCGTTTAATTCATAAGAGTTAACCATTAACACATCAGTTCTAGCTTATGATCAAGCTAGAACTTTATTAGCAGTGGGATTATGGCAAATTTAAAGTTCGAAAGCTTTCTAGAACGGCTTAAGGGTGATGACAGAATCATTATTCAAGCTCATGACTTCCCTGACCATGATGCGATTTCTTCCGCATACGCTTTAGCATACTTATTAAAAAGCAAAGGGTTGCGCCCATATATTACGTTTCATGGTTATATAGATCGAGTGTCACTCAGGAACTTAATAGATTGGTTAGATATTCCAATCTATCAGCCAAAAGATTTGAAACTACAACCGGATGACAAGGTTATTGTTGTTGATGGCTGTATTGGTGAGAAAAATGTCATCGATTTTCCGGGGCTTGAGGTCGGAGTGATCGACCACCATCAAGTGAAAGCACCTGATTTTGTATGGTATTCCGATATACGTTCAAACTATGGTTCAACAGCAACCATAATGGTTGAGTATTATCGTTATTTTTCTCTGCAGATGCCCCAAAATATTGCGACAGCACTATTGGTTGGTCTGAGTTTTGATACCGCAAACTTTACCCGAGGGGTAGGGACTGCAGATCTAAAAGCATTGTTGTATCTTCAAGCGAAGGCCAATAATGATATGGTTAACAAAATTTGTCGTAATCAAGTAGAGTTCCATGAATTAAAACTTTTCTATTCCATGCTCGATAGCTTACGTCGTGAAAAAAACGCAGCATTTGCTGTGCTTCCTGAAGGTTGCCCTAAAAATATGCTTGGCGTGTTAGGTGATTTCTTGCTGAGTGTTGATGAGCTCGATATTGTTGTTCTCACTGCTAGAAATAGAGAGAAGACCTTTATCTCTCTCCGTTCAGAGTGTTCAAAAAACAATGTCGCGAAGATAGTTAGAAGGGCCCTTAATGAAAAAGGGATTGGTTTTGGCGGCGGGCACCCTCATATGGCTGGCGGCATTATCAACAAACAGTTTGAATTCAGCAGTGAACTTGCTTGTGTTTATGACTTGATTCGACCGAACCTTTTACTTGATGCCTAAGTCCATCAGTGAAAATGATTGTTGCTCTACAAGAAGTAACAACTCAAAGGTGATGACGAAAGTTGTCGCCTTTGTTTTATCGACAGCAAGCTAAAACACGTATATCAGCCTTTGATGTGATGTCTTGAAGTGACTCGGTGCACAAGTTAGTAAGAGCAATTACGATCTTGATAAATTGGGATATATGTTCGCAGCAAATTTGTGAGACGCTTGATTAAGTGTCAGTTGAATTACAAGGAAGTTGAATGCACCACTTTAATATCCGTGCTCTTGAGTATTTAAATGCGTTGTCAAAATATGGGTCGTTACGTAAGGCATCTAAGATGATGAACGTTGACCCTGCCGCGATGAGTCGGATGTTGACACAGTTAGAAGCGCAAGCGGAAATGAAAGTATGGGAGCGCAACAACCGCCAATCTCTGCTGACTGAGGCGGGGAACGAACTGTTGAACTACTATCGCTCCATTGTTCGTGGAGAGGCGGCAGTGCTTGCTCGACTAACCAAGCTTAAAAACCTCAAGGGCGGTAATGTTAGCATCGCGATTGGAGAAGGATTTATTACTAACTTGGTCTCTAAACCGATGCAAACCTTCATGACTCGTTATCCTGATATCAATCTTTCTATTGAGATCGCTGGGGCATTGGATGCAGTCAAGATGTTGGAAGATCAACAGATAGACTTTGCGATAACCTATGCGTCTGCACCGCACCCTAAACTGCACTCCCACGTTGAACGCAGCCATCCGCTCGAATTGATTGCTCCGAAGGGGCACTTCCTTACGATGAAAGAAGCACCAGTGGTAATGCAAGATATTCAAGACGCTTCTCTCGCCTTGATCGATAACTCGACCGGTATGGGGAGGCTAGTAAAGCAGGCTGAACAAATTTCCCATCTTACCTTGCAGCCAAAACTTCAAACTAACTCAGTCACGGCACTGACTAACTTCGTTTCAGCAGGGTTGGGCGTCACCTTTATGCCTAAGCTCACTGTGATCGATGAAATAAAGTCAGGGCAGATTGAAGTGGTTGCGACCGAGTTGGAGATGCTATCGAAGGCGACGGTTAAGGTTCAATCTTTGAAAGGCCGTGCACTTACGCTACAAGCCGAAACCTTGTTGGATTTCTTACTCGAGAACGCCACTTTCTTAAGCCATGACGCTTACAATATCTAGGCTTAGTTGATTTACTTAGCGACTCCTACCTAAGCTTTCAAATACCGCCAATATCACACTTTCAAATTGCCGAATTCGTTTTTAAGTCGAATTGAGTTTTTGTCAACACTCTCTCTATTGTTAAGTCAACACGTGCGGAATAAGTTACAAACCATTAACGAAACGAGTTTTAGACTGACAGCTGTGTTCGACAGATTCTGTCTTTGTCGGGCATTAGGGGAAGATAATGGAAGTTATTGTAATTGGCAGTGGTGTTATTGGATTGACCAGCGCATGGTATTTGGCAAAAGAAGGTCACTCGGTCACGGTTATTGATCGTCAAGATAGCAGTGGTAAAGAAACCAGCTTTGCGAATGCCGGGCAAATTTCTTACGGTTATTCTTCACCATGGGCAGCGCCTGGTATTCCATTGAAAGCGATGAAGTGGTTAACCCAAGAGCATGCTCCCCTAAAAGTGAAGCCTTCTCTTTCTCCAGAGTTAATGTCTTGGGCGACTAAGATGCTTGCCAACTGTAATGAAGCCAAGTACGCACAGAATAAATCGCGCATGTTGCGAGTCGCTAACTACAGCCGAGAGTGTCTCACTCATCTAAGAACCAGTGAACAACTGGCTTACGAAGGTAGGCAAAAAGGGACACTACAAGTGTTTCGAAGCGAGAAGCAACTCGATGCTATTCAGCAGGATATGAAGCTGTTAACAGAGAGTGGAATCGAACACTCGTTGTTTGATGTTGAACAGTGTCTGTCAGTGGAGTCTGGTTTAGCAGACGTTAAAGACAAGCTGGTGGGCGGCCTGTATTTACCACACGATGAAACCGGTGATTGTCATCAGTTCTGTTTAACCTTGACCGAAAAAGCCAAGCAACTCGGCGTTCAGTTCGTGTTTAATACCGAAGTGGTTAGGCTCAATCATCAGAATCAAACCATTGAGAGTATTACAACGACTCAAGGCGAGTTCAAAGCGGATGCTTACGTGGTCGCTTCAGGAAGCTATTCTCGAGAACTGTTGAAGCAAGTCGACTTGTCTATCCCGGTTTATCCAGTGAAAGGGTATTCGTTAACACTACCGATCGTGAATGCAGATAAGTCACCAACCTCGACTGTGATGGATGAAACTTACAAGGTAGCGATGACGCGATTTGATGATCGTATTCGCATTGCAGGGACGGCAGAACTTGCGGGGTTTAATTACCTTATCCCTGAAAAACGCAAAGCCACGATTGATATGGTGATTAAAGATCTTTTCCCACAAGCGGGTGACTTTTCTAAGGCTGAATACTGGACTGGGTTAAGACCAATGACGCCGGATGGTACGCCTATTATCGGTAAGACGCCTATCAAGAACCTATTTACAAATACTGGACATGGGACATTAGGTTGGACAATGGCATGTGGCTCAGGAAAGATCTTGGCAAGCGTGGTCAGTGGCTCAGCTAGTGATATTAAAACTGATGACTTAAGTATCCACCGCTATTTGTAGCGAGATGATGCAGTGATAATTAAACAACCCCATTCTTAAGTTTTCGAATGGGGTTGTGGGTTCTGAGGGAGAAGATTATCTGGTCGTGGTTTCTAGCACATGGGTAAATCTATCCCAAGATTTTTGGTCAGCTTCTTGTTGATAGTTGTTTGAGCCGAATACGGTAAAGGCATGCGGCG
Organism: Vibrio sp. 10N.247.311.47; assembly: GCF_041467535.1. Taxonomy (NCBI): domain Bacteria; kingdom Pseudomonadati; phylum Pseudomonadota; class Gammaproteobacteria; order Vibrionales; family Vibrionaceae; genus Vibrio; species Vibrio sp. 10N.247.311.47. The sequence goes on from NZ_JBFSUR010000019.1 coordinate 57,344, forward strand.
CACCACTATAAGTGATCATCTCATGCGGAACTTTGGTTGATTCAAGTTGAGCGGCGAGGCTTCCAAAGTCGTGCATTGAAATCATGGCATCAGCCGTGCCGTGGAACACGACTACGGGAGCTTTAGTCTGCGAGTAGTCTTGACCTTTTGGTGTTGATAAACCGCCATGGAAGGTAACATAAGCTTTCGATGGGATACCCGCACGAGCGGCTTCTAAAACGGCTGCGCCACCAAAACAGTAACCCATCATCACGTTGTTATCTAAGTTACCACCAAGCCTTTTCGCTTCCATTGCTCCCGCGCTAAGTAGCGCACGCATTTTTTCTCTGTCTTTATACAGCTCGCCTGTGTGTTGCTTTTTATCTTTCACTTCGGTCGGGCGAATGCCTTTACCAAATAGATCGATGGCGAACACGTTGTAACCGAGTTCGTTGAGCATCTCAGAACGTTTCTTTTCGTAATCGGTTAAGCCATCCCAATCGTGTATTAGCAGTACTAAAGGTGCTTGGTCACTGGCCTCACTCCAATAACCTTCGTAATCCATCCCATCGACTTGGTAAGTGACGTTTTCTCCTGATATCGCAGAGAAGGGCAGTAAAACTGAAAACAGGCCGAGTGTAGTGAGTTTTCGCATGCGTAATTCCTTTCGATGACAATTGACGTTCCAATCGAAAGTATAGATAACGCGATGATTCTCGCCAGATTTCTGTCTCTAACTTGAAATGTCTGGCAGGGATAGCAGGTGGCTATTACTGATAAACAGCCATCGAAAGGGAGTGCGATGGCTGTTCATGATGCGCTGAGAAATTCTCAGGTCCGCAGAAACGCGGGGGGTATTAGAGTAGAAAAGAACGGATTACTACCAAGTAGCGTTATCAGCGGTGTGACTACTTCGAAGTTCTGGGTACTTACGTTGATAGCGCGGCAACATCGACTCATTACCTAAGATGCCGCCTTGGTGGATATAGATGACGGTTTTTGTTGGGTTCTCTTCTTGCCATTGCTCTAGGCATTGCCACATCAATGGGTCGTAGAGCAGGTCGAATTCAATATCCGTCTGTTCTTGCAGATCCAACCAAGTTTGATAGTCCTGCTGGTAAAGCTTACCAAAGTGGTGTTTGGCTTTAAGTGGTAATATCTGCGGGTGATCGGTTTCGCCGAGTTCATTGAACTGCTGTGTTAGGTAATCACTGCCGCCAACACAAGCGCAAGTTAACACTGGGATGTTGTGCATTTTTAAATGCTTATGCAGATACAGAGCTGTGCTGCCTGTGCCTGCTGGAAGTGCTACCACGAAATCGTGTTTGTTTTCGAAACGCGTCCAGCTGAGTATTTCAATCGCCAGTTGCTTCACGCCGTATTCAGAAAGCTGAGAGCGTCCACCTTCTGGTAACACAATGCATTGTGAGTCAGGTTGTCTTACTTGCTCAATATACTCTTGTGGATGAAGCTCAGAGCCTGTTTCTTTGACTGAAATAACCTTAGCCCCGAGATCGATAGCGCCACGGTAGTTGCCGAGTGGGCGTTCTTGTAGCCATTGAGGCAGGTGGTCGACGTAAAACTCAAGCGTCCAGCCTTTGATTTTCGCAAGTGCGGCGAGTGAGAACAAGGAGTTAGCCTGAGCGGAACCATAGCTTATTAGAGTGGTGGTGTTTGGGCTATCGTCTTCCAGTAGCTTCATGAACTTTCTGGCTTTGTTGCCGCAAAAGTGGGAGTGAAGCTGATCGTCACGCTTTAAGAAAAAGGTGTGCTCGTTGTATTGATGTTGAGTTACAGGGCTATTATTTAGTTTCATCGCACTTAGACAAAATGCTGACTCAGAGCCAGCATTTATAGTTCAAATAGGACTGACGAGTATCTAGTAGCTAGGGACCGCTGTAAACCAACTAAATCAAGTTTTCGTTCGATATTGAGCTTCGAACTATGAACTCATTTACTCTGGGGTGGATGCGGATAGATCGGTTTGAAAGGTGATCTTAGCGGTACATCCACCACAGCTGCGATTGACCAATTCAAAGCCCCATTGGAAGCGTTGACATAAGTCCTCGACAATCAATAAACCTAACCCATGCCCATTTGGATTGTATTGTTCTTGGAGGCCTTCTCCTTGGTCTTCAATCACAACACTCTCGTGGGACAGAGTGACCGTTACGGTGCCACTATTGGTCGCTGCAATGGCATTTCTCAACAAGTTTCCGACCAACATGTTCATTATCGCGCTGGTGGCTTGAATGGTGGGTTCGGATTGAACATGCATGGAAATTTCGACGTCTTTCTCATCTGCCTGTGCTGAGTTTTTTGAGACGATAGCCTCTAACTCTTGTTGGCTAAACAGTCGCAGTGGCGCATCGTCACTGTTTCTTTCGTAACGCACGAGGCCGAGTAGGGCATCGACCATCTCCGACATCTGAACAATGGCTTCGTCAATGCGCTCAATTTGGCGAGATTGAAATTCGGTGGTTTCACTTCTTAGCAGTAATTTATTTGCGCCACGAGCGACCGTTAACGGTGTTCTTAATTCGTGACTTGAGTAACGAGCAAACGCTTGTTCACGTTTGAGTAAGGAATTGATTTCTCTTCGGTACTGATTGAGTTGATCTGTGAGCTGACGAAATTCAACTGCGGCGTCGTCATTGACACTAAATTCTTCATTGAGGTTGAGCTTATTGGATTCCAATTGTTCGGAAATAGAGTTAAAGGGTTCAATCAGTCGTTTAGATAAACGATAGAGTAGAGCACCAAAGCTAAAAATTAGAATAGAGAGTAACGTTAGTACGAAGGTGGTCGCATAAACCAGTTCGTAAATCTCAAACTCGACGCGGTCGATCTCGGAAAGCAGAACGATTGGGTGGGTTTGACCTTTATCAGAATACTCACCAACATACACCATGCGAGAGTTAGGTTCTTCACCTACCTCGCCAACAAAGCTTTCTTTGCCTTTAATGTATTTGAGGTATTCGGCAGGTATCAATGAAAGATCATTGTAGGCGATTGTCAGGTCATCAATTCTTAACGTACCGCTTTCCCCTGCTTGGAATAAACCAACCGCATAGTTACGGTCGATCAGGATGCGTCTTTCACCGACGCGATCTTCTGACATGTAGAGTGCGGCAACAAAGACTAAATAGACAAAGGCCGATACAATCACGGCCATTAACCCAAAGAAAACCGCTAAGCGGCCGGTTAGGGTTTTGGTGCTCGTGAGAACATTTAAAATCAATTCGATGACTCCAGACGGAATCCAACTTTAGGGACGGTAATCAACATCTGAGTATCAAACGGCTTGTCGAGTTGGTTACGTAATTGATAGATGTGACTGCGCAACACGTCATTGTTGGGTTCGTCTTCTTCCCAGAGTTTGTAGGAAATATCTTCGCGAGTAACCACTTCTGGTGCTTTTTGGCACAACATCTCAAGGATGGTGTAAGTGGTTGGGTTGAGTGCGAGTAACTTATCTTGACGGTAAGCTTTACGCGTTTTTTGGTCGATGGTGAGTTCATCAAACTGCAATTTAGAAGAAGCCACTTTTCCTCGGTAACGACGAACAAGCGCTTTCATTCTGGCTTCCAAAATATCCAAATCAAAAGGTTTGGTTAGATAGTCATCGGCACCATGCTCAAACCCTTTTAACATATCATCGCGGCTATCTAACGCAGTCAACATCAAAATAGGTGTCGCGTTGCCTTGGTCTCGCAGTTTATTACAAACCGTGAGGCCGTCCATTCTTGGCAACATCAGATCCAATATGATGATATCAAATGAGTTTTCCAACGCGAGTTGCAGGCCGAGTTCGCCGTTGTCCGCATAATCGAGTTCCATGCCAATACACTCAAAATAATCAAACAAGACACCTGCGATTTCACGGTTATCTTCGACTAATAGAACTCGTTTCATTTTGATTCTCATACAGAAATAGACGGTAACATTATCCTGAGTGAGCGTGAAAAATATGTCAATAACATAACTTTCACTTATGAGGGGGTAGATTGGATTCAGATTAAAAAATAGAAGAACGTATTATGTCTGAACTTCATATTAGCCGACCTAAAGTCTCCACATCACGGATCAATCCCGCCGTTTCACTATCGATCATTGTGCCGTTTTACGATGAACAAGAGGTGTTAGAAGAGTTTCATTCTCGCTTAACCAAGGTACTGGATAGCTTACCCATCACCAGTGAAATTGTTTATGTCGATGATGGCAGCAAAGACAACAGCTTGGATTTGGTGAGTTCATTCACTTCAATCAATAGCTCAATTTCTGTGATCGGTTTAAGCCGTAACTTTGGTAAAGAATCAGCGATGAGTGCTGGCCTCGAACACTGCCGAGGACAAGCTGTGATCTTGCTCGATGCCGATCTACAAGACCCACCCGAGCTGATTCCTCAAATGATTGCCAAATGGCGCGAAGGTTATGACGTCGTCAATATGCAGCGTAGCCAACGTGATGGTGAAACGTGGTTTAAGAAGTTTTCAGCAGCAAGCTTTTACAAAGTCATGAACGTGGCAGCGAAGATCGATGTTCCAGAAAATGTCGGTGATTTCCGACTGTTAAGCCGAGAGGTTGTCGACCATATCAACCAACTGCCTGAACGTAACCGTTACATGAAAGGCATCTTTTCATGGCCAGGTTTTAGACAAGCAACGATTCAGTTTAAGCGCGATGCTCGCTTCTGTGGCGAGACGAAATGGAACTACCTGAAACTCATCGGATTGGCGATGGATGGCATCACATCATTTTCTATCCGCCCACTGCGTATTGCGACGGCCGTTGGTGGATTAGTGGCGCTTACCGCTTTTGTGTATGGCGTCTTCATCGTGTTCAAAACCATGATGTTTGGTGAGCCTATTACTGGCTACCCATCCATGATGGTGGTTCAACTTGCCCTTGGCGGCATTCAACTTCTGAGTATTGGTTTAATGGGGGAATACATAGGTCGTATTTTCATTGAAACCAAGAACCGCCCTTTGTATCTGATTCAATCGGTGGTCGATACCCCAGCATTAAAAACACATTTTAAATTAGAGGAGTCAGCATGAGCCTGAACCGAACGCACCTATGGTATTTGTTGGCTTTTGCATTGGTTCTAAGGCTCTTATCTCTGGCGACATACCCTTTAATGGATACTACGGAAGCGCGCTATGGAGAAATGGCTCGCTTGATGGTAGAAACCGGCAATTGGTTAACCCCTCAATTTGATTACGGCATCCCTTTCTGGGGTAAGCCTCCGATGTTTACCTGGATGAGCGCGATTGGCATTGAGCTGTTTGGTTTGAGTGAGTTTGCTGTGCGTGCACCACACTGGCTAGCAGGTTTTGCGACGATTCTGTTGGTTGCATACATGGCTAAGCGTACCGGACAAAGTGCCTTGGTGGCGGCTGTGGTATTGGCGACATGTGGGATTTTCTCTATTGCGGCGGGTGCTGTGATGACCGACATGGCGTTAACGTTAGCGATGACCATTGCCATGTTAGGTTTTTACCTATGTTGGTTAGGAGGAGAGAGTTGTAAGGGAGAGGGCAATGCTGAGACTAATCGGTCTTGGGGTTATGTTGGTTTCATTGGTTTAGCACTAGGCTTGCTTGCAAAAGGGCCGGTAGCGATTGTGATCATGGGTATCGCTGTTTTCCCTTGGTTAGTATTGCAACATGGCTTCTTTGGCGCTTTCAAAGTGTTATGGCAACGCTTTCCACTGTTGTCTGGCTTAGGTGTGATGCTGGCGATTGCCTTGCCTTGGTACATCATGGCTGAAATGGCAACACCGGGTTTTATTGATTACTTTATTGTTGGCGAGCACTTTAAGCGTTTTGTTGTGAGTGGCTGGGAGGGCGATTTATACGGTTCTGCCCATGACCAAGCAAGAGGCATGATCTGGTTGTTTTGGCTTCAAGCGGCTGCACCGTGGTCGATTGTGTTGCCTATTTTGACTTTCGCCCGTCGTAAGAAAATCGCAGAAGTTAACGCTGAACATAGTGGATTGTTTTCATTCCTCGTGTGTTGGTTGGTCTCTCCTCTGATTCTTTTTACCATGGCGGGTAATATTCTTCCTGCCTATGTGTTGCCAGGCATTCCTGCCCTTGGCTTGTTGGTGGCAATGCTTGTAGTAGAAAAAGATAAGAAGTGGTTCTCGAGTGTGGCTTTAGTGCTACCTGTGTTGCTAATGATTGCATTGGTCTACCTCAACTTAGGCAAAGCGAATGAGAAAAGTGACCGTATTATCTTCGAACAGATTACGGATGAAGCGCCGAGCTTTTATGTCGGTAAACGACCGTTCTCCGGGCAGTTTTACAGTCATGGACAAGCGAAAAAGTTACTCGATGTTGAACAGTTAGATGGTATCGACAAGTTCTATCTGATTGGTAAAAGAGCGGAAGTAGAAACCAAGATTAAAGACAACGCGTTAACCTGTATTTTAGAACCGACGGTGAAGATCAAGCGCGCTCTATTTAGTTGTCATAGCCAAAACATCAAACCAAATCTATCGTTGAGCCATATTCGAAGTGATGGCGATGTTCAATTTTAACTCGTCATCGAGACTGTTTAGCCACAAGTTCGACGTGCTAAACCAAAAACTACAACCTCATCATAAGATGATTAAATTCGCTATGGTGGGGTCGGGTGGCTTTGTTGTCGATTGTGCCGTGTTTGCGTTGCTGCATTACGTTATTGGGCTGCCGTTAATGAGTGCTCGAATTGGCTCTTTCATCGTTGCAGCAACGACAACCTGGTTTGGAAATCGAGTGTTGACCTTTGAATTCAAAGGGCAGGGGAATTGGTCCGAAAAGCTGATTCAATGGCAAAAGTTCATGTTCTCTGCATCAATATCGGCGATACCTAATTTGCTGTGCTTTAAGTTGATGACTGAATTGCTGCCTGCATTTACTGGGGCAGTGTTTATCGCAATGGCGGTTGGCATCTTGGTGGGCATGGTCAGTAACTATTTGCTTAGTCAGTATTGGGTGTTTGCTCGTTAGGCTATCTTGTAACAGACACAAAAAAGCGCAGCTAAATAGCTGCGCTTTTTTGTGTTTTTACGATAGCGAAGTCAATCGGTTCGCGATATTAGCGTTGTGCTGCGCGCTGGCGGTTCTTGCCGTTACTTGCAGGTTTGCCACCTTGACCATTGCCCGCTTTGTTACGGTTTGGTTTGCCATTTCCGCCGCCATTACCTTGTGATTGCTGACCACCAGGACCTTTCTTAATGAAGCCAGTCGCTGGTTTACGAGCATTGCCATTACCGCCACCTTGGTTAGCATTACCTTGGCTACCGTTGCCGTTACCATTCGGCTTCTTGCCACCCGGTTTCTTACCAGAGTGGTTACGTGGGCTTTCGCCACCAAGACCTGGCTGAGATTTACTGTGCTTAGTCGCAAAGCGTTGTGAACCGTGACGACCAGACTTACGACGTTGTGCCGGTGTTTGTGCATCAAAGTCTTCTGCTGGTACTAGGCAGTTTGCTTTGTCACCAATTAGGTGCTGTTTACCCATGCTGATCAGTGCTTCACGGATGATTTTCCAGTTTTCAGGATCGTGGTAACGAAGCAGTGCTTTATGCAGACGACGTTGACGATCACCTTTCGGCACAGGAACATCTTCACGCTTCTTATATTTCACGCGTTTCAGAGGGTTAGTCTCTGAGTAGTACATCGACGTTGCATTACACATTGGCGATGGGTAGAAGTTCTGTACTTGGTCACACTCGTAGTTGTGCTTTTTCAGCCACATTGCAAGGTTAAGCATGTCTTCATCTTCTGTGCCCGGGTGAGCAGAGATAAAGTAAGGAATTAAGTACTGTTTCTTACCGGCTTCAGCGCTGTACTTCTCGAACATCTCTTTGAAACGATCGTAAGTGCCCATGCCCGGCTTCATCATCAGATCCAGTGGGCCTTTTTCAGTATGCTCTGGAGCAATCTTCAAGTAACCACCAACGTGGTGAGTCACAAGCTCACGAACGTATTCTGGAGATTCAATCGCTAAGTCGTAACGTACACCAGAAGCGATCATGATCTTCTTAACACCCGGTACTTTTCTCGCAGAGCGGTACAGGTCGATAGTGTGTTGATGGTCTGTGTTTAGCTTTTCACAGATTTTCGGGAACACACATGATGGACGACGACAGTTAATTTCAGCTTTTGGATCTGAACAACCTAAACGGTACATGTTCGCCGTTGGGCCGCCCAAGTCAGAAATAGTACCTGTGAAGCCCGGTACTTTATCTTTAATGTCTTCGATCTCATCCAAGATAGATTCTTTCGAACGGTTCTGAATGATGCGACCTTCGTGCTCTGTGATTGAACAGAAAGAACAACCACCAAAACAACCACGCATGATGTTAACCGAGGTTTTGATCATGTCGTATGCTGGGATTTTCGCTTTGCCGTACATCGGGTGCGGAACACGCTTGTACGCAAGGCCAAACACGTAGTCCATCTCTTCTGTGGTCAATGGAATAGGCGCTTGGTTAATCCAAAGCTCGCGATCACCGTGACGTTGAATCAGAGCACGACCTGAGTACGGGTTTGTCTCAAGGTGCAGAATACGACTAGCGTGAGCGTAAAGAATACGGTCATTGTTTAGCTTTTCGTAACCTGGGATACGAACCGCTGTAGTTTTTGCATCGTGACGAGAAGGGCGAATAGTAATAGGTTGCGCTTTTACTTCTTCTTTTTCGTCTTTCTTGGTATCACACTGAGTTTCAACTTCGTACGGGTTAACCGGAACATACGCTTTGTTCGGCTTTTCGATACGAGAAGAGTCAATGATCTTGAAGCCTTCAGGGGCCGCAGGAAGATTGATAGCAGTACCGCGGATATTGGTCAGCGTAGACATGTCTTCACCATCGGCAATGCGGTGTGCTACTTCAACCAGTGCACGCTCAGCGTTACCAAAAAGAAGAATGTCAGCTTTTGCATCAAACAATACAGAGCGGCGAACTTTATCTGACCAGTAGTCGTAGTGAGCTACACGACGTAAGCTCGCTTCAATACCACCAAGCACGATTGGCGTGCCTTTGTAAGCTTCACGACAACGTTGAGAATAAACCAGAGTTGCACGATCAGGACGCTTGCCACCTTCATTGTTCGGAGTATAAGCATCATCGTGACGTAATTTGCGATCAGAGGTGTAGCGGTTGATCATGGAGTCCATGTTACCCGCTGTGATGCCGAAGAATAGGTTAGGTTTACCTAGCTTCATGAAGGCATCTTTATTGTCCCACTTTGGTTGAGCAATAATGCCCACGCGGAAACCTTGAGCTTCAAGCAGACGGCCGATGATAGCCATACCAAAGCTCGGGTGATCGACATAAGCGTCACCAGTTACAATAATAATGTCACAGCTATCCCATCCAAGAGCATCCATCTCCTTTCTACTGGTAGGCAAAAAGGGTGCAGTTCCGTAGCACTCGGCCCAGTATTTTTTGTGTTCGTGAATAGGAGTGATATCGCTGTACATATTTCAACCTCTGATTTTTGAGGCGGGAATTATAGCGGCATGAGCCTAGACTAGCCAGTAGAACATGCCCCTGTTAGTTCTGGTGTCTTTCGTCTTTTTACGGTAAATGGCGATAAAAGAGCCATACAACAGCATAGTTGAAGCCTTGAATAACGTCGCTAATTTGTGATTTTGATTAGTGTTCGCAGCAGTTTTTGATATTATTCGCGAAAATAAGTCTGAAGAAGTAGATCCACAATGGTCGAAACGTTATTAGTACAATTTGCTCCGATGCTTTTAGGAACCCAACTGATCTTAACCCTCATCTTGGTGAAAGGGGATATTTGTCCGGGGCAGCGTGGTCGGATCCACAAGATGTTACCTGCGATTGGCGTGCTGTGGCTTGCCGTCGCTTCAGTAAAAATTGAAGCCTTTCTGGTCGTGTTCGCGATCTTTTATTTCTATTCTCAAGTTCAAACCAAGAAGACTCGCGATTCTGGTCCTATCTGGGTGATGTACTTGGCCTGTGGTTTAGCGTTGTCATATGTTGCTATACAAGCGACTGAGCAAGCAACCGCTGTTGGTATCATTACTACTTTGCTGCTAGTGGTACTGTTAGGAGCAGCGTTTGGCCATCTACTACTGACGATTGCAAGGACACGGTTGCAGGCATTTCATCGAGTGCTTCCTGTTGTGGGCGTGCTAACCGGTATGTTGGTAGTACTGGCGACCGTCGTGAGTGTTTACTCTTTGTCTGAAGCTCAATTAGAACCTGTGATTTCCACTTTGCTATTTAGTTTTGCTTTGTTGATCTCCTCAATCGTGGTGTGGTGTTGGCATTTACTGTTCGCAAGAACGCCTGAAAAGCTTCAACTGAGTATTTCGTTGTTGATGTTATTGGTGGCCGTTGTGGGTTTAACGCCAGTTTGGGCGCTTTAATCACGCACTTTCATTAATTACGTATTCTTGTTAAGAAGTGTGATCTGTTTTTTAGCGTGACGTTGGTAAGCGTTCTAAACTTAACTCTAGTCAGTGTGTTCGTAAGGAGTACGAGATGGATTTAAGCAACGTCAAAGGTTTCGATAGCATTATTTTGCTAGGAATCGTTAATGAAAAACTTCGCCTAGAATGCGATAGCTTTGAAGAGCTGATCAGCATGTATGAAATGGATACAGAAAGTGTTGTGGGCAAGCTCGATATGCTTGGCTATCAATACGATCCATTGACTAACCAGTTTAAGTCTTACTCGAGATAAGCTAAAGATTAGCGCATCTTTTATCGAAAATGACATGCATCGCGTGTTGTGGGTGTTGAGAGAAAAAAAGTCACAGATTATCTGTGACTTTTTTGTTTCTGACGAATCGATCGAGCTTAACTTAGCCATAAATCATCTTTAAACGACCTCTATGCCATCTAAGTGACTCTTACTTTGCTGTCTTGCCGTGCTAAAGAAAGCTTGCAGGTAACGTTTGTCTTTTTCTGAGTTTCTTACTGCGGCAAACAGTCTTCTTGAAAGCCCTTTACCTAACGGTTTGCTGGCTATCAAACCTTGTCTTGAGAACTCACTGATCGCCCAATTTGGTAATGCCGCGACACCTAATCCTGCCGATACCATTTGCACCAACATTAAGGTGTTGTCTGCTTGTTTCCACTTCTTAGGTTCTACACCTGCTGGTTGCAAAAAGTGCTTCACTACGTCTAAACGCTGCTTTTGAACTGGGTAGGAGAGCATAGTGAGATCGCTAAGATCTTGCGGTTCAATGCTCGCCTTTTCTGCCAAAGGTGAGTTGATTGCGGTGATCAAACGCATCTCAAAATCAAAGAGTGGTTCGTAGTGAACCTCAGAGCGAGGCTGTATATCAGAGGTGATCACCAAATCTAGCTCGCCTGCCATTAGCGCGGGTAGCGGCTCAAACCCAAAGCCTGACGAGAAATCTAGCGTTACGCTTGGCCAAGCCACTTGATATTCCTTCAAAGCAGGCATTAACCATTGGAAGCATGAGTGACATTCAATCGCCATGTGCAAACGACCATTCACATCCTCTTTCAGGCTCGCGAGTTCGTTCTCCGCTTTAGCTATTCTTGGCTGTATCTCATCGGCAAGCCTAAGCAAAATCTCACCTTCAGAGGTGAACTTAACTGGTCTAGTTTTACGTAGGAAAAGCTGACCACCGATACGCGCCTCAAGGTCTTTCAGTTGGTGAGAAAGCGCCGACTGAGTCAAGTGAAGAGAAGTTGCCGTCGCTGTTAGCGAGCCGCTGTCTCTTAAGGTAGTCAATGTTCGAAGGTGTTTAAGCTCTATCATGAGTTTTCCTCATATTCCCTAAGCCAATTCAATATTTCTTAATAATCACCCTACGGGGTTTTCTTTCATTTGTAAACGTCTAGATGTCCAGATGGATTTAATTTTTTCAGCTTTAGATTATTCAAGATGAATATTTTTAATAAACAAGATGAATATTTGGACGTTGTTCATCGTTCAGATTAGGGAGATAGTTTAGCCATCCAGACGCCTTATAAAGAACTTAAACCATAAGCTAGGCAGTTTGATCGAACACTAAAAATTATTGAATAAGGAACAGGTTCATGACTACGACAACGCATATTTTAGGCTACCCACGTATCGGCGAAAAACGCGAACTCAAATTCACTTTAGAAAAATACTGGCGCGGTGAGATTAGCCAATCAGATTTAAAGCAACTCGGTAGCGAACTAAGAAATCGTAACTGGAATGTACAAGCTGACGCGAATCTTAGCTTTGCAACTGCGGGTGACTTCGCATGGTACGACCATGTATTAACAACGACTTTACTTCTAGGCCACGTACCAAAGCGCCATACTGGTGGTTCTGAAGATGAAAAATCCTTCCCAGATTTAGATACTTTGTTCCGTGTGGGGCGTGGTCAATCTCAGGTTCAGTCGACTTGTTGCGGTGGTACGCATACGTCTAGTGACGGCACTAAAGATAGCTCTGCGGCTTCTGATATGACTAAGTGGTTCAACACCAACTACCATTACATTGTGCCTGAGTTCAGCAAAGACGATTCCTTTGAAGTGAGCTGGCCACAACTGTTTGACGAAGTGAGTGAAGCGATAAAATCCGGGCATAAGGTGAAGCCAGTTTTGTTAGGCCCGTTATCTTATTTATATCTTGGTAAAGAAGTGGAGGAGGGTTTTGATCGTTTATCTCTTCTTCCGCGCCTTCTTACCGCTTACCAAGCAATTTTGGCAAAACTCGCTAAGTTGGGGGTTGAGTGGGTTCAAATCGATGAACCAATTCTTTCGCTTGAGCTTGAGAGTCAATGGGCAGATTCATTCAAGTTGGCGTATCAAGTGATTCAAGGTGATGTAAAACTGCTGCTCACTACTTATTTTGATTCGGTGACTGATACCTTAGATAAGATAGTAGAGCTACCAGTTAATGGCCTACATATCGACTTAGCAGCAGCACCACAGCAACTTGATGAAGTAGTGGGTAAGTTACCTGAACACTGGGTACTTTCAGCAGGGGTGATTAATGGACGAAACGTTTGGCGAGCTGATTTAGCCGCTCAACTAGAGTTACTACAACCAGTGAAAGAGAAGCTAGGAGACAAACTTTGGGTAGCAAGTTCATGTTCACTTTTGCATAGTCCAGTCGACCTTGAGTTAGAAGATTCACTCAGCGATGAAGTGAAGAGTTGGTTTGCTTTCGCGAAACAGAAAGTGACCGAGGTGAGTATATTGGGTGCTGCACTAGACGGTAACCACAATGCTATCTTGGCGTGTGAAACCTACAGCCAGCCGATTGTTGCACGCAAGAGCGCGACTCATGTGAATAAGCCGCAGGTTCAAGCTCGTATTAACACCATTACCAAAACCCTAACCGAGCGAAGTGCTCCTTATGCCGAACGCGCTTCACATCAGTCTGAGGTGTTAGGTTTACCATTATTGCCAACCACAACAATTGGTTCATTTCCACAAACCGGAGAGATCCGTGTTCAGCGTAGTGCTTACCGCACTGGCAAACTGAGTGAAGCGGAATACAACACCGCGTTGAAAGGTCATATTGCGGATGCGGTGAAACGACAAGAAGCACTTGATTTGGATGTACTGGTTCATGGTGAAGCTGAACGTAATGATATGGTGGAGTACTTTGCTGAAAATCTAGCAGGCTTCCAAACTACCAAATTTGGTTGGGTACAAAGTTATGGCTCTCGTTGCGTGAAACCTGCGATTGTGGTTGCGGATATCGAGCGTGAAAAACCAATGACGGTGGAATGGTCGACCTATGCTCAATCTCTGACTTCAAAGCAGATGAAAGGCATGCTAACTGGGCCTGTTACTATCTTGTGTTGGACATTCCCACGTGAAGATATTTCACGCAAAGAGATAACCAATCAACTGGCGTTTGCGTTGCGAGATGAGGTGTCTGATTTGCAAGACGCAGGTATCAACATTATTCAAATTGATGAGCCTGCCATTCGTGAAGGTTTGCCATTGAAAAAGCGTGACCATGCAGAATACTTAGAGTGGGCAGTGGATGCCTTTAAGATTTCAGCTGCGAGTGCTAAACCAGAAACTCAGATTCACACCCACATGTGTTACAGCGAGTTCAACGAGATCATTGATTCAGTCGCTGCGCTAGACGCCGATGTGATTACCATAGAGACTTCTCGTTCGAACATGGAACTGCTGAAAGCGTTTGAAGAGTTCAACTACCCGAATGCGATTGGGCCTGGCGTTTATGACATCCACTCACCAAACATTCCTTCAGAAGAGTGGATTGTTGATTTACTTAAGAGAGCGGCAAAGAAAATCCCAGCAGAACGTTTGTGGGCAAACCCTGATTGTGGGCTGAAGACGCGTAACTGGGCAGAGACAGAAGCGGCACTGGCTAATTTAGTTTCAGCGACTAAAATGCTGCGTAAAGAGTGGGAGTCGGCAGAAGCATCAGCATAATTAAAGCTAGGGTGTTATCGTTCTAAAAACAAAAGTCTGAGAAAAGAAAGGCCTCGCATCTGCAAGGCCTTTCTTGTTTGTTACTAGCTTAACGTTAGAAATCAAATCTAGTTAATGCTCTGACATGTCTCTTTGCTGATTAGCTTTTCAACCATCAGTTGTCCGCGAGTGTTGCGAACCTTAATGTTGTAAGCCAAGCCCATGTCAAGGTTTGCTCTAACTTCAGAGTTGGTGCAGTAGCTGTTAACACTCATATCTACGACTTGGTTTAAAGGCTTAGCACCTTTAGCGTCTTGGTTGTAGATCATCATGATCTCGATAACGGTGTTTTTTGCCAGTACACGCATGACTGACAGTGGGCCATACTCAATCGGCAGGCCGGCAGATAAAACGCCAGCACGGTGTTGCGCCATCATTTCAAGCTGTCTTTGTTGGTCTTGCTCACTTGAAGCACAGCCTGCGAGCAGAGCTAAAGCCAGAGAGCCAATAATCCATTTTTTCACGTTAAAATACTTTCTTGAATGGTTTTACAATGACATTTTGGTAGACACCTGCCTCAATGTACGGATCTGCGTCTGCCCATACCTGTGCGTCCTCTAAAGAATTAAACTCAGCAATTACAGTAGAGCCAGTGAAGCCGGCTTCACCAGGGTTGTCTGAATCAATCGCAGGCATTGGGCCAGCAGTCAAAAGTCGGCCTTCATCGTGAAGTGTTTGCAGGCGTTCTAGATGTTGTGGGCGAACACTTAGGCGCTTTTCTAATGAATTTTCGACGTCTTGAGAAAAAATCACGTACCACATATTGGTATATCCTTATTTTACTTCACTGAATTGGGGGCGTTTAAATTCGCTATCTTGCTAATTTACGCGAACTAATTGGTATTGGAAGAGCTAATGATAAGAAATTGTGAAATGGTGCGAGAGAGAAGTATGGTCTTTAGCGATTTCATTCGTTGAAACTAAAGACCGTCTACATTAGCAGCTTGGTGAAAAGTACTATTTATTGATCGGGCGAGGCTTACCACCCTCATCGACAGCAACGTAGTTGAACGTTGCTCCACAAACCTTATATCGGTCGCCGATGCCGTGATCAAGTACAGGCTTAACCCACACTTCTAGGTCGATATTCATCGAGCTACGGCCAATCTTGGTGCAGTCACCATAAACACACACAACATCACCCACTGAAACCGGCTGTTTGAACTCAATACTCGATACTGAAACAGTGACAATCTTGCCGTTAGAGATCTCCTTCGCCAGTATGCCGCCAGCAAGGTCAAGCTGAGACATTATCCAACCACCGAAAATCTGGCCTGCTGCATTGGTATCAGAAGGCATCGCCAATGTGCGAAGAAGTAAAGAACCAATCGGGTTCAAAGTTGATTGAATAGTCATTGTTGTACTCTTAATGGTATTGATTGTTTTAAATTTAAATAGATGTGTTTGCCGCGCTCGCGGTGGTCGTATTTTTAACGTATTCACCGAACACAAACAATCAGTGGCCAATGATCACGAGTATCATTGGCCACTGTTAAATAGCATATTGATAATAATTGTATCAAAAAGGGGATGAGGACTCATCCCTTAGGGTTACTTCTCGTCGGTATTTTTATCCGTTAACTCGTTCTGCTGATCTTTTGGTAGATGCTTATAGATGTAGACACCCGTTAGCAAGGTAAATGCAAAAGTAGCGATCAGTAAGCCAAACACTTTGAAGTTTACCCAAACATCCAAGGGTAGGCTGAAAGCAACGTAAACGTTGAGAATGGCACATAGGGTAAAGAACAGCGTCCATGCCCAGTTGATCTTGCCCCATACCGAATCAGGCAGTGTGATCTCTTTGCCTAACATACCTTTAATCGCTGATTTGCCCATGATGTGACTGACCGTCAGGCCAATCGCAAACAGTGCGTAAACGATGGTGACTTTCCATTTAATGAAGTTGTCGTCGTGCAAGAAGATGGTCATGCCACCAAATACGGCAACCATTAGAAAGGTGATGACCTGCATTTTTTCGACTTTCTTGTAGATGAAATAAGTCAAAATAATTTGAACTGCAGAGGCAACGATCAAAGCGCCGGTCGCGGTATAGATGTCGTACATCTTATAAAGCGCAAAGAAAATAATGAGAGGAATGAAATCAAGAATTTGTTTCATGAGACACTGACTATCCAGTTAGTTGAGTTGCTGACAGTCTAACGAAAACTGTCTCGATGCTAAATAGCTCGAGACAATTGGGTGCCAATTAATTCAATCTAACCACTCATCGTGTTTAAAGAGTTGAAGCAGGTTATCGCATTGACGAGGTTTGATAGCGAGGTATCAGCTTTTTGATATCTTCAAGGTAACCTTCGCTCTTTAAGCTGTCTAAGGTGTTTTCGAGCTCTTGCTCACTCATGGCAAAACATGTCGATTTACCGGTCGTTAAGTCGAGATACTCGTGATATTCACGCTCTGTGAAGTGGCCAATTCTGTCCATTAATAGGGTTTTAATTCCATGGTGAATCAAGCCGTAATACGTATGTCTTTGTAAGGTCATAGCCTATCCTCCGTGACAAGCTGCAGTGAAACTGGTGCAACCTGCTGTATATTGGTTGGGTTATCTATGACAAAGCAACTCGAATGCCATTTTCTCCAACGGAACAGAATAAATTCCAGGCTAAATAGAATTGAACTTCTTTTCAAATAGTTAAAGGAAGGTACGTTCTATTCTCTGACAATCAATACGAAACAGACATCAAATAGTTTCATTTTGAGAACGGAAAAATTCTCATTATGACGCTCTCCTGCCGCTTATAAAGAGGCCTACCAACAATGATTGCCGCTAATCGACGAGCCAATCAACAAGCGTAGATAAGGATGTATTTTGTCGATTCTTGGGTTGCAGCAAGAAGTAACCATTTCCAGAGAAGACACTGCCTTCACTCACTTTCACCAATCTACCCAAATCAATATCTTGCTTGGCCAGCGTGATGTCGCCTATGGCAATGCCAAACCCTTGAATGGCGGCGTTCATAGCTTGATCGAGTGTTGCGAATTGTTGGTTGTTCTTGCTTGAAAGGTCGTGGCTGCCTATGTGCTCTAACCAAAGTCGCCAATCACTTTGCTCATTGTTGGCGTGTAGCCAAGTGTATTGGGCAAGCTTGTGTGGCTTGATGATGGTCGATGCGTCGTCGACAAGATGGCTCTGTGTAATGCTTTGTGCTTGGCAAACGGGCGCTAGCTGCTCGTTAAACAATAATTGGCTGATAATCGATTGTTGGTTTGGCTTCTTACCATAGGTAATTACGGCGTCAAACGGATCAAAGCTTGGTTCGAAGACGTGCTTGATGGTCGACGTCAGTTCGACATCAATTTCAGGATAGGCTTGCTGAAAAGACATCAACTTAGGTAGTAGCCAAGAGGTAATACAGCTCGGTGCGTTGAGTTTGATCTTAGACGGAGAGCTAGCCACTTGATTTAGAGCCGATTGCAGCTGATGAATCGTTCCTTGTATCAGGGGAACCAGTTCTTCTCCTTTCGGCGTTAAAGACAATCCGCGAGCATGGCGATAGAAGAGATCACAGCCAAGGCTTTCTTCAAACGACAATACCTGACGACTCACTGCACCTTGCGTAACATTGAGCTCATGTGCCGCGCGTGTAAAGTTGAGGTGCCTTGCCGTAGACAAAAACGCGAGCAAGGTTTTGGTTGAAGGAAGTGTGCGATTCATATCTTTACCTATGACTTTTTATCATGGCTATTATGTGATTATTTCGATTCATTTATCAATAGTGTTCTGTTTGAATGTAAATACTTAATCATCATTTGTGATTCAATATTTGTATAAGTCACATTTTTTGAATATGAAGGCAATGATGAAGACATTGTGATTTTGTGAAAGGGATAGCTTCTTGACATCTTTTATTGATAGCTTAGTGCCTCAGGCTGTAAAAAAATTAATACCTTATCAATCGGCAAGAAGAATTGGTGGTGATGGACGTGTCTGGCTAAACGCCAATGAATTGGAAAGCTCGCTGTTTCAAGGAGAAGCAAGTCACAACCGATACCCAGACTTCTTACCACAAGATATTGCTAAGGCTTATCAAGATTACTGTAGTACCGATGCCGCGACTGTGGCTGTTCGTGGTGCAGATGAAGCGATTGATTTGCTGATCAGAACATTCTGTAAACCGGCGTGCGACAACATACTTATCTGCTCTCCAACGTATGCGATGTATGAGTTTTGCGCTGATGCATTGGCGATTAATACCTTGGACTCTCCATTGCAGGAAGACTTTAGCCTGAACGTCGCTGATATTGTGAATAAGGCAGAACTGGCGAATATCGTGTTTCTTTGCTCACCAAACAATCCAACGGGCAATGTGATTCCTAAATCGGATTTGATTCAGGTATTGGAAGGCACGATTGGGAAGTCGCTAGTGGTCGTCGATGAAGCGTATATCGAATTTGAACCACAAACGTCAGCCGTTAGTCTTATTGAACGCTATCCACATTTGGTTGTGATTCGCACCTTGTCTAAGGCATTTGGACTGGCTGCGGTTCGTTGTGGTTTTATCTTAGCGAGTCAAAATGTGATGCAGTATGTCGCGAAGCTGATTCCACCGTATCCGATGCCAGATTGCTCATCTCAAATCGTGCTAGACGCTTTGTCCGATGAACGAGTCTCAGTGATGCAAGACGCGACGCAAAAGCTGGTTGAACTACGTAACTGGTTTGCTTGTGAGCTAACGCGGTTTGATTTCATCGAGTCTGTTTACCCTTCATCGACAAACTTCATTTTGCTGCGTCAAAAAGCAGGGCACCAAGTGTTCAGTGTCTTGGCGAAGGACGGCATTGTGACAAGGAACCAAAACCATGAACCGGCTTTGCGTAACTGTGTTCGAATCAGTATTGGTAGCCAAGAGAGCATGCTAGAAGTGATAACGTCACTAACACGTTACCAAACCGAATTAGAACAGAGTCAACAAGGCAAACAAATTCAACAAGCTCAACATAAAGAAATTCAATCTCAACTCGATAAAGATCATATCTAGGATGGCAATGATGAAAAAGATAATACTAGGACTCGCTTGTGCGGCCGCTTTACTTGGTACAACGGTACAGGCGAAAGAAATCCGTTTGGCGTCGGACTTTACGTATCCGCCATTCAACTATAAAAACAGTGACGGTGTGCCTGTCGGGTTTGATATTGAGATAGCTGATGCTTTGTGTGAGCAAGCTAAACTCGATTGCACTTGGGTTTCACAAAGCTGGGACTCGCTAATTCCAAGTTTGTTGGCAAGAAAGTCAGATGTGATCATGGCTTCAATGCGTATTACCGAAGAGCGTAAGCGTAAGATCTTGTTTACTGATAAGTACTACCAAACTCCAGCCGTGTTTGTTGCTGCTAAAAGCGCCGAGTTCAGCGTCGATCAGGCAGGCTTAGCAGGTAAAACCATCGGTGTTCAGCAAGGTACGATTCACGATCGCTACGTAACCGACAAGTTTGGCGATGTGGCAAACATTAAGCGTTATACCGGCCAAGATGAAGTTTATCTGGATCTGCAAAACGGCCGTCTAGATCTAACCTTCGGCAACTCGGATCAACTGTCATTAGCTTTCTTAGATAAGAAAGAAGGCGAGGGCTTTGAGTTCAAAGGTAAAGCAGTAACCGACAAAGCCTACATTGGCGAAGGTACGGCTTTAGCACTAAGAAAGCAGGATTCAAAACTGGCGAAACAATTCAATGCCGCGATTGAAGAGATCAGAGCAAACGGTACTTACGACCAAATTGCTGCTAAGTACTTCACGTTTGATATTTATGGTGCTGATTTGTAATTCGTCTAACGCCTAAAAACTAGACCACCAAAAAAATCCGAGGGCTGTGAGGCTCTCGGATTTTTGTTACAAATAATTCGTCCTAGTAAGACTCCCACCGTTGTCTTTATCCCTGCTTATCCACTCTTGTTCCATACGCTCAGTCTAAAACCTTACCTCGACCACCTCAGAAATCGCCGTTCACGACTCGCTTTTTCAATCGATGAGACCTTCTTTGTCCGTGCTTAATTACTGATTTTAAGATCTTAAAATAACACAAACTTGCGCGTGATTTTTGCTAATAGACTGTTCTAAAAGCAGTTGAAAGCGCTCGGAATTCCCCAAAAATCCGAAGTTAGACTGCTTAATGGTCTAATTGGTGCCAAATATGATTGGTATCACAATCAATTCAGCTCTCTGGCAAATAGATGAACCTTAGCTCACAAAATATACACATAGTATTGTAATACAAAATATATGAAGGTAAGAATATTGTAATGAAACGTTACTGCTATGAGCGATGTGCAATAGAACGTTAGATTTCAAACTTAGCTATAGCGTTGCATATAAAAACTGTACCTCTTACAAAATGGATTCTGGAGAAGAACATGAAAAAACACCTACTGACGATTGCAGCGGCTTCAATTCTTATGGCATTTGGCGCTCAAGCAAAAACTTTGACGTTAGGGCATGCAATGTCATTAGAAAGCGCAGCTCACCAAGGCATGGTGATCATGGCTGATAAAGTTAAAGAAAAATCGAATGGTGAACTTACGATTAAGATCTTTCCAAACGGTCAATTAGGCTCTGAACGTGACCAAGCGGAGCAAGTTGTTACTGGCGCGATTGATATGGCCAAAATCAATGGTGGGTTAGCCGAATCTTTTGAACCAACGTTTAAGGTTAATGCACTGCCTTTCTTATTCCGTGACGTTCCACATATGAGAACGTTCATGCGAAGTGAAGCTGCACAAGAGATGTTGCTTTCAAGTGAAGGTAAAGGCTTCATCGGTCTTACATTCTATGACTCAGGCACACGTAGCTTCTACGCTAAAAAAGCCATTAACTCACCGGCTGATCTCGCTGGTATGAAAGTTCGAGTTCCGGGTTCTCCAACCATGATGGAAATGGTTAACCTATTAGGTGGTAAAGCAACGCCTGTACCTTTCAATGAGGTATACACGGCGCTGCAACAAGGCGTAATTGACGGTGCTGAAAATAATATTTCTAGCTTAGTTGAAATGAAACACAGCGAAGTTGCCAAATTTTACTCTATGGACCAGCACATGATGACACCTGACGTGATCATCATTTCAGAATACAAATGGGGTTCATTAACGGCAGAAGAGCAAAAGATCTTAAAAGAAGCTGCTGCTGAGTCTCTTGAAGAGCAGATCAAAATCTGGGATGCAACAGATGACATGAACAAAGAGAAAGGAATGAAAGAAGGTGTCACGTTTGTTGAAGTTGATAAAGCCCCTTTCCGTGCAGCTGTTAAACCTATGATTGATGAGGCGAAAAAAGATCCAAAACTAGCTCCATTCATTGAAAAAATTGAAGCTCTTTAATCAGTCTTAGTGAAAATATAATTTTGCCTTGGCTTTGCTAAGGCAAAATTTTTTGAGGTATCACACCATGTTAGCAACTTTCAGAAACCTACTTGATAGGCTGATTCTTTTTGTCTCTTCTTTTGCACTAATGTTACTTGTCGTTACTGTCACTTGGCAGGTCTTTAGTCGTTATGTTTTGAATGATCCAAGTAACTGGACTGATGAACTTGCTCGTTATGCGATGGTATGGCTTGGCTTATTAGGAGCAAGCTACTTATTCGGTATCAAAGGACACTTAGCAATAACGTTATTGGATGGTTATCTTAAGGGTAAAGCACATATCGCATTACATGTACTCATCAATATCATTTCTGGCGCATTTGTATTTCTAGCAATGCTTCAAGGTGGCATCGCCCTAATGGGAAGAACCACACAACAACTCTCTCCAGCACTGCAATTACCGATGTCGACGGTGTATTCAATATTGCCGATTTCAGCCGTTATTATCCTCATTTATTTGGTCATGAATACGTTTGATCTTTTTTGTGAACCCAACAAAAAATAAGTTTTAAAAGGACTCTATATTATGGATTTGTCCATTGGTGTTTGGCTGCTAGGCCTATTCTTATTCATGATCGCGATAAGCATGCCGATTGCGATTGCAATTGCCATGTCATCTTTAACCATCATGTATTTCATCTTACCGTTTGAAGTCGCCAGTATTACTGCGGGTCAAAAAATCATTACCGGTATTGATAGTTTCAGTTTATTAGCCATCCCTTTCTTTATCCTCGCGGGGAATATAATGAATGTAGGTGGCATCGCGAGTCGACTCATCAACCTTGCAAAGCTCTTGGTTGGTTGGATCCCGGGCTCACTTTTTCACGTGAACATCTTCGCCAATATGATGTTTGGCGCCGTTTCAGGATCAGCCGTTGCAGCAGCTGCTGCGGTTGGTAAAACCTTAGGCCCAGAATTAGAAAAAGATGGTTATGATAAAAACTTAGCAACAGCAGTAAACGTTGCATCTTGCCCGGCAGGCTTATTAATACCGCCGAGTAATTCACTGATCGTATTTTCAGTGGTATCGGGTGGAACATCCGTTGCGGCGTTGTTTATCGCAGGGTATGTCCCAGGTATTCTAATGGGCTTAAGTTGTATGGTCGTCGCCTATTTCATCGCTAAAAAGAAGGGCTACAAAACAAGTGCGAATGACGGCTTCACAACGAAAGATGTGCTGAATATTGTTTGGCAAGCAACACCAAGCTTAGGGCTTATTGTTGTTGTTATTGGCGGTATTATTGGTGGTATATTCACTGCAACAGAAGGGGCATGTATAGCGGTTCTATACTCTTTTATACTGTCACTCTGTTACCGAACCCTCAAATGGGCACACTTTCCGATAATTTGTAGAGAAACGGTTCAGGTTACTGGCATTATGCTGTTCTTGATTGGTGCTTCTACCATTATGTCATGGGCAATGGCGTTTACCGGTCTACCAACCATGATCAGTGATTGGATGCTCTCTATTTCAGACAATCCAATTATCATCTTTATTCTGATGAACCTGATTCTACTGATTGTGGGTATGTTTATGGACCTTACGCCAGCCGTATTGATCTTTACCCCTATCTTTATGCCGATTGCTGAGCATTTAGGCATGCATCCAATTCACTTCGCGATGATGATTATCTTCAACTTATGTATTGGCATTGCAACGCCACCCGTTGGTACGGCGCTATTTGTGGGTTGTAGTGTCAGTGGCTCTAAGATTGAAAACGTTATAAGAAGTATCATGCCGTTTTGTGCCGTATTGATCGTCACACTGTTGGCCATTACTTTTATTCCTGAAATTAGTTTGGCTCTGCCTCGTGCGTTTGGACTCATCAATTAGCCTGACAAGGGTAAGATTTACCGAATCAATATCGATCATTACCTAATAAAAAAACCGCCTCATGAAGGCGGTTTTATTTATCAATCAAACTGAAGCTTAATATTACGCTTGCTGTTTTTGTAGCTCAGCTTCTTTCGCTTCGTCTTCGATTAGAGAATCAACGATGACTGCACATGCTGCATCACCAGTGATGTTCAGAGCAGTACGGATCATGTCGAAGATACGGTCTAGAGCGAACAACAGAGGTAGACCTTCGATAGGGATACCAGCCGCTAGAAGAACTGCAACCACTAGGAAAGAAGGACCAGGAACACCTGCTTGACCAACTGCACCTAGGGTAGACGTTACGATGATAGCAACGTAAGCACCCATAGAAAGGTCGATGTTGAACAGCTGTGCGAAGAAGATAGCAACTAGGCCGTAGTAAATTGCGTTACCAGACATGTTGATCGTCGCACCAAGAGGCAGAACGAATGAAGCCGTAGAGTTACGAACGCCAAGTTCTTTCTCTACCGTTTCCATTGTTACTGGCAGTGTCGCCATTGAAGATGCTGTTGATAGTGCAACCGCTTGAGGCTTCTTCATCGCCACTAGGAACTTCTTCGCAGAAGTCTTAGTGAAGATTTGAATCATTAGCGGGTAAGCAACAAAGCCGAAGATTAGAATCGCAGCGATGTAAACAACGAACAGTTTGAACACAACCATAAGTGCGCCAAAACCGAATGTACCCACAGCTTCTGCCATTAGGCCGAATACGCCAAGTGGTGCAATGATCATAACCTTGTTGATCATCCAAACCATAGCGTCAACAATCGCGTTTACGCCATTGATGATAGGGTCACGTTTCTCTTTCGCTTGTTTAGAAATCGCAATACCGAAGAATAAGCAGAAAACTAGAATTTGCAGAATGTTTGCTTCATTCAGTGATTGGAAAACGTTGGTCGGGATCATGCCTGTGATGGTTGCCCAGAACGTTGGAAGTTCACCTTTCGCAGCGTATTCAGAAGAGAACATGCCTTCAACGCCAGAAACATCGATACCACGACCTGGTTCGAATATTTCACCCATTACTAGCGCTAGTGCTACAGCAAGTGCAGACGTTAGTGCAAAGTAACCTAGAGTGGTCACGCCCACTTTACCTGCTGATGAGCTGTTGCCTAGACCAGCAGCACCTGAAATTAGGGCAACCGCGACTAGAGGGATAACCAGCATCTTGATCAAATTGATGAAGATAGCACCCAGTGGAGCGAACATAGTTGCGCTGTCACCCATCATCGCACCGACTAGGGTACCGATGATCATTGCAATAACGACTTGAACGCCGATGTTGCTTAGTAAACTCTTTTCTTTTAACACTTCCATAACCTCTGTGCTACTAAATATAAAAATCCCAGAACTACTCACCAATGTACGATGTACCATTGGATTAATATTTCGCGAGAAGTTTTACACGTATCTTTTACATTTATCAATATGAGCAGAGATGAAAGAACACCAAAAAGCAGTAATCAAATGTCATTTGATGATTTTTCACACTAAAGCAAACGTTTGCTTTTTGGTTTGTCATTATTTTTATAAATGGTGGTGATGTTTTGGTGGGGTATTATAGGTGTGCTACAGGTTTGTATGAGGTGTTGTTTTTATCAGAAATTTAACAATTGAGAGGGTTTGGACGTGTTCTCGGAGAAAAACTCCCACAGCGCAAATTATCGCACTAGTGGGAGCCTATTTATTATTTTTGCGTTGCCGCTTTCATTGGCGTAACAAACTCAGCAAGTGCTTTAAGCATTGCTTCTGGTTGTTCAACGTTGTTTTCAATGATTTTCACAACCGCAGAGCCAGAGATAGCACCAGCAGCGCCAGCTTCGATGGCTTCTTTTACTTGCTCAGGAGCAGAGATACCGAAACCAAGCAGTGCTGGTGGCGCATCAAACTTGTTCAAACGGTCAAGTAGGGCTGTCACAGGCATGTTTGCTTTGGTTTCTGCACCCGTTACGCCAGCACGAGAAAGTAGGTAAGTGTAACCACCACCTAGCTCAGAAACCGATTGAAGCGTCTCATCACTTGCTGTTGGTGGAGCAATAAATATTGGGTGAATACCAAACTTCTTAGCTGCAGCAACAAACTCGCCACTCTCGTTGGTTGGTACATCAGCAATCAATACTGAATCGATACCTGCATTCGCACAACGCTCGTAGAAGTTCTCGATACCACGTGCGTACACCAAGTTTGCGTACATCAGTAGGCCGATTGGCAGATCTGGGTATTTAGCACGAATTTGACCAATAAGATCAAAACACACATCTGGCGTTACTTTTGAATCTAACGCACGAATGTTTGCACCTTGGATTGTCGGGCCATCTGCAAGCGGATCTGAGAATGGAATACCAAGTTCAAGTGCATCAGCACCCGCTTCAACGAGTGTTTCCATGATCTTAAGAGACTGCTGAGGGTTAGGATCGCCAACCGTTACGAATGGTACAAATGCGCCCTGATTCTTTTCAGCTAAGCGAGTGAAGAGTGATTGATAGCGATCCATTATAATGCTCCTTTCTCTTTAAGAATGTCGTGTACAGAGAAGATGTCTTTATCACCACGACCAGATAGATTAACCACTAATAGCTGTTCTTTCTCTGGGTCATCGTGAGCCATTTTAACAGCATGAGCCAAAGCATGAGATGACTCTAGCGCTGCGATAATACCTTCTTTACGTGCAATCAATTGGAACGCTTCTAGCGCTTCGTCGTCGGTCACGTTGTCGTATTCAGCACGGCCAATAGCATTTAGGTGCGCGTGTTGAGGACCAACTGATGGGAAGTCTAGACCCGCAGATACAGAGTAAGACTCTTCTACTTGGCCGTTCTCATCTTGCATCAGTGGCGCTTTCATGCCGAAGAAGATACCGGTTTTACCGTGCTTAAGCGGCGCGCCGTGTTGGTCGGTATCAATACCTTTACCAGCCGGCTCTACACCGATTAGGCGAACAGTTTCTTCTTCAATGAAATCCGCAAACATACCGATAGCGTTCGAACCACCGCCGACACAAGCGATAACCGCATCAGGAAGGCGACCTTCACGAGCTAGAATTTGGTTCTTCGTTTCTTCACCAATCATGCGTTGGAAATCACGAACAATCGTTGGGAATGGGTGAGGACCCGCTGCAGTACCCAATAGGTAATGCGCGTCTTCATAAGTTGCAGACCAGTCACGTAGTGCTTCGTTACACGCATCTTTTAGCGTTGAAGAGCCAGAATGAACAGGGATAACCTCTGCGCCCATTAGCTTCATACGGAACACGTTCGGGCTTTGACGTTCAACGTCTTTTGCACCCATGTAAACACGACACTTAAGACCTAGTAGAGCACACGCTAGAGCCGTTGCCACACCGTGTTGGCCTGCGCCAGTTTCAGCGATGATTTCCTGCTTACCCATACGTTTTGCTAGCAATGCTTGACCAAGAACTTGGTTTGTCTTGTGAGCACCGCCGTGAAGTAGATCTTCACGCTTTAGGTACAGTTTTGTTTTTGTACCTTTTGTTAGGTTGCGTGCTAGCGTTAGTGCCGTTGGACGACCAGCGTACTCTTGAAGAAGCGTCATGAATTCGCTGCGGAACTCAGGATCGGCTTGTGCATCGATAAATGCTTGTTCAAGTTGGTCTAGTGCTGGCACTAGGATCTGCGGTACGTATTGACCACCGTATTCACCAAAGTAGGCATCGAGTTTAGCCATTGTGTTATTCCTTCAATTCTACTGATGTGTATTCACACCAAGTCATTTAATCTTGTTTGAGCTTCGCAAAAGGCAAAGCTCACAAATATGTTTTTAGTTTCTGCTTTCTAATTTCTAGCGCCGAGCTTGGACTAGTAATTACGAATCGCAGCAAAAGCACGTTGCAGTTTGTCTGCGTCTTTTTTGCCTGGAGCAGATTCAACACCAGAGTTTAGGTCTAATCCTAAGCAACCCAACTTAGCCGCTTGGTTAGCATTTTCTGGGGTTAGACCACCCGCCAACATGATTGCGCTTTGGTTGTTGATTAGGTTCCAATCGAACACTTGGCCTGTGCCACCAGTTTGAGAACCCACTTTAGTATCTAGCAGGTGACGAGTCACGTTGCTTTCCAGTAATTCTGGTAGCGAGCTCTCAGCATCGGGAGAAACACCGTAAGCTTTCCAAATCTCAACGCTTTCAGGTAGTGACTGTTTTAGCTCATCGACAAACGCTTGAGACTCATCACCGTGCAATTGCACAGCGAACAGGCCTAGCTCAGAAACCGTTTTCGCAACGTCAGTAACGCTGTGGTTTTGGAACACACCCACGTAGTTCAAAGGTGCGCCGCTCATAGTCAAACGAGCCGCTTCGATATCCACATGACGCTTAGATGCTTCAACGAATATCAGACCACCGAATACCGCACCAGCTTGATAAGCCTTTGCTGCATCGTCAGAGTGAGTTAAACCACACACCTTGTTTTCACCCAGTGTTACTTTGCGTACCGCAAGCTCGAGGTTCTTCTCTGCCATTAGAGAGCTACCGATTAGGAAGCCATCTGCAAACGTTGAAAGGTCACGAACTTGTTGATGTGTGTAGATGCCAGACTCTGAAATCACAACTGCGTTTGGAGCCAGTTCGCGAATCAGCGGCGCCAACTCTTTAGTACGGTTCAAATCAGTCGAAAGGTCACGTAGGTTACGGTTATTAATACCGATCACCTTTGCTTTTAAAGCGACAGCGCGGTGAAGCTCTTCTTCGTTGCTGACTTCGGTAAGTACACCCATGTTGAGTGAGTGAGCGACTTCCGCCAGCGCTTTGTACTCTTCGTCATCTAATACCGATAGCATTAACAAGATAGCATCAGCTGAGTAATGACGAGCTAGATACACTTGGTAGGTATCAACCATGAAGTCTTTACACAGGATAGGCTGCTTAGCAATGCTGCGAACTTTAGGTAAAAACTCAAAGTCACCTTGGAAGTACTTCTCGTCTGTCAGCACAGAAATCGCGTTTGCGTGGTTGTTGTAAACAGAAGCAATGTAGTCGAGGTCAAACTCGTCACGGATTAAACCTTTTGACGGAGAGGCCTTTTTACATTCAGTGATGAAAACCGTTTGTTCTCCGCTCAGAGCGTCATAAAAGCTGCGGTCTGTTGCAGTTAGTGACGCTTTAAACTCGTCTAATGGTTGAGTCTGCTTACGTGCTTCAACCCATTGGTATTTATCACGAACGATTTTTGCTAATACTTCCGCCATTTCAGCTTCTTTGACTGAAACGTGGGTCGACAGTTTATCGGTAGTCTGTGTCATGTTCTTTGTCTCGATTCGTCGTTCGTTAGGCGTGTGCAGCAAGCTTTTGTACAAGCTCGTATGCTTTGCCAGAGTTCATCGCGTCAATTGCTTGCTGTGCGTTGGCTTTTAGGTCTTCGTGACCAAACAGACGCATCAGTAGAGCAACGTTGACTGCCACTGCGCCAACTTGACCATCAGTGCCTTTACCCGTCAGGATATCGGTTGTGATGGCTTTGTTCTCTTCTGGCTCGCCGCCCTTGATTGCTTCAAGAGGGTGAGTGTTCAAACCAAAGTCTGCTGGTGTCACTGTGTATTCGTGAATTGTGCCATCTTTGATTTCAGCAACCATGGTTTCGCCGTGAATCGCTACTTCATCAAGGCCGCTACCGTGAACAACCGCCGCGCGCTTCATGCCCATTTGCAGCATGGTTTCTGCGATAGGGCGTACCAGCTCTTTGCTGTAAACACCCATTAGCTCGATGTTAGGGCGAGCAGGGTTAATCAGTGGGCCAAGAATATTGAAGATAGTGCGCGTTTTCATTGTTTGACGAACCGGCATCGCGTGACGTACACCAACGTGATACTGCGGAGCAAATAGGAACGCTACGCCAAGTTCATCAACAGCCGTACGCGTGTCTTCTGCTGTCATCGCTAGGTTGATACCGAACGAATCCAATAGGTCAGAAGAACCTGATTTGCTCGATACGCTGCGGTTACCGTGCTTCGCGACTTTTAAGCCACACGCTGCGGCAACAAATGCAGAAGTCGTCGAAATATTAATGGTGTTGTGACCGTCGCCACCTGTACCAACGATGTCTGCGAAATCGTAATCAGGGCGAGGGAACGGGTTTGCATTCGCAAGCAGTGCTTTCGCCGCACCAGCGATCTCATCGGGCGTTTCGCCTTTGATTTTTAGTGCAGTCAGCGCAGAAGCCATCAAGATTGGGTCAAGTTCCCCCTTGATGATCACATCAAACAATTGTTGGCTTTCTTCTTGAGTAAGAGACTGCTGTTCGTAAAGTTTATTAATCTGTTCCATGATCGTTTCCTATTTTCCAGTCTTTTCAAGGCGAAGAGGTTTCTCAAGAGCCCATTCGATAGCGTTTGCTAGAAGCGTTGCACCGTAGGTCGTCATAATTGATTCAGGGTGGAATTGGAATCCACACACCTTGTCTTGTTCTTGAACCACAGACATCACCAAATCATCGACTTCAGCTGTCACCGTTAGGCTATCAGATACATGCGTTGCCACTAAAGAGTGATAGCGAGCGATAGCCAGTGGCGAAGGTAAGCCTTGGTAAGTCGCATGGTTTTGGTGTTCCATCATCGACACCTTACCATGAATGATTTCGCCAGCGCCTGCAACGGTGCCGCCATAGGCTTCAACAATCGCTTGGTGGCCTAAGCAAATACCAATCATTGGCACTTTACCTTTTAGAAGCTGAATCAGCTCTGGCATACAGCCCGCATCTGCTGGAGCGCCAGGGCCTGGTGAAAGCAGTGCAACAGGGTTGTCTAGTTCGTTGATCGCCGCTTCAACTACTTTTGCAGGAATGTTGTTACGGTAAATTTTTACGCTGTGACCTAATGAACGAAATTGGTCTACAAGGTTGTAAGTGAACGAGTCGAAGTTATCGATGAATACAATATCAGCCATGATTACGACTCCTTCTTATGTGTTAGGTTCTTAGTATGAGCTGCTTGAATCGCTGAGATAACCGCTTGTGCCTTGCCGCGAGTTTCATCGGCTTCTGCTTGTGGGTCTGAGTCAAATACGACCCCAGCGCCTGCTTGTACTTGTGCCACGCCATCTTCAACGTAAGCAGAGCGAATTACGATACAAGTATCTAGAGTCCCTTCACCAGTTAGATAACCGACTGCACCACCGTAGCTACCACGACGCGTTTTTTCTACGTCTCGAATAAGCTGCATTGCGCGGATTTTTGGTGCGCCCGTTAGCGTGCCCATGTTCATACAAGCTTGGTAAGCGTGCAGAGCATCTAAGTCTTCACGGAGCTGACCAACAACACGAGAAACCAAGTGCATTACATGGCTGTAGCGGTCTACTTTCAGTAAGTCTGCTACGTGGCGAGTGCCAGCTTCGGCAATACGTGCCACATCGTTACGCGCTAGGTCAACTAGCATCATGTGCTCGGCGTTTTCTTTCTTGTCGGTACGCAGTTCAAGCTCGATACGGCTGTCTAGGTCGAAATCGATTTGACCGTCAGGGCGCTTACCACGACGACGAGTACCAGCAATCGGGTAGATCTCGATTTGGTTGGTTTCTGTCTCGTATTTCAGCGCGCTTTCTGGAGATGCACCGAACAGAGTAAACAGCTCGTCTTGCATGTAGAACATGTAAGGGCTTGGGTTGCTTTGTTTGAGTTCTTTATAAGCCGCCAGTGGGGCAGGGCAAGGTAGAGTGAAGCGGCGTGAAGGTACCACTTGGAATACATCGCCTTTAACTACGTACTCTTTTAAATCACGAACCGTTTGGCAGAAGTCTTCATCTGAAACGCTAGGTACAGCTTCAACGTTGTCTAACGGCGTTACTTCAGTGATGGCTTTCAGGGACTGACACTGAGTTTGAATGTCGGCTAGACGGTCAGTTAATTGCGCTTTGATGTTGTCATCTTGAGCAAATAAGCTCGCGTGAAGTAGGCCTTCGTTCTCTTGGTGATCGAAACGCAATAGTGTTTCAGCTACATAGAAGACAAAGTCAGGACAATTGTTGGTTGCTTCAGCATCACCTAGTGGCTCAAAGTTTGCCACGATGTCGTAAGCGAATAAGCCCGCCATGAATAATGCGTGTTTGTTATCCGCGTCTTGCTCAAAGCTGTGCTGAACCAAACGCAGTGCATCGAATGAAGAGGCTTCTCTTAAACGTGAGTCTTCGTCTAATTCGTTGCTTGGTTCGATAAAAGTCAGCGTCAAAACGTTATCAGTAAGGTCAGATTTAATTTCTGCTTTCACGTTTTGAGTGAGATGTTCGATAAGCGCTTGACCGTTTTCAGTCAATGCTTGAAAGATTACTTCATGTCCGCGACATACGATGCGAACAGCAGAGTCGATAAGGAGTAGGCTTGTCAGGTTCTGTTTAGATTCAATCTCGGCAGATTCCAACAAAAGACTATCAGTTTTGTTTTCACACAAAGTATGAAAAACGCTGGTTGGATCTTGCGAGTAAGGAACTGAGGAATTGATGACCTCAATGGTTCCCAGCTTTTTGATTTCAATGGCCTTGTTCACAAGACCTCCTTTATGATTCTTTAAATTTCCTGCCGTACATAGTCGCATAAAGATACCTTTCACCCAATCTAGAATATGGTCAATTCGATGATTTGTTAGTCAGTTGAATGTGAGATGTTCGACAAATTAAAAAGCCCGCTATTAAAGCGGGCTTAGTGATAACTTTTTTATAAACAAACTGTTTAATTAGAAGTACACGTTAGCCCACCAAGAACTTGTCCAAGTGCGCCACCAATTAAGCTCTGAACTTGCTTCTACTGAAGAAAGTTCTAAAACTTTATCTTTATGGTTTTGGTTAAATTCTTGTAACATGGTGAACCTATCAAATGTGATACTTCGTATTTGTGTACTAGTTAACTAGTTTTCTGCTTGCGGGTCAAGTGTGTTGACACAAATATAACGATAAAAATTGAAAACAATGAAAAAGAATATATGAGAATTGATCTACATAGTCATACAACAGCCTCAGATGGCCGACTTACTCCACCTGAGCTAATTGACCGAGCGCTTGGCTTTAACATCGAAGCGCTAGCGATTACAGATCATGACACGACTGATGGGCTTGCTGAAGCACGCAGCTACATTGCGGATAACAACCTTCCTATTCAGTTGATAAACGGCATTGAGATTTCGACTGTTTGGCAAAACAAAGATATCCATATTGTTGGGTTAAACGTTGATCCTGAGTCACCAGAACTCAAAGCGCTCATTGAACAACAGAAGCAACACCGTATTGGGCGTGCTGAGATGATCGCTCACCGTCTTGAGAAAGCGACTCGTGAAGGGGTGTTAGAAGAAGTTAAATTGATTGCGGGTGATGCACCAATCACTCGCGCTCACTTTGCTAAGTGGCTAGTCGACAATGGCTATGCGAAAACTATGCAGCAGGTGTTTAAAAAGTTTCTTACTCGTAATAACCCAGGTTATGTGCCGCCAACTTGGTGTTCAATGAGTGATGCTGTCACGGCTATTCATGCTGCTGGTGGACAAGCCGTACTCGCTCACCCTGGGCGATATGGACTTACAGCCAAGTGGGTTAAGCGCCTGCTAGCGGCATTTGTTGAAGCGAAAGGGGATGCGATGGAAGTAGCTCAACCTCAGCAAGCGCAACAAGAAAGACGCACACTCGCGGATTATGCTATACAATACAAACTATTAGCCTCCCAAGGCAGTGATTTCCATTACCCATCTCCGTGGATGGAACTTGGACGCAATCTCTGGCTACCTTCTGGGGTCGAAGAAGTATGGAAAGATTGGGAGTTTCAAACGGTTTCACCATCTGAATAGTCTTTAGGTGAGCCAGCTCCTTCTGATGATAGAGTCGAGAGATTCGATAACGAGGATCAACAATGAGCCAGTTTTTTTATGTACACCCAGATAACCCACAAGCACGCTTAATTACTCAAGCGGTTGCGATTATTCGCAATGGCGGCGTTGTGGTTTATCCAACAGATTCCGGTTATGCGCTGGGCTGTCAGCTTGAAAACAAACAAGCACTTGAACGTATCTGTAAAATTCGTCGCATCGATGACAAGCACAATTTCACCTTGTTATGCCGTGATCTTTCTGAGTTATCACTGTATGCACGCGTTGATAACGTGGCTTTCCGTCTGCTGAAAGCACACACGCCAGGTGCTTACACGTTTATCTTTAAAGCAACTAAAGAAGTGCCAAAGCGTTTGATGAACGCCAAGCGTAAAACGATTGGTATTCGTGTCCCAGACAACAAGATTGCACTCGACCTGTTGGAAGCGATGGGCGAACCACTGATGTCGACGTCTCTGATTCTTCCGGGTAACGAGACTACAGAGTCGGATCCAGAAGAAATTCGTGACAGCCTAGAGCATGCGGTTGATGTCATTTTGAATGGCGGTTACTTAGGTGAGCAACCGACGACGGTTATTGACTTCAGTGACGATGATGCCGTGGTTCTACGTCGTGGTGCTGGCGATCCTGCGCCGTTTGAATAATCGCTTTACTGATTAACAGTCTGTAACGATACAGCAAACCTGCCACAGTAAATAACAAGTGCTTTTTGGCAGGTTATTTGCGATAATACGCGACCGCGATTTGGTCGCGAAAAATTCATTCGACGTCTGTGAAGACGACAATTAGGTAGAAAAGAGTAAATGAGCGAAAAATTACAGAAGGTTTTAGCGCGAGCTGGTCACGGTTCTCGTCGTGAACTAGAAGGTTTAATCAAATCTGGTCGTGTAAGTGTTAACGGTCAAGTTGCGAAACTGGGCGAGCGTCTTGAAGACGAGAACTCAGTGATCCGTATCGATGGCCATACTGTTTCAGGCAAGGCTTCTGAAGAAGTGGTTTGTCGTGTACTTGCTTACTACAAACCTGAAGGTGAGCTTTGTACTCGTCACGACCCTGAAGGCCGCCGTACTGTTTTCGATCGTCTACCTAAGATCCGTGGTTCTCGTTGGATTTCAGTTGGTCGTCTTGATGCAAACACATCAGGCCTTTTGCTTTTCACTACTGATGGTGAGCTTGCAAACCGTCTAATGCACCCAAGCCGTCAGGTTGAGCGTGAGTACCTAGTACGTGTATTCGGTGAAGTGACTGAGCAAAAAGTTAAAAACGTTACTCGTGGTGTACAACTAGAAGACGGCATGGCTCGTTTTGAAGATGTTGTTTACGCTGGTGGTGAAGGTATGAACCATACTTTCTACGTAGCGATTAACGAAGGTCGTAACCGTGAAGTTCGTCGTCTTTGGGAATCTCAAGAAACGACAGTAAGCCGCCTGAAACGTGTACGTTACGGTGATATCTACCTTGATAAGAAACTGCCTCGTGGCGGTTGGAAAGAGCTAGATCTTCAAGAAGTTAACTACCTGCGTGAGCTTGTTGAGCTTAAGCCTGAGAAAGAGACACTGTTGGATCTTGATCCTTCAAACACTTCTCGTAAGCGTGAGCGTTCTCGTAGCCAAAAAATTCGTCGTGCTGTTAAACGTCACGAAGAGCGTGCAAACGCACCAAAAGGCCGTAGCAACCAAACTAAGCGTAAGAAGCCTGCAACTCGCGGTACTACAACACCTGATTCAGGTCGTAGCGCTCCAGCTGCAAACAAAGGTAAACCTCAGGCTAACAAAAGTAAGCCTAAACTGAACAACGGTCGTCCGGCTAAACCAGCTAAGCCAAGAACACGTCAGTAATTACGTAATTTCTTACGCGTAAAGCTTCATTAGCTGAAAGCACTGAATACTAAAAAACCTGCTCATTGAGCAGGTTTTTTTACGTCTGGAGAAATAGCAGATGCGGGATGCGAGTAACCGAGTATCGAAAACATGCTGCCATAAGTGACAGTAAGCGAGCTTTTCGCATCTCTTATCTCGTATCTCGTTTCTTTTACTTATGATTCGAAAAGTTATCGCCTTTCGCCAGTCGGTCGTAAAGCACAACATTCACTGATGCCGCTAGATTCATACAGCCGTTGGTCGGAACGTAAATCGTCTCACGACAGAAATCTGTGATCTCTTTCTTTAGCGTGCCATCTTCTGGGCCAAAAATGTAAAACGCGCGTGGTGGGTGCTTGTAATCAGGTAGAGGCTTAGCACCTTCAATCAGATCAACAGCAACCGGCACGCAGCCTACTGGAATAATATCTTTCAGCTCTTCAACACCAATCAAAGGCAGGGCTAAGTGCTTTTCTTTGGTGTCGGTATGGAATTTTCGCGCATGGTCGTAGCGTGTGCCAGTGTAAAACACAGAGTTGGCGCCGTAGCAGCCAGCAGCTCGCATTACAGAGCCTACGTTTTCAGGCGTCTTTGGGTTAACTAGGCCAATGCAGGCATAGCCTTTTGATTGTGTGTCTGTTTTTGCTTTGGTCATAATCAGTGAATCTAACGTTGATGATGAAAGTGATGAATCACGATGGAAAATAGCGTGATAAAAATAGCCGAGCAATGGGCTCGGCTAACTTTTAACTCGCTTACATGAATACTTGTTTACTCATGCAGATGAGCGTCAACAGCGGTATTAGTCGCGTTTCCACAGCATGTGACAGAACTTATGTTCTGGATCACGGCTGATTAACATGCGAGCAAATACGTCGTCTAGAACGTCATCAGCTTCATTCACAAGACCAATGCGCACTTCAGCGTAGATCTCTTTGTCGACTTCAAAGCCAACATGTTCAACCCAATCATCGCCAGTTTCAACAAGCTCTGCTGCGCCACGATCTTCAAACTGAGCAGTGAAAAGAATCACGTCTGCAGGCTCTAGGTTGTCAGGTGCCATCTCTAGGAAGATGTCGTATGCAGTGTCAATTGCGTCGTCATAAGACATTAGGTCGTTAGCTTCGGTCATAATAAGTATCTTAGCTTGCGCGGTTCATGTATTTACGTTCAGCAGTGTTTACTACTACTTTGTCGCCAGTCGCGATGTATTCAGGTACTTGAATAGTAAGACCTGTAGAAAGACGAGCAGGCTTAGTACGAGCAGACGCTGATGCACCTTTGATTGAAGGATCAGTCTCTTCGATAACTAGTTCAACAGATGTTGGTAGCTCAAGCGTTGCAGCGTTGCCGTCGATAAGGATCGCGTACATGCCTTGAGTTTCTTCGTTGATGAACAGTAGTTCGTCTTCGATAGTCTCACCGTTGAAGATGAATTGTGTGTAATCTTCGTTGTCCATGAAGATGTACTCGTTGCCATCAACGTAAGAGAACATTACTGCACGCTTAGTTACGTCAATAGTTTCAACAATTTCGTCAGCCTTGTGGCGAACTTCAGTTTTAACGCCAGTTGCTACATCGTTACCACGGAAGCGGTAAATCTTTTGGCCGCCACGGCCGCCTGGTGTTGTTACTTCGATATCTTTAACGATCACTGTTTTGCTTTCTACTGTGATAGCAAAACCTTTTTTAATTTCACTTGCTCTAGGCATTTTGTGTTTGTCCTTAGTGGGTCTATCCGCTGATTATATCTCGGAGATGCTATAAATAGGAATAGCTTGAATCATAAAGTCACCTAGGCGATCATAGAGTTATAGTTAAATCATTATTTTATTTACCGAAACGACCTATGCAGCTACCCGTTATTGACCCAACACAGCCTTTTCAACCTGAATTTCAACCTGTGGTTAACGATCTGATTACCTTTCTAAAAGGTGGGTTAGGATCTAATCTGCACAGTATTTATATTTATGGCAGTGTGGCTCGTAAGCAAGCCGTCTTCGGTCGCTCCAATCTAGATGTGGTTGTGGTGACCCATCGACCGTTTCCTGACCAACGAACCACTTTGTTGAACACCATCAAATGGCGTTTCCAAAAGAGCTTCCCGCAGGTAACTCAAGTGGCGATAAAAACTACCTTAGTGAGTGAGATAGTCGATTTCGACAATATCTTCACTTGGGGTTTTATGCTCAAGCATTTAGCCGTGTGTGTGCATGGTGAAGACTTATCAGACTGCTATGGTGATTTTGAAACAAGTTGGGAAATCGCTAAGCACTGGAATATGGATGCGGAAAACTGGTTGGCGGTGTATCGCAACAAGATCGCACGAGCGACAACGCCAGAACAACAAGTCGCTGCGCAGGTGATTATTGCCAAGAAGCTTCTACGGGCGAGTTACTCACTGGTGATGTACCGCGATAAATATTGGTACGATGATCCTGTTGAATGTGGCCAACAGTTCTTGAAGTATCACCCAGATCGAGAAGTCGAAATCCAAAGGTTGGGCATTTTACTTTCTGGTCGACCAATCCCTAAACGTTCGGTGATCGGTATTCTTGATGGCTTTGGTGAGTGGTTGATTAAGCAGTATCAGAAAACCGAGTTCAGAATCGGAT
This sequence comes from Vibrio sp. 10N.247.311.47, assembly GCF_041467535.1. Taxonomy (NCBI): domain Bacteria; kingdom Pseudomonadati; phylum Pseudomonadota; class Gammaproteobacteria; order Vibrionales; family Vibrionaceae; genus Vibrio; species Vibrio sp. 10N.247.311.47. Next base: position 95,291 of record NZ_JBFSUR010000019.1, read on the forward strand.
AGAGATTTATAACCGATCCATTGATACTAAAAAGCAGAGTGTGCTGAAGAACATATCTCTGCTTTTTTCGTTTTAAGAGCATATTGAATATAGTGCTAGAACAAACCCAACTGCTGCCCACTAACTCTTTCAAAGTCTAAACCGATGAAGGGCAGTATTGCCTCTGCGACCGGTTTAATCTGCTTGTCGATATAGTGCTGATAATCGATACCACTCTTTAAATACTCCTTGGGCTCAGGGCCACTCAGAGTAATCAAATACTCAATGCGTCCTTTATTTTGGTATTGAAGAGGGCGCCCTAACTGAGCATTGATCTCATCGGCCATACGAGCTGCGCGAACCTGCGGCGGAATGTTCTTTTGGTATTCATGTAATTTGCGGCGTAAGCGCTTTTGATACACCAATAAATCATCATGTTTGCCAGCAGAGGTTTCATCAACAAACTGTCTGACGTAGTCGGTTGGATCTTGATCGTGAAACACCATCTCATACAAGGTTTGTTGGAATTGCTGTGCGAGAGGTGTCCAATCGGTGCGTGCACTCTCAAGCCCTTTAAATATGATCTTTTCTTTATCGCCTTGAGTGATTAATCCGGCATAACGTTTCTTCGAGCCGGTTTCTGAACCTCTAATGGTCGGCATTAGAAACTTGCGATAGTGAGTCTCGTATTCCAATTCGAGTATTGAGGTTAGGTTGTGGGTCTCTTTTAAGTGATTCGTCCACCAATCGTTGATGTAAGCGACCAGTGTGTTCCCGATCTCGTCTGCTTTTTGCTGATCATAACTGCCGTTCAGAGACACGAAGGTTGAATCGGTATCGCCGTAAATCACTTGATAGCCTTTGTCTTCGATCAGAACCTTGGTTTGCTTCATGATCTCATGTCCACGCATGGTAATTGAAGACGCTAACCGGGTATCGAAGAAACGACAACCAGACGAACCTAACACACCATAGAATGAGTTCATGATGATCTTAATCGCCTGAGAGAACGCTTTCTCGTTGTTCTTCTTCGCCACATCACGTGCAGCCCAAAGGTTTTCGATCATCTCGGGCAAGAAGTGTTTAGAGCGGTGGAATTGCCCACCTCGAAAGCCATCAACGGCTTGGTTTTCTGCTGGGCCTAGTTCAAGCTTCAACCCTTCAATTAGTCCCATAGGGTCAATCAGAAACGAGCGAATGATCGATGGATACAGGCTCTTAAAATCGAGTACCAAAACCGAGTCGTACAGATTGGGAATTGAATCCATCACATAACCGCCGGGGCTCGCAATCCAATTCTCTGGCTCTAAGTTCGGTGCGACATAACCCGCTCTGTGGATTTGAGGCAGATATAAGTTAGTAAAGGCCGCAACAGAGCCACCAACGCGATCCAGCTCAACACCGGTTAATCGAGAGCGCTCAATCGCGAAGTCGAGTAGGTGAGTGTGCTCGAAGATGCTGTTTACCAGTACGCAGTCTTGAAGGTTGTACTTAGCGAGTGAGGGTTTATCGAACTTAAACATTCGGTTTATCTCATCCATACGGTCATGAACGTTATGGATGTCTTTGCCTTCCCCAAGCAGCTCTTGCGATACCGACTCAAGAGACCAAGAACGGAAGTGGTAGGTCGCTGTCTTGAGCATATCAATACCATCCAAGACAACGCGCCCCGGAATCGTGATAAAACCTTGCTGATTTTGAGCAGAACTGCGGAAAAAGCTCGGTTGGTTGTCTCTGCCGATGTTGAGCTTCACTTCGTTCCATTCTGAACGTTTGTGCAGCAGCCTAAAATCGAAGTCGATAACATTCCAGCCAATGATGATGTCAGGATCAAACTCCAAGAACCAAGCTATCATCGCTTCAAGCAGCACTTTTTCGTTGACAACCCATTGGATGTTGGTGTCTGCTTCTTGTGGTTCGCCGACCATGATGACTCGGCTGTCCATCGGGCTGTCTAAGCCAATGGAATAAAGCACGCCTTTTTCTGAGCATTCAATATCAAGTGACACTACTGACAAGTTAGGTAAGTAATCACCTGCTCGGCATTTTGCGTTTGAGACTCGACGATGCTGATTTTTTTGCACAGCAGATCCGGTGAACTCAATACTTCCCTTGATAAAACGTTCCATCAAGAATCGATCGGCGAGTCGAATATCGCTTTCAAAGGTTTGGATTTCTTCGTTGTGAAAGGCTTGCGCTAAACCAAAGCTGCTTCTCGACAGTGAGGTGTAACACGCGGCGAGAGGTGTTTGCTCGAATGTGGCTAATTCTAGAGGCTTAAATTGGCAATCGATCGACTCTTTCGCTGCGATTGCCTGACATGCCTCAACGTCAGATTGAGCGACAAAAAATACCGGTTTTTCATTTTGAATCGTCAGCAGAGTAGGGCCTTGAGGGGTGCTTAACCACAAGTCGATTTGTGTGCGCCCTGAAAAATCTCTTGCTTGTCTTGTGAGTACAAAGCCTTGCTGAATATCCAATGTAGTAACCTATTGAAATGGGGAATCGAATACTACCATCTAGCGACCCTCTGCGCACAAAAGGCAGTAAAAATACTAACTAAATTCTAGTTAGTAGAGGCAAATAACGGGACTCTATAAGCAAATAAGTGAAATTGTCGCGAATGGTTATTCAATGGTATTGAAAATATCTTTATCTTATGTAATTTTATTGGGTATTGTTTTAACTGGTTGATTTTTAGAAAAAGCTTGTTGTTTTAGTTAGCTTATTTGTTAATAAGTACTTGCTAAAGTTCGTGTTTCAGCACATATTCAACAGAGCTTTTTTTTAGTAATTAAGTTAAGATGTACTCAATGCTGCGATCCACTGTTCCTTTGTTCAATTGTTTCAAACAGATGAAATGACACAGTGGTTGCAGAGCCAATTAATAGTGTGGAGATACAAGTTTGATAAATGTTTTCCTTGTAGATGATCACGAGCTGGTTCGCACAGGGATACGACGTATTATTGAAGACGTCCGTGGAATGAACGTAGCAGGGGAAGCTGAAAGCGGTGAAGATGCTGCAAAATGGTGTCGTACTAACAATACTGACGTTATTTTGATGGATATGAATATGCCTGGTATTGGTGGCTTAGAAGCAACCAAGAAGATCTTGCGTTTCAACCCTGATGTTAAAATCATCGTTTTAACTGTTCATACGGAAAATCCGTTTCCAACTAAAGTGATGCAAGCTGGAGCTGCTGGTTACCTTACTAAAGGGGCAGGTCCGGATGAAATGGTAAATGCAATTCGAGTGGTTAATAGTGGCCAACGATACATTTCACCAGAAATTGCGCAGCAGATGGCTTTGAGCCAATTCTCGCCTGCGTCTGAAAATCCATTCGCAGACTTATCTGAACGTGAACTTCAAATCATGATGATGATTACCAAAGGTCAGAAAGTGACGGATATTTCAGAACAACTCAATCTAAGTCCTAAAACAGTCAACAGTTACCGCTACCGTTTGTTCAGCAAATTGGATATCAGTGGCGATGTAGAGCTGACGCATTTAGCGATTAGACATGGAATGTTAGACACTGAGACCCTTTAACACTGAGATCGTATAGTGACCAACTTGTTTGACTCAGTGTCATTTCTCAAGACAGTAACAGAACAGCCCGGCGTTTATCGTATGTATAACGCCGAGGCTGTTGTTATTTACGTCGGTAAAGCAAAGAACCTCAAAAAACGCCTTTCCAGTTATTTCCGTAAAAAAGTCGACAGTGAAAAAACGCGCGCTTTAGTTAGCAATATCGACAAAATCGATGTCACTGTAACGCATACAGAAACAGAAGCTCTTATCCTTGAGCACAACTACATCAAGCAGTACCTACCGAAATACAACGTACTTCTTCGTGATGATAAGTCGTATCCCTATATTTTTATTAGTGGTCACAAACATCCTCGGTTGTCGATGCATCGTGGTGCTAAGAAGAAAAAGGGAGAGTACTTTGGTCCTTATCCTGATTCCGGCGCTGTGCGTGAGACGTTGCACCTAATACAGAAAATCTTTCCTGCTCGTCAGTGTGAGGATACGGTTTATGCCAACAGAACTCGCCCGTGTTTGATGTATCAGATTGGTCGTTGCGCTGCGCCATGTGTCAGCTCAATTATCTCTGATGAAGAGTACAGCGAGCTTATCGACTACGTTCGTTTATTCCTGCAGGGGAAAGACAAGCTAGTTCTTGAGACACTCATCGATAAAATGGACAAGGCAAGCCAAGAGCTTCGCTTTGAGCAAGCCGCTGCTTTCCGTGACCAGATCCAAGCGATTCGACGCGTGCAAGAGCAACAGTACGTATCTGACGACTCAATGGAAGATATGGACGTGTTAGGTTTTGCTCAAGAAAATGGCGTGGCTTGTATTCACATCTTGATGATTCGCCAAGGAAAGGTTTTAGGCAGTAGAAGCCATTTCCCGAAAATTCCAAACAATACGGTGCGAGAGGAAGTCTTTTCGAGCTTTTTAAGCCAATACTATCTTGCACATAATGAAGCGAGAACCATCCCAACTCGTCTCATCCTTAATGCTGATTTGATGGAAGATGTCACACCGATTCAAGAAGCCTTGTGTGAAGTTGCGGGTCGTAAGATTCACTTCAATACCAACCCTTCAGGTACTCGAGGTCGTTACCTTAAATTGTCTAATACCAATGCATTGACGGCTATTACCACCAAGATTAATCACAAGATGACGATTAATCAGCGCTTCAAAGAGCTCCAAGAAGTGCTGTCGATGGATGCTATCAAGCGCATGGAATGTTTTGATATCAGTCATACCATGGGTGAAAGCACGATTGCGTCGTGTGTGGTGTTCAATCAAGAAGGCCCGGTTAAACCAGAGTACCGTCGTTACAACATCACCGGCATTACAGGTGGCGATGATTATGCAGCGATGGCTCAGGCGCTTGAGAGACGTTATTCGAAGCAACTCGATGTCGACAAGATCCCAGACATCATCTTTATCGATGGTGGTAAAGGTCAGCTAAACCGCGCTCATGAGATCATTTCTCAATATTGGGGTGATTGGCCGTTTAGACCAAGAATGATGGGTATTGCGAAAGGCGTGACGCGTAAACCGGGTTTAGAAACTTTGGTAACCCTTGAAGGTGAAGAGTTTAATTTACCTAGCGATGCACCAGCGCTGCATCTTATCCAGCACATTCGTGATGAGAGCCATAATCATGCGATTGCAGGGCACAGGGCGAAACGTGGTAAAACGCGCAGAACCAGTGCTTTGGAAGGAATTGAAGGGGTAGGACCTAAACGTCGTCAAGCTTTGCTGAAATATATGGGTGGCTTACAAGAACTTAAGCGTGCAACTGTCGAAGAAATAGCCAAAGTGCCGGGCATTAGTCATTCTTTGGCAGAAAACATTTATCAAGCATTGAAACAATAGTAAAAATCCCGCACCATTAAAGCGCAATTAATAAGAGCCCAATAATATGCGTTTGAATATACCTAACATTTTGTCCTTACTGAGACTATTTTTGATCCCAGTATTCGTTGTCGTTTTCTATCTACCTTATCAATGGGCTCCTTTCGCTGCTGCGATGGTGTTTTGGGTAGCCGGTTTCACTGATTGGCTAGATGGCATGCTAGCTCGTAAGTTAGGGCAAACGTCTCGCTTCGGCGCCTTCATTGACCCTGTGGCTGACAAAGTGTTGGTCGCTACGGCTCTTATCCTGATTACAGAGCATTACCACTCGATTTGGATAACTATCCCAGCCGTGACTATGATAGCTCGCGAGATCATCATCTCAGCGCTTCGTGAATGGATGGCTGAAATCGGTAAACGCGCAAGTGTTGCGGTATCTTGGGTTGGTAAAGTCAAAACGGTTTCTCAGATGTTCGCTCTTTGGGTACTTATCTGGAGATACGACGACTGGATGGTGTGGGTAGGTTACATTGCACTGTATGTCGCCACCGTTCTTACTTATTGGTCAATGGCACAATACTTGATGGCTGCCAAAGACGATTTGTTAGACGAAAAACATCATTGATGAAGAAGCGAGCTGAGGCTCGCTTTTTTGATCTTTAACCTAAGGTTAAGTTATCAATAGTGGATATCTAATGTGATATAGATCTCCTTTGAATAACCCGCTCACAGTGTGTTTTGAACATAAAGTCAGCTATTTGGCCTGTTTCGTATGAAATCTATTCAAACGAATTAAAAATACAAAAATAATATTGACTCAATCGTCTGAATCCGTAGAATGCATCCCGTACCCAAGAGGATGGCAATGAGCGATTCGATTGGAGTTACTAAGGCGCCTTGGCAGAGTGGCTATGCAGCGGATTGCAAATCCGTGGACCTCGGTT
>NZ_JBFSUR010000020.1:0-100501 GCF_041467535.1 Vibrio sp. 10N.247.311.47
AACATTACGTTAGACGGAATTTACGCTGAGCTTAGTGCTTAAGGTTCTGTCTATGATTGTGGATTAGAAGATTTAGCTACATTGTTGGATCCTTAGGCATGAGGAAAAGTAAGGCAAGTTGCAGGTATGAAACTGAGTTCAATCTCTCTGGCATACTTTGGGGCAAAAGTTTATAGCAACAAAGCTCACGAAAACACTCCATGCTCTAAACGGCCAATCAAATTGAGTACAGCCTTGGTATCTTCGGCTGTCGAAAGCATATCAATTGGTCGTTTGTTACCAAGTCCTCGAACTGGGTGCTTAAGCCAGTGATTAGCAGCTTCTTCATTACCACACAGTGCTAACGCAGCCTGAAATACTTTATCAAAATTCTTTTTGGTTTCTTTATTCACCTTAAACTCCGCCCAAATCTATATGATAACTCCTATACACCATACCTACATCAGGAAAAGTTGGTCAAATAATGATTAGCGAACGGATAGATAGTAATGAGCTCAGCAATAATTGGGTAAAGACGATTTACGAAACAACTTCTTTCGCATTTTTGCAAGACCCTCTTGCAAAACTTAGGTATTAAAATTTATCCAACAGGCTATTGGACAATTGGGCATGTAGGGGTAGTTGCAAACTTTGCAACTACTGAGGATTCCTCGGTAGTTGTTCATTAGCTAATCCTATGGGTTTTACTATGGCTCCTGAAACGTTTTGGGGTATTTTTGAGCTAGCAGGATTTACTAGCTCTTTCGGGCCAGAAGCAATACAGGTCGAAATGCTGAATTTATATTGAATCAAACGACTTGGTAAAACAATAGGCCTATTCAAGAAGCCAAAAATGCCGATATTACCCGCTGTTTAAAAGCTCCGAGCCGAAGCTCATCAAACGCACCAAATGCGACATCAATATTCTCAGTATTCCTTGTCGTGCTATTCCATACCAACTTAGAGCTAAGTCCTCCTCTCTCTTCTAGCCCCCCCTTTTCGCTCAGACGGTTGCGCTTAGTATCTGGCTCGGCTTCTGCAAACTTTTCCCATTTTGCATATATACACGACTCAGGAATATCTTGTTCGATCCTTTCTGCATAGTCAATCAAGCTTTGTTCAGCAAAAGTGAATAGCCACGCTTGTTGATTTGTCGCGCCGTTCACACGAAGAATTCGCCCGAGCACCTGTCTGAAGTATAATTCGGTTTTGACAGAACTCATGTGACAACACACTTGAAGGCGCGGAATATCAGTTCCCTCACTAATCATTCCAACGCTGACAATCCATTGAGTATCGCTTAGTCTATAACGTTCAATCTCTGCTAAAGGCTCTTCATGCCGATAGGTCACTATTGAGACCGATTGAGCATACTTTTCAAAAAGTACCTTTTTAATTGTTTGTGCGTGCTGAACTGATGCAGCAACAATTAACCCTCCAGCCATCGGGGATAAAGCACGGATTTCGGCAAGCTTTTTGCAGCCCAATCCAAGTAAGTACTCCATTGCATCTGGATTATGAATGATGCTTTGATATGAGGCCTTAGTCTGCTTAATCATTTCCAATATTGAAGAAAAAGACTCCACCTTCTCATCGTTCGTCACGGTCAAGTGTTCATTATCAACCAAAACAATCTTAGGGGCTCTGCAAACCTTATCCCCGATTGCTTGTTTCAACGTGTATTGATAATCAACCAAAAGTATCCCGTCAGGATCGCTGTACTGTCCCAATACTATCGGCAAAGAGTCTGAACGCCACGGAGTCCCTGAAATAGCAAGGGTATACGTTGCGAGTCCTTGAATCTTTGCAAGGACTTGTTGCCCCCAAACATTCGCATTTTCAATCTCTGTACCAGAGCAGTGGTGTATCTCATCAAAGACCACAAAAACTCGATGATTTCTTAACGTCAGCCAAAACTCTTCATTTAAAAATTGAATCGACTGATAAGTGAGAGATCGTCCAATAGAACCTAACCCTCCATTAAAGGTACAATTTAGAATCTGTGAAAAGGTTTTCTTTATTCCACTTGAAACCGTTAAAGAGGGTGAGAAACATAATACAAGGTCGATCTTGTCCTCTTGTATCAACCTTGAAGCGACCGTCGCAGCCAGTACCGTTTTTCCAGCCCCTGGAGTTGCTTGGCAGAAAAAGTGCTGTTGGTTTGAGCTGTATTTCTGTAATGCCTTCTCTGAGCATTCTGCCTGCCATTGCCTTAGCACGACTGGTTGTCCTCACAAAGTGTTTTGAGAACACTGGTGAGTACATTCACTCTTCCTAACAACTGCGCTGAATGCACTCTTGCTTGCTCAAGAAGTGGAAGCAACCTCGGCTCGAGTTCAGGAAAGCGGCTACAGAGAGATTGATACTCATTAATCTCCCCAAAAACAATCTCTAGCTCACCTTTGTACTGATTGCGTTCGTGTCTTAATACCGAGTAAGCAGACGAGGTGGTAAAAGTAACCTTAGTTTTGTCTGATGCAGTATCGATTTGAAGGCCTTTAAATAAGTCTGTTTGAAAGTATCGTTTCTGCTGCCCCGTCCCTTCAACTCGAAGCCAATTGTTCTTCACCAAACGAAGGAGCTGTCGATAAACCTTACGACGAGCATCATCCAAATCAACATAGGAGTCATCAATCGAAACAAATGCATCTCTTAGCTCAACAACTAAAAAACCATCCATCTCTTTTTCAATCAATAGGTTGTGCATTTCATCACTGATTTTCAAAGAACGCTTCATGTACCGCATACACCACTAAAATACTAAGGATTGCTTAGTATACAGAAATCAGTAAAACTAAGAAAATCTTAGTTACCGTGAGATCAGAGAAATGAAACTTAAGTGCCATTCGAAAACCCAATTCCAGTGCGGCTCAAAGAAGCCCGCAAAAAAGCAAACCTCTCTCAAAAAGCATTGGGAGTACGTATAGGTATGGATGAAAGCTCTGCTAGCCCAAGAATGAATCAATACGAGAAGGGTAAACACACACCAGACGTACAAACCTTAAAGCTATTAGCCGATGAACTAGGTGTGCCTTTAAGTTACTTTTTCTGTGAAGATGCAAGCGCCGCAGAACTAGCATGTATTGTTTCTCAAATGACAGAGAGTGAGAGGAAAGAATTAATTTCATCATTACTAGCCAAAAGTAAACGTGAAGTCTAATTGCACTATCCAGACTTAGATTTGGTCTGCGGCCTGACTAAATAGGTACTATTTAGGATCTTCCTTTACTGTTTCTTGTTGGCAGAATTCAAAGGCGTAATTACCGAGTACGTCCACACAGTATGTCCACTCCCAAGCAAGGAGCTGGACAAAAACGTGTCAGTGGCTTCGCTAAATTAGTAACAAACGGATAACCATAGGTATGGCAAATCCTCTAACGTTTGGCTAAGTCAACTGATCCACAACACATCACCAAGTCCGAACAAAATCTGTTATTTATTACCATCACATCTTTAATGGCTAAACATTGATACCTGTTAATATTTTTGTTCGTGCCCTTTCGAAGATTAATTGATAGAGTAGCTTATAAATCAGCAACTTTGGTGTCTTTAGGGTTATTAACTGTTGGAGCGATAGGCAGTGGTGAGAGTTGAAGTGAAGCATCTTCATTTTATCATGGAGCGGGCACAGATCCCAACGTGGGTGAATCGAATGTGTAACCTCGGCTTTATTGCGAGCATCTTGTTCGGCTTATACTGCTTTACTCAACTTACTTTGAGTGCCTTAACATTGAATATCGAACTCAAATGGTTTTTCGGGTTTGCAGCGTCTCTATCCTTTTTCTGGGTCATCGTAGAGTGCAAGAGTTGGTTGTTTTACAAAACCCTGTTTAAATCTTTTTGTATAGAGAAGCCAAATCCAGATGCCGTTGAGTTTTTCCTCGATAATCATCTGTATCGAGGTTCAGGGAGCCAACATGCATTGAAGCAATATTTGGCGAAAACAGAGCACAAGGAATTGTTGTGAGAGTGTTGTATATCGATGTGGTTGGGCTTCTCTATTCAAAGCGCTACCTTGAAAGCCACGAAGTCTTTTTTGATGACCTGAAATTCACTATCAGCTATCAACCAATGAGCATCACAGACAGCCTACCTCATGACGCAGTATCTGCGAGGTTGCTTGAAAAAGCTGTTTCGGACGCCTCTTTGAAAATCTACCCTGTTGAGCCGTTTAGATCCTATAAATGGGTTCGAGACCAAGAGGTTTTCAGTCCTGCATCTTTGGCTCCTGATATCGATTGGCGAGGAAAGCTGAGAATGGGGAGTGGCGGTACTACCGCAAGAACGCTCTTGCATGCGGAAAATTTAGGGGTAAAACAATGGTGGTGCTGTGGTGGCAGTAAGTTAAATTGGCAACTTGCACATCAACAAAGCCGATACTTAAAGTCATCGGCAGAGTTAGGAGTTACCCCTCAACTATTGAGTCGCATCCGCGCCCTTTAACCGACCTTTCGGCTGATAAGAGGTGGCAATAGGCACTAATGCAATACATTGCGTGCAATCACAGCAGAGCTGGTGGCTAAATAGAAACCATTAGCTATGCAGCACTTAGATCAGTTATGTAGTGCTCAAAGGGAGCTTAGTATGACATTTAAAGGACTAATCAGAGTTTTACTGGGCAAGGTTGAGCACCCAATCATTGTATCTCCATGCGACTTCGAGGCACTGTACTGCCTGTTTCCGAGGCCCATTACCTATGTCGGTGAAATCGAAGTCAGAGTGCAAGACTATTTTGATACGCATGTTTTAGTTGATGGGCTAACTCAAGAATATCTCTTAGGGAGTGCTATTGATTATCTATATGAAAAACAAGATGAACACAGCTTATTGGAGGTAGAGAAGCTAGAGCTTAAACATCTTGAACTGCGCTATCCACATTTTTTTTAACCATCAACACCCAACTTGGTTGCTCACCTCGAAATTATACTAGCCTTAGAGCACCTAAACGCTGCTTATGTTACATTTCCGTTACACGCTAATAAACGACCTAATTATGCAAGGCATCATACATGTACTCTGCGTTTTCAGTTTCATTTACAATGGCAAACGTGCAACAAACTCGCTTCAACATTGAGTGCCCGAAAACAATCACTGTTAGTGCTAATTTATATTTGTCTAGTTCATCAGTCTGATAATCAACAGGAAAACCTTCTACGCCTAACTTGCCATCTATAATCAATCGACACACTTCAACCAGCTCTGACAAAGTGCAGTCCCATGATGATGCCAACTCGTCAAGCAGGCAAGCTTTTGCGACATCCACATTATCGAAAATAAAATGGTTGTTTCTTTTTTGCTCGGAAAGAGAAGTGCTACTTTCCTTCTTTACATATCGTTCAACAAAGGCCTCGATAACTTGCGAGTAAGGCGAACTCGGGTCAATATCTTCATTAGAATAGTTCCAGTATTTATCCGCGACTTGTCTTTCCGTAGTTCGACACCCCAACACCTTCGGCAAGTATGTGCCAACCGCCCCTTCCCTTTTCAGACATGAAGATACTGTAAAGCAAGACAGCAAGTTCTGTTTTAACTGTTCAATCCTGTTAAGAATCCAATCCTTTAATGAGGAGTTCGCTGCGTCATCCATTGGCGCAACCTCATCGCAGATGGCATATAGGGCCATAACGCCGATTATCAAGTTAACAATCCGGTGTTTTCCATCAATTATGACATTCGCCTGTAATAAACCTTCCCCTTGGTCTAAGGGCCTCACTCCATAGACTGCTGCGGCGATAAGCGCTCCCTTAAAGTGCATTTTTTCAAGGTTCTGCGGGTAGATATTGAAAGAGCGCACCATAGTCGAAAACGTTTCCTTGATCTGCTCAGCATCATCGCAATAGTCACAGTGAAAACCCGGAATCAAGAAAAAGCTGTCATTGCTTCCCAATAGCGACTGTAGTGTTTCTGATCTGCATTCGAGTGACTTTCGCGCCCAATCAGCATTAACAGGAACAATACTAATACCCAGTGCTCGATATGTTTGTCTTAGTTCTTCGGCTTCAACATAATGGATTACATCATGATAATAGCGTGACAATAGCAGGCGATCTTGACGATGAATAGCGGATAAGCTCTCTAGGCTCATAGCCTTATCATGATACTCGCGAGCTCGCACTGAGTAACCCGCCTTCCAGAAAGTCAACGCCGACAAAAGTAGGGTTCGGCAACTAAAATCATTGTCCATGCTAACCTGCTGTGTCACATGGTTCATTGCGTCCATGACACTGGTAACAGCATCTGAGCTCTGCCGCATCTGCATGTAAGCCGAAGGTAGGTTGAGTAGCGCCTCCTCGTAACTTATTGCCACTTCCAAAACCACGGCCTTATGTTTGATCCTGAGGTAGTCTTGTCCAACCGAGGAGCGCCACTCCTCCTTTGAACGAAAACTCGTAATTGCTCTCTCACAGTGATTCACAGATGCTTGATAGTGCTGTGCATGTAAGCAATACTTGGCAAGTGTAGCGTGAATGATGACGTCACCAGCTGCCGAGCAGTGTGCATCCTTTTGGCTCAATACGTTATGAATGGATAATGCCATCTCCTCAGTGTGCACAGCTCGTTCATATTGCTCCATTTCAAAACAAATTAGCGCTTTTATTCGAAGGTGCTGAATGTACGTTTCATTCCAAGCCTGAGGGTTTTCTTTCAGTAGAGGCTTCATAGCCTCCATTAAGACAGTGCTAAGCCGCATCGACTCATTGTAACGATCGTAAGTCCGAGTTGTCAGTGCTCCTTTTGAGTACTTAGCTTCATCGGCTTGAGTTAAGCAATAGACCATATTCGAAGTGAGACCTTCAATGTAGTCGTTCCGCCAAAAATCGGGGTTACGATAGAACCCTTGCTCTCTGATGCTAAAGGATTCTTGTCGTTCGCTATGGTGTGACGACTTACGGGAACACAGATATTCATCAGTAGAGGCAAGGGCCAATAGCGCCGAAGCTTTGAGCTTGGCCCAGCTTTCATCATTCTCTGTTAGCTGGTGTTCATAGCGCCCAATAATTTCAAGCGCATCTTTACAAGTATCATGGGCTTTTTGAAAGTCATTAATTGAAGAGTAAAAGTCATCCACCAAATACTCTGATAACGTTACGAGGTGGTAAGCATACCTCATGTCTAGCTCTGGGCTAGTTCCCGTTTCATGGTACTGCTCAAAGACCTCACAAACTTTTTCCTGACAATGCTTTGCTCGCCACCTCGCCGGTGCTTTCAAAAATAGCTTGTACTTGCAATGCAGCAATTCACAGTAAAACGCATAATGCTCCCCTGGGTAACGCTCAAAATAAGTCGAATAAATCCTAGACGTCTCGAAAATAGGCAAGCTGCTTACTAATCCGTGGTTTAAGTCAAAACAAGCGTTAAACCAATCAATGCGATTTTGAACAAAACGCTTTGCCCAGACATTGCTATCCTTCTTTAAAGCCTCCCTCAGCAAACGATCTTTGATGAGTAAAAGATTTAACACTTCATCTGCATCCTGTTTGGCCAGGAGAGCAATCGGTTTGTCACTAACAAAAGGCGCCCCAATAGACTCTAGCGTTTCAAGAACCAGCTCATAAAACGCGACCCATGATTTTTCTTTCGGTGTACCACACACTAGACTAAGCAAACTTTCTCGTTGGCTAACAAGGTAGTAGTTCAACAAGCTATGGTAATGACGGTAGCTTTCCTGCGGCGAATCCACACGGCGCAGGAGCTCATACACCTGCTCGATGATCGTATAGTGCTCTTCCTGAATATAGAAGTTCGTCCCTTTTCCAAAGACGTGTTCTTGCATGGGGATAAGCAAAGGGTCTCGTGTGTTTCGAAGGGATTTTAATAACGTTAATACATTGTCTGGCGAAAACTGAGTGCCAAGTATCGATGAAAAAATCAAAGTATTTGCTGCGGCGTTACCATAGTCATTGAGATACAGCTTAAGGTGATGCAACCTCTCTTCAAAAACTGCGTACGTTGATAGATTGAACCGCAGTGTATCGTGCACTGAAGAGGCTTGTTTGAACGCGTCATGATACTTACTACGCAAGGATTCAAACGTTCTTTCCATCGTATAGCGAATACTCGTCACATCGTCATTGAATCTGATAGGCTCAACCAAAATTAATTGCTCTGCATCCATGCCATCGTATAGCCTTTGCTCACAAAGCATGTTGATCGCTTCAATTGCAAACAAAGTATTGACCGTCTCTGCATTGGAACCCGATAACTGAGAGATAATCGCCTGACTTAATTCAGCCGCTTGCTGTTGATTGCCGGCGACGACCTTCTCGATAAATGCTTGAAGCTGAAAACAGTCGAAGCCTCTAAGGTGTAGGCTACTTGCTTGCGGTGTGACGATCCCCTGAGCATACTCGGTATCATCACTACCGAAAGTACCAATCGCCTTTAACAATGACAGCCTAAAGGCATTCTCGTCTTTTGATTCAGCGTGGACCTTGTACAGCGTCGCCGCATCACTAGGCCTCACCGAAGTCACTACGTAAAGGGAGTAATGCTTGGCAAGATGAGTTAGGACGTATTCACTGGAACTTTCATCAATCCATTGAAGATCGTCAATAAAAAGCATCAGTGGCGAGCTCGGGTCAACCAACTTGCACAGCAGGCTGATTGCTTTATCGAGTTTATTAAACTGTTGCTGCTTGTAGCTGCTGTGCTCACCATTCAAGTCACCGCTGCCCACTTGTTTGGTCTTCTCAAGCACAGATCCCACATCAAGACGCTGCTTGACTGCCAAACCGGTATTGATGAAGTTGTCTACGTTACTAAACACTTTACCAATGGCATCGACAACCAGCTTTTCTTTATCCAGATTAAAGAAATAGTCGAGGCTCTTTTCTTTCCAGTTTTTTAGCTGCTCTAGCCTTGCTGCCTCCTCGAGAATACTTTGCTCTAAAGAACAAAGCCCTGTATTGAGAGAGCTGTGTCCGTTCTCGTTAAGCATGGAAAGCACAACGCTGCGCTCAGGCGCAATGTCATCGATATGCTTTTTAATGAGAGTGGTCTTTCCAACGCCGGGCTCACCGCTCACTGCCATCATAGTAAAACCCGAATGTTTCTCAAAGCGGTCTCGAAGCGCTTGCAGTTCACTCTCTCTCCCAATAAAGTGAGAGTGCTTTGCAGCCACAGTGGGTACTTCATTATTTGGGCTCACTAACATCGCGTAGCGCTGCGCGAAACGGCGCTGCTCATCAAGAAGGCGTTTCTTAGTTTCTAACGCCTTGGGCACTTTACCGTAGGGCTGGCACTCCTCATCGCAATGCGCGTAAACCACAGAGAGGCCCAAATGCATGCCCTCGTCTTTTCGGTGTTTTGCATATGACAGTAACAACGAGATGATCGCTAAAGAGTTATCATCGAGCCTGTGAGGGTTTTTCACATAGAGTAGTTTCGAGGAACCAATGGAGGTGGCGAGCAATACCTTAAAAGTCAGCTGAAAAATATCGTGCTTCCCGGCTTTACTAAACGTCTGCGAAAGTAACTCTAATTCCCCTATCGCCTCACGACTTAGACTTAATGGACGTTTAGGCTGCTCGCCCGTCATCCTTGCCACGCCATTTGCAATGGCATCTTGAATTAAGCCCTCAACATTACCCGTGATTTGGTTAGAAACATCAATGGTTTCTGTGAGCGTATTGAAGAGTATGTTTGAAAAACGTTCGCCTAAATCGTCAAAGAGAAAGTCCACCCCTTTGTCAACATAGGTACCAATAAACTGATTGAGTAATCCGCCAGTCCCTACCGCAAGTCCGGTACTAATAACCTCTCGGACGATCTCAACGTTTTTAATATTTTTGATTTCATCTTGAAGCTGCTCAATCAAACTCTCCAAAAGAACAAACGGCTCTGTGCCTTCTTTTATTTGTCCATCTATGACAATGATGTTCGTCGCATTTCTCTCTGAGTTGGCGTCATACATCGCTTTTGCAAGAAAATAAGAAACATCGACGCTCGATTGCTCGGGTTTGGGAGCAATGGCGTCCATTTCTTTTTTGTTGAGTTCGATTAAGAGAGGCGTATCTAAGGACTTGATAAGCTGCCGCTGATAGCTGATTAGTTGAGACTTAGAGTTCATTTATAGCTTTTATTCTTTCAAGGTTTGATCCATTACACCAGACGTTCAGAAATATATCAAGAATATGAAATCATTGACTTTATAATAAAAAACTTAAGCCTTGGGCGTACAAATATCAGAACGGTACGCAAAGAATATTTAGTGCATTTCACGAATACAATTTCTCGTATTTGGTCAACAACTTGTTGACCAAATAAATATTATGATGGTTTTATACATGCAAACACGTTTTGGGGCAAAAACGAGTCAGCTTTAATAACCCCAAAGTTGTGATCACCCCAAAGTATGATCTAGACGAAAAAGGTGGCTGATTGAACAATTCTCAAGAGAACGCTAGTCTTTCAAAAAACTTTCAAACACTTGATTGCGATGGTAGTTTAAGTATTCTTCTTTGGGTGGTGACTTTCTCGGTCTGTGAATTTTTACCCCTTTAATCAGGTCTGTTACAGCTTTTAGCGGTAGATCGGCATTCACAACGTCAGAAACGACTACTTTAT
This sequence comes from Vibrio sp. 10N.247.311.47, assembly GCF_041467535.1. Lineage (NCBI taxonomy): Bacteria > Pseudomonadati > Pseudomonadota > Gammaproteobacteria > Vibrionales > Vibrionaceae > Vibrio > Vibrio sp. 10N.247.311.47. Next base: position 10,546 of record NZ_JBFSUR010000020.1, read on the forward strand.
TTTCGGAGCTAAGTGTTATATAGCCCGCATCAAAAAGCTTGTCATGCATAACACAAAGCGAAATTCCATTTGATGGGTCGAGACGGATATCCTTTCGTGTAGCCCATGGAATAATGTGTGATCCTATTAGTAGGGATTTGGTTTGAATTCCACATATGGCACATATATTCCCATAGTTATTCTTAACCTTATTTGAAAAGACACTTTGCTTCGAACGTCGATTCGCTTCACTTCTTTCATCATCCGCATGGTAGTTTTCATTTTGGATATCTTGAAGCGCCTCTGTAGCAGCTTCATTGTCATACTCAATATCCCTCGCTCCGAGCTCCATTAAGGCAATGAAGTCCTCTCTAGCAATCTTGTTCATTCCGTATTGATTGAAGAAGTACATCCATGAGCCTGGCTTTCGGTCTTTAAACGTCCATTTGAAATTGTCGAGATCATCAGGGTGAAGATTATTGATAAATGGGTACGCTTTACTTATAGCACCATTCACGCGAGTTTCATCATCTACGTCAATGCCTAAATCTACCGCAGAGGTAATTGTCTCGATTTTACCTGCACCAAAAAAGTAAAACTTACCGGTTTCAGATGCCTTGCCCGGCCGACGGTATATGAAGAGGTCCCCAGGCTTAACTAGGCCAAATTTGTTTGTTCGCCAAGAGTATTTTACAAAGTCCGTATCATCATGCTTCACACCGCTTCCTTTAGTATCAAGTATGAAGAAATTTGTGCCAGAATTGTTTAGCTCTTTCTCATATATTGTTTTGTAATTCATAACCTAGCTCAGGTAATCAACCGATATTATCTAGACACTATATTGTCTAGCAAACCTTCGTCAAATTCCAGTTTTCAAAACGGGAGTTAGACGGTTGCTAAGGTGTCGGGGAAAGCTGTTAAAGGTTGAAGGCTAAACTAACAGGGTTAGCCTAGCTGGTTTTGTGGCAGTTCTAGTTAATTAGAAAATTATGCATAATTACGTCTATGAAAAGTCACTAAACTTAATACCCAGTCTTTGTGATGCGCGTTATATAGCTATCAACTCTCACATCAATCTCGACAAGCTCTTTTGATCGATTCTGGATTGTGAGACCAGATTTTACTGGACAAGCTGGTTCTGAGACGATTTTGCTCCGCCAAGCTTAGGTTGTTCAAAAATGATAATCCCGACATGACTTCAATTTCATCTATCGTCGTCAGGTAACGAAAGTGTTGATATGTGCCGTTGTAGTAACCGGCCCCCACTTGAGGGTAAATAAACGCGAGCACCTCCGGTTTTCCTTCTGTGAGCTCCCTTATTACTATTTTGAACAAAGCATCGGGGATCGCGACTTTGAATTCGTTTTCTTCACCTATATAGCCTGAGGGCATTCCGTCGATATAAATCGGCCCAGTCACCACCCAAAGCTTGCCATACTCTTGAGCCCAAGCTGAGGTGATGTATTCTAAATCGAGCCAGATCCCTTCATTGAATTTAGCTCGTTGAGGAACCGCATTTAAAAAGGTGTGTGTTTGCGCTGCCGCTTCATGGCTAATCCTCTCTGCGATTAACTTCATTTGGAGGTGCCCACGAACATACCAATCAGGGTTAGCACTTCTAAACGCTCGTGCGTATCTATAACTATTGTCTTTCGGTGCTATCCCCTCATCGACAAACCGTCTCTCCGATCGCCACTCTGGCCGCTTCTCAGTAGGAATACACTCTTCAGCATACTTCTTAATCTCATAAGCTACCCACTCCGGTGCCCCTATTACATCCTCTCCGGGTAACCCGTCATTATCATCTTTGGAATCCATACTCGCAGTGAAGGCGATGAAGTCTTTAGTTGTGTCTTTCGGCAAAGTGCCCCATTTGTCGTGTTCATAAGGAATTTGATTTTCAGCGAAGCTATATGGCACGGCCAAAGCCAGCCGCATAATCAACAAGATAGAATGGTTCATCGACACTTCCCTGTTATTCTGTCAGTTGAGGAACGCTTATAGTGTAAGCATAGCACTTTGCACGGCCTAACTTCTTGTGTCGGTTTGGGAATGTGTCGAGGATATGAGGGGCGAGCTGGATACAGCGGTCGCTATGGTTTTGGTGGGAGGGTTTTGGACATTTCTAAGTTATGACCCAAAGATCATTCTTACTTTTTCGGATTAATTCTAGTATTGCAACCATGCGACCTGCCTACATGTGGTGACTAAATTCCCTTATCCACTACACAATAGTAAATCCAACTGACTCTAGTTGCTGCCTTTCTGCTGGTTTCAGCGTTTTCACTGCCCAAATCAGAAGTTCTCTCGGCCTTGATGATGCAACGTAAGCAAACCTAGCAGCCTCGCTATCAGGGTCTTTGAGCCAATCTTTCCAATGAGCATCACCTCCTGAGCGAGCAGATGATATAACTATAGTGGCCGAGTGGGTTTCGCCTTTCGCACTATGAATCGTTCCTTTTGTAAACTGCAAAAATGGCTTGTTAGTAACAGTCAATGACAGCGCAACTTCAAGTTTGGCAGATCCTGGCGGGGAAATTAAGTTAACGTCTTCCAACGGAGCTAGTGTGCTTACAATAGCTTCAGAACAAAAGCTTTGCTGTGGGAGAGCTCGGATTAATACCTTTGCTTTTTTTGCCCAGCTTGACCACTCAATATCGACATTCTGTAAAGAGTTACTAATCAAATAATTTAAAGCCCCATATAAAAACTTGCGCCATGTAAGGTTAGAGCTAATAGATTGAGGACAATTTAAACTGTTTGGCTTATAGCTTTCCTTTAAGTGATAGCGAAGAAACTCTGAGAAGTGCTGTAAAGACTGATTGAGGGCTTCCATATTATCGGGGTCATATAGCTTAACAGCGAGAGCTAGCCTCTGAATGTTGTTTGGCTTGGCAATAGAAGTCTGGAATTTATTCAGTATGGAGTGGCCTCTTGACACAACGACGTTGTTTTCGAACCCATCACATTTTTCCTCGAAAGAACTTATGAGTTCTGTAGGGCACTTGTCATACTGAAGCACTAAGCACCTTGGTTCAAGCCAAGTCATGTTTCCAACTATATTGTCACGACCAGTTAATGTCGCACAAAGGTTGACGATATTTTGGCAACTTCTAAAATTTCGCGTTAGATACAAGCAAGTGAAATTATTATCTTGTGCAAACTGTTTTACTTTTTCTGGCTCAACTTTACGGAAGCCATAAATTGCTTGATGAAGATCTCCAACAAAGTGGAGACTTGTTCCATTACGGGCAAGTAGCTTTACAATTGTTAGTTGTAATTCTGATAGATCTTGGCACTCATCAACAATGATTAGTGGATATCGTACCGCAAGCAAAGAAAAATAGTTGTCAAACTCTTTTTTCTTCAGTGCTTTATAGGTTAAATATTCAATATCTTGATAGGTAGCAAACCCGCCTCTGAGCATTTTTCTCTTGGTAGTGATCAGATCTTGTATTTGGGTGTCTTCTAAGGCAATTGAATTAAGGGCTTTATCTAACTTTTGGTCAGCAGTTGCAAAAATAAATTTCTTCTTTATCGGGTCAAAAGAGTAATGGTGGGCACTTATTCGCCCGCGTTCTGAAATATCAGTTGCAGTTCGATATCCTAAATACGCACTTGGCTCAACAATGCGAATTGATGCATCATGCCCTTCTCCAGTATAGCCTGTCAGTTCTGTAGAGAGTGGAGAAACGATATTCTTGTACATAAAACTATCAAATGTACCTAAAAAGTGAGGGAATTTGCTCTGACCTCTGGGTAGATACTTTGAGACTCTTCTCGCTAACTCGTCTGTAGCGCTGTTTGCAAACGAAAGTGCAGCAAGTCCACCTGGATGCTTTTCCCAAGCATCGATTTCCTTAGCAACCTTTGCAGCAACAACTTCAGTTTTTCCGCTTCCGGGACACGCTTCCAAAAAGATGTTATCTTCTATACTTGAGTGCACATAAGCAAGTTGCTCATCAGTAAATTCCACAGCCATTAGCATTCCTCTGCAACATCAATTGATGTAGCCCACAGAATTGCATCCCTGATGTATTTAGGGACAGCAAAAGGGCGACCCTCACGTTGGATTTTTTCGGTGAGCACTTGAGCAAAAATCCCTTTCCCAATCTTATCGTCGTCAATTCTTTTTAGAATGTTGTGAGCCATTACAGCGACATCTTCTGGAGATTTTTTTGTCCAGTCTATCGAGGCTAGCTGTGAAAAATGTTCAATTATTTTGCTCGTTCCTGTTTCTGGCGTAGGCCACAGAGAAGCGATGATTTCAGACATTAACGCAGCATTATTTCCTTCCATAGCTAAGTCATACTCTAAGGTCTTGTAATTACTAACATATAGCCGAGCATTGGTAGATTCATTGATAGAGGCAACTAGTTTGATGGCATGGTTAGTCCCGTCTTTCGTGTTACCTTCATAGGGTCTGAAATCCTCTTCGATTTCTTTTATTTTGCTTGTATCTTCTGGATCGGAAATCTGCCTTGTTTGCCTCTTCGGTGGATCTAGATCTGTGATGCCGGCACATCTTACAGGAATGTTATTCCAGGAGCTCCTATCGTCATCATCTTTGCTATCAATATTGCAATATAACTGCATGAAATGCTTGAAATAGATTCCGTTTAAGTTAATTGCCGAGATGCCTAAGTCTTCAAGGTTTTGGCGTCCTTCTTCTTGTTCTTTCAGTACGATTTCTGCCAAGGCTGGAATTATCATTTGTTCTGCAATCCCTTCTACAAGGATTACGCCACCTGCAAATAATAAGTTTGATTTAGTTACATCTAACCATCGGTTTATGAACTGACTGCTAGTTTTAGGAAGTCCACAGGTACGCAGAGGAGTTGCTACTGGGGTTGGTGATTTGGACAAATGAATGATCGACTCAAGGTCTACAGAAGAAGCTAAAACGGTAGAGTGTGTAGTTACTATGACTTGAACATTTTTGTTCTCTTCCGCCACTGATCTTAAGTGATTTAACAGCCTTATTTGCAGCTGAGGATGAAGATGGGCTTCTGGTTCTTCAATAAGTAATAGCTTGAAAAGTGGTTGGTCTTCATCTTCGTCATCAAGCGTTAGCTCTGCCAAAATCGACGCAATATAAAGCAAGTTGTTATAGCCCAAGCTATTTTGACTAAGCTCACGGAACAGTTCCTGATCTTTTTCAGATAAGTCTGGGAAGAAGAGCAAGGTCAGGCTTTCGGCAATTTTAGTAAAATCACTTTTTGCAAATTGGATACTGGTTTTTTGCCCGAAGTAATGCCCAATTGCCTTGGTCAAATTATCATTTATTAGCTTACTAGCATCTTTAATCCCTAATTTACCGTCATCAGCCAATGATTCATTGAATTCTTTCAACTTAGATTCAAGAGGATGAAGTTTAGTGTCTCTTTTACACTCTTTTAACTGTTTACGATTTAGAGCTTTTAAAAGCTTTGATAGCCTAGATTGGCGTCCATTTGATAGTTTTGCCTCAGCGTCCCTTAATGGGGGAAGGTAAATACACTGAACGAGATCTAGTAACTCAGGATCAAACTGGGAGCTTCTAGATATCCCTCCCCAAATAACTTTTTTGAATCGCCCTCGAACTTCCTTGTTTTCAGCTTGTAGGTTTAACAGCGCAGTATTAGAGGCTCCCACCCAGGGAAGAAAAGCAACTTTGTCAGCTGCGTCTAGCCCATCAAATTCAGCGCTTATAGAGAGCGATGAAGCATCTATGCCTCCAGCGACAAAAGGGCTAAAAAAATCATCGCTAATAATGCTATATCTACCTGATTCAGAATCGTGAAAAAGCTGTCTAATAGCGCTAATTATGGCCGTTTTACCTGCGCCATTTTCACCAACTATCACATTTAATCCGCTTGCTAATTGGACGTTAAACTCTTTTCCAAAACACCGGAAACCTTCAGCTTTTAAGTTACTTAAATACATGCCTTACCCTACCTACTTGAATAGACATATTCTAACTGTTTGATATGGTTTGGGTAACTATATTGATAGCTGACTTGAGTGACTTAGCTAACACTATTCATGTACGATGCGGACTTTAATGGTTCTAACAGGAGGTCGACGAGTTCACTATATACACATGTTACTTTGCATAACCTTTACTATGGCAAACTAATGAAAAAGCAATGTGATTGAACTTTTACTCTAAATGATAAATTTACTCACAACGTTGGCGCGTTGAGGATTATCACAAAGCCTGGATAACCGGTGCCGGCGCAGAACGTCAACGCATGACTGAACCGAAAAACCTTGAGCGTATGGTCTCGATATTAGCCTTTGTCGCCGTTAGGCTCATGCAGCTGCAAGAATGCCTGAAGCTGGCGGCGCAACTCAGGGCTCGCGGGCTCAAATAACAGGCCGAAGCGATTGAGTCACAACCTTGCACAAACGTGCTCACACATGACGAAGGCGTATCCTCTATCAAGCTATTGACAAACTTGGCGGCTTTTATGACTCCAAACGCACAGGAATCGCCAGTTGGGCAACCATGAGGCTCGGGTGGGACAAACTACAGGATATGCTTAGTGGCTACTATTTGAGCAAAGAAACAGCATCGCTGCTGAATTATTAGACCGAGATATGATTAAGAGATAGACGTATGAGTTTTTATTTTATGAATAGACTTCAATTTAAATTTTTGGTTTTTGCGATCAATATCAAGATATTTAGTGATAATTTCCAGGCGACTGATTCAGCGGTTGCTATAGTTTAATATGCAGTCGCTAGTATTAAAAAAGACTTATCAAAAGCGTGTCTGGCAACTGCATAAATCCAGTTGGCTGGAGACATATTATGAGCAAATCAATACTCGTCGTCACCCACGGCATGGGTGAGCACACGGCAAGTGCCACTGAAGCAAAAATCATCAAAGCTGCAAACATTGCCTTGAGTCGATACCCTTCCTCAAAGGACGTTAAGTTTGAAAACCACGTCGATATTGTTTCTATTGGCTACGATGATATTTTCGAGGTAGAGCGGGAACGAATAAAACAGGCCAACGAGCCCATCAGTGCTTACTTTCAAGCCCATTCAAACCTGCCTGCCAGCTTTATTCAGCACATCGTCTCTCTGGAATCACAGATTGATAAAGATACCTTTTTTACTACCCATATCCTCGATGTATTGCTCTATGCGGGTTTACACGGACAAAGGGTGAGGTTGAGACTGGCTGAAAAGTTTGCCGAAGCTATGGCGACTCGCACCCAGCAACAGAAGGTTCATGTGTTGGCGCATTCACTAGGAACTGCGGCAATGCATGACACATTAGCATGTTTATACGGTGGGGGAATAAAAGACCCTGAGACTGGTATATCATATAGCTACACTCCAAATGAGCTAAGATTGGACTCACTCTGGATGGTTTCCAACGTCAGTAACTTGCTCTATTCCGTAAATCGTAAGCTCCTTGGTACAAGCCTGAACCCACTATCTACAAAAGTTAAACCAAGCCGCGACAATACTGGGTGCACGGAATATTTTTATAATGTTTTTCATGAATATGACCCGTTTAATCTCTTCTATCGTTTTGATCCCAAAGCGGATGAAGGTTGGGTGACAGTACGTGCCTATCAACGCAATTACATTCGTATGGAGACTGAAAGATTTACTCACTCTGCAAATCCACATGATCTGGTGGGTTACCTTAGCAACCCGAATGTGGCGATACAGTTTTTAGATAGAGTGATGCCTCAAGGCAGTTTCTCAGTTAATGATACTGAAGTTGAGAAAGCGCATCAGCAAGTTAAGGATGTATACCAAGGCGTAAAGGCCATCAAAAACTATGTATCAGCGATGGACTCATTTGATGATATGAAGGGTTTACTTCTGATGCTCAAAGACTATCGAATGTTTATAGAAAGTCTTTTTGATGACGATGATGAGTAACGGAGGACAAGCCATGAAAGTCTATAAACTAGCACTAGTCTTAGTGATGGGTTGGAGCCAAATGGTTAATGGTTCTGAGTGTCAACCATCCAGCGGATACGAACATTGGAACATACTGAACAAAACCTCAACAGAGCTCGGCGAAATGTTGTTGAAAGCGAAAGATAGGGGGTTGACAGAGTCGGAGAAAAAACAGGTGACAACGTGGCTTGAACGGTTGGAAATGAGTGCTGAAGAGGTAGATAGAACGCTGCTGTTAAATCAGGAAAACAGTACAACCCATTTGATGACTAAGTTTCAGCATCAAACGGAAGTGACGAACGTTTGGCCATTGTTTGGTGTCAGATTTGATAAGGCAAGACATGGGTCTGGCTCACCAGATGAATTGTATCTAGAAGATACCTCTCCACAAGACGGAGATGTGCTCGGATTTGAAGTCGATACCATCGCGAACAGTCAGCGCTGCGCGTCTGAAATGAAGTGCCTTTCGCCAGAAAATAACGCTAACGCCTGCCGACTCTATCTCGACGGGTGGGCGTCTGCGGTGAGCGCTTACAAAGACCCAATTGTTCAAGTTGAATCAAAGATAATTTCTGGTTTAGCGCTAGCCTACGGTAAAGAGTGGGATAATTATTTCGACAATGCGCGTTCTCAAACATTTCTAGACCGGATGGTGACTGCGGGCTTTAACCGAAAAGAGCTGACAAAAAAGGAGTTTGCCCTCCCTCCGAAATTGCAATACTTTCTCTTCCACCCAAATGCATTACTCGAATACGTCCATGACGCATCAGATGGTAACCAATTCAAAGCGGCCCTTGCGGTAGAATGGTTTGGTATCAACGCTTGGCGGTCTTGCTTAGGCGCGAACTTTGGGTGCGGTGCGTCAATTGTTAGTACATATTCTGATAGAGCCGGAGTTGATGACTTTGGGCATGGCGTTATGCTTCATATCAATAATAGTTACTCACTTGGGGTGACGACACGAGATGGTGACATTGGTTATTTTGTCACGGTGGATTTGCTTAAAATCTTTGAAGATAAGAAGAGCGAAGCTATGCGATGGCAACAAACCGCGAATAAACTGCTGAACAATCAATAGTGCACTGTGAGGTGAACTGAAATGAGTATGCCGAGTATTCGTCCATTAACAATAAAAACTAAAGGTGAAACGCTCCCCATCAAATTATTTAGATGGATAACCTCGATCCGCCAATGGGAGTTGCTGGAAAACTGGCATTATGTTTATCAGGGACATGAATATGTTATCCCTAAAGGGTTCGTGTTTGATGGCGCGTCGATCCCAAGGTTGCTGTGGTTCTTGTTATCTCCGACAGGATTATTGTTAATCCCTGGGCTTATCCACGATTATGGTTATCGCTACCAATACTTGTGGGAGGTCGATAAAGACTCACCGACGGGCTATAAAAAGTCGCTAGAAATGCATAATCACAAAGCGTGGGATAAGCTTTTCCATGAGGTCAGTAAAGAAGTCAATGAGATGGCCATCATCAGCGGTTTAGCTTACGTCGCCCTATGGGTATTCGGTGGTTTTGCATGGGAAAGCAATCGAAGGAAAAGTGCGGAAGAGCTTTATCCTTGGGAATAAAACCATGGTGACAATATTATCTGAAACAAAGCACCAGCCATCGGGGAGGGTCAATAATTATGAAAGCACTACTTGGAGTGAATCGTTGGCATTCAGCACTGATGAGTCCGCTAATTATTTTGATAGAAATCATTATCTTAAGTTAGAATCACATCTTGTCATTAAATACGATGCTAAGAGATGGCGTCATGTGGGATGAGAACATAGCTAAAAATTAGTTATTGACGCCATAGTCGTTTGTTAGTTTGTATTTCTCACGGATACATTAAAGACGTTCCACCCCCATTCATCACTTAAACCTATTAAGAGAGCGTCTTCACTGTTAACCCAAACTTGCTCTTTACCCGAAGATTCACAAGCATTGTGCGCACTTGCATAAACAGAAATTAAGCTACTCCCACCAATTGAACGAACAATCAACTCTTTACTATATAGTCCACTACCGCTACAAACTAATGCATGGCCTTTTGTCACATTAGTGGAAATGTAGAATTGAGCCTCATATTGTTTCCAAACATTTTCTCGATTAGAAGTGCTACCTTTATTGGAAAGAAAATCGGTATTAATAATTTTTAAGGTCGCACTGGCGCTTTCACCGAGCTTGTTAAGCTCTATAACTTTTATTTCGAGTTCATCTACTAATTTAGATTTAGTTCGCAGTTCATCCAGCTCTTTTTTCGAATCCTCTAGTAGTGCTTTAGACACTTCCAATTGAACATGCGCATCAGTTAATGCTTGACTAGTATAGGATTGAACTAGCGTTGTTAATACAACACTGATTATCAACGCACTCAGCGCTCCGATCCAGGCATACTTTTTCGTCAAATTTTTCTCTATTTGCTGGGTTATATCTTGAGCCAATTTCCAGCGTTCAAACTCTTCTAAGTTTCTTTCTACATCTTTGCACACAACTTTTCTCCTGCAAACTAAACGCCCGCTTAACTTGCTGCCAACTGCATCACACTCAAACAGACCACCGTATTCACGAAAGCCAAACTGAACTAAAAATGCCACGGGTTGGCAGTCAGGTTGAAGCGTTTGTTAGGCATCTTTTTCAGCTTCCCTTGCTTCTGGGTAACGTGCGCATACCACTCTATAATTTGAGTAAAGCTCCAAAAATGACCGTGAGAAAAATGCACCAATTAAGACAACTACAACAGATACAATCAAAGTCACCCAAGTCACGATTTTTTGCGATGAGTCTATATCACCTTCCAACCGAACTTGATTAGTTTTCATGTTAATAATGTCTGTTTTTATGGAAGATATAGAAGATTTATTAGCCGTTATATCTTCAGATATTGAGCTAAAGGAAGCCTCTTTTCTTAGGATGCTTTGATATTTTGATTCAATTTCTTCTCTAAGCGATTGTACATCTGCGAGCTCAATAGACAATTTAGAGAGTCTTGATTCTAAAGATTTCACCCTTTCTTCTAGAAATTCATTGTCTGAGCGAAGAGTATTCTCTACTTGGTTAATTTGTTCCAATAGAATGTTTGTCTTTTCATCATTTGCGATACATAACGAAGAAAACATGAAGAAAAGTGAGAACAATACAATTTTTATATTTTTCATACCCTTAGCTCCCTATCTCGACCATCGACTCACTTACTAACTGTGGCTTACCGTTACGTTCGACATAAACACGAAAAACATAACGTCCTTTACTCTGACTCCAAACCCTTTTCGAAACCCAGTAAAAGGCCTCTTCTCTGTCTGCTTTTCGTTGATAGTGAAGATACTTCTTATTGGTATTGTAGTTACCCAAATTTTCAGTTCTTCCATCTACTTGGTATTCCCACTCTAAGTAATAGGTTTCTGGAGCTATTTTTCCATCCGGTATAAACCTTAACCACCCCCAAAGTTGAACAAGTTGATTGGGACTAATCATAGAGACAGCCTGAGCTTCTCGGTAATTATCTTTATCAAAGTTAATTACAATTTGACTCTCCACATGATCTTTGGCCAAACTCGTTTCATAAAAAAAAGACAGTACGAGCACAAAAAGTCCTTTATATTTCAATTTCATAGATATCCCTCTACTCATTATGTCTGATAGATGCCTAACGCCCGCTTAAGCTGCAACCAACGCAATGCAGAGCCAAAACAAAACAAAACACCGTAATCACTAAACTTGCTGAAACCGAAAATGCCACGCGTTGGTTGTCGGCTTAAAGCGTTTGTATGGTCTATTCCCCAAAGCGTTTGATCAGAACTTTTACTATGGAGCTTTCTACTTGCTTCAATAAGTTGCTCATAACATTTTGGATTTCATCCTGATCACTAAGTTTACAATGGGCAATTTGCCATTCCTGCGAATTACCTAGTTTGCGATTGTTCCAACTTACTTCCTTCAATCTTTCATACTTGCAGAAAATTGTAAGTTTGGACTTTGAGAAAACGAACGTTATAAACACCTGATACCAAGGTAGGTTTTCTTCAGATGGGGTAAGTGTCACAACCAATGCCGAGCCAGGAGACGGTGCTGTTAATTCAAAACCATCGACAACTTTTCGATATTTAGTTACAGGCCTATATTCGACACGCTTTTCTCTACCAAACATAGCTAAAGAACGAATTGATTGGGGTTCATATTCGACCTTCTCCTTAACTTCGTACTCTTCATCTTTGTATGTAGGCCTTGCGAAATAGTTGTCATCATTTGATGTTAACCAGTTAGCTATACTTTCGGTGTTGTTCAACTTGTCACAGTCAGTTTCCAAGTCAACTTCTATATCGTATAGTTCATTTAATATAACTGACCACTCAAAAGCCTTAACCGTTTCTATTAACTTTGAAAGAGACTGCATACACTTTTCTTCATCACAGTAATCTTTCGCTTTAGCACGAATAGCCTGAATTAACTTTTCATCTTCTGAAAGCTCAGATTTTCCACCTTCTGTTACACCTTCTTCATCTTCCAATTGTATTGAAGATGACGAAGGTAGTAATTCTTCCAACTTTTCACCTAGCAACTCAGATACATTACAAAACACTTCCGTATTATCAGCCTGCTGCACAAACAATGGTGTTTGATATTTCTGAACTGAAACATCATCTGAAATATAGGCCATGATATCTCTATAACGAATATCTTTGCCTTCGAAGTTTTGTAAGGAATGAGCAAAGCTCTTTGTGAATACACTATAATCAGGCAATGCTATTGATGATTGGGTGTTTGACGATGAAAATAGGAAATAAGTTTTATTAAAATTGTTTGTTGACGATTTTTCAAATACAACCTGTAAATCGTTATTTGATTTTATGTACTCTGTACCAGATTGGCACGCGTCAACAATTTTAACAGCTAAGTCAGGATTTAAGGACTTTAACATTGAATCAAACTCACTATTCCTTAAGGACGTTTGCTCGATTTTTGATCCACTAAAATCAGAAAAAAGATATAGAAAGTCATCTCCATAGCGGGTCCCATGACCAGTATAATAGAAAAACACTTCTTCTATATCATCTTCATGATACTTGCGTATAAATGAGGAAAGTGCAGCTTTTGCTTCTGTGCTGTTTGGGCTCTCATTTAACAAAAGGCAGTCGTCATATTTTTGAGTCAAATTAATTATTGATGACATTAACTCTAAATCGCGACTGCACGGTTCTAGACTCGCTTCATTATCGTAATTGGATACGCCAATTAACATTGCCAATTTCTTACCCACAGGTACCTCTTTACTATTTTTATTACCTAGACCTAACGCTTTATAGGCGGACTTTTTCCGTCTTTGCATTCCGTCTATGTTGCTGCCATTTATAATGAAACTCAACTGCTATCAACCTGTTATGTGAATCGACATATAGTTGTTGGGGCGAGTTACGGAAAAATTCCGTATGAGAGAACAAAGCACGGATTAGTTTAACTTGGCCTATTGGTGTACTGCTCAGGTGTTCCGTTTGCAGGTTCTGTGAAGGTTTGGGGCAGATCTGCGTTACGATGATCTACCCGTCAGCACGGAGCTGGACAGAAATGTGTTTACGCCCATGCGCTCATAAAAACTACTCTAGCCCCTGAGACCTGTGTCGTCTTTAAAGTATTTCTACCTTTTATTGCCAGATCAGATACACATTCATATACCCTTTATAGGTCGAAACTTTTATTTAGGGACATCCAGTCTAGGCTAGCCATCATGTGTCCTCTTTTGGCCAAAGTCCTTTCAATATCTCGCCAGTGTTAGGGCCACACTCGAAATGTTTCTGCGTATGCGCAAGCAAGTTTGCTAAATCATGAGCGTTACCGCAGACGTCGTCATACGCACGATAGATCTCTACCATCTGAGCAACCATTGTAGCCATAGCTTCAGAGTCACTGCCAGTCTCGAGCTTAGCAGAGAGCAGTTCGACTTTGGCTTCTAATCGTTTGATTTTTTCGGCCTGCTTTCGGATCAACTTATCCTTATCGGTTTCAATTCTCTGCTGTTTTTGCTGATCCTTCAGAATTTTGATTCTCGCATGCAGTTCAGGATAATGGCGTAAATTGGCTGTAGTAGTTCCTGCACGTTTAGCAACTGCGTTAGGATTTATCTTCACTCCCTCTTGGATCATCCTATCTAGAGCTGCATAAAGTTTCTCCCTCGTGGACTGACTCATACTCCAACCTCCCCAAATGGTTGATTTTTACCAGTTTCAACATGTTCTATAATCATCCTTGCCGCTTTAAGTGTTGCGTGCCATGACTTAGCTTGTAACTGGTAGGGAGCCTGTTGCTCAAGTGTAGCTTGTTCAAAAATACTCAATTTGTTTAATGTGTAGTTTTCCATCGCTTTCCAATGCGGTAGGTGACGCTCACTAACGATGTAGTTACCGCATAAAACACAACCAGTCGGAACAGCCGCATTTTTGATCTTGCAGTCCTCGCCGCCTGTACATAGACCATGTGGCAAGCCCCTAACCCCATTAAGGTGCTTAACTAAGAAAGCAGTGTACTGCTCCACATCTTTGAAATGCAGTGTCTTTTTTATGGTGGATGCAGAATTGTCATCATTAATTATATCAATATTACTAACACTGATTTGAAGTGCTTCAGCAGCCTTAACCCAGCGCTGACCACCACCGCCTGACAGGCGGCGAACTTGAGCCTTAGCCACCAATTCGGTTGCCAATTTCTCGGTGATCTGAGCATCGAATCCCTCAATAACATCCAGAAGTTCTTCTATGGTTTCATATCCCCGGTGTGAATATACCATAGACATCGATGAGGATAGGTGCTTAAATTGATACTTGATATCATCAAGGTCACCAAGTCGGTTAGCGATAATAAACCAAGCGAAGGTGTGTCTAAACTGGTGCGGAGTGATGTTGAACTTGTCGCCTGACCTATATCTAGTGCGACGACTCCTACCCCCCATTCCCTGATAGTTGCAACTCATCATATTAAGTTGTTGAATATCGCGCTCTGACAGTTCAAAGCGGTATTCATTTAAGTTGAACCTACCGTCTTTACCTGGAGAGTTCGACCGTGTATTTAATTTACACTTATCAGTAAAACTTATTGAACGCTGGCTAGGTATTGTGCCAAACAGCTTGTCTTGTTTTATTCCATCCTCTAAGTAGTAGATGAGCTCTTGCGTCATCTCATCCCTATGGTGTTCAAGAAGCATCTGCGCCCGTTTATGTAGGGACTTGTTGAAACGTGACAGTAAGCTAATTGCGCGGTATGTATCTGCATTACTAACCCAGTTTAGGGTCATCCGGCCTGGAGAAGTCTTAAACAGTACTGACCGAATATAGAAACGGTCATCACGAGATTTCGCGGCATTGTTTTTCAATGCCGCCACTTCCTGATTTCGCATGCCCGAGAATGTTAGTACTTGTACATAAACTTCAACCCGGAGCCATTTAAACGTCTCATACAGGCGTTTGAGATCGCCTTTAAAGTCATTATCATAATTGGGATTGGACGACACATAACGGCGAATAATATCGCTTGATTTTTTCGCTAGTTTTTCTGCGAACTTCGGTCTCCCTTCTATTAGTTTATTGATAAGGCGTTCGTTAGCATCCTCCCACTCGGGGAGTAGCCTTTCAGCTTCGTCAATTCGCTCTTTGGACTGTTGGATCACCTTCTTAAGTATCCCAGTAGGGATCACTGGGTGTGAGCTGCTGTAATCCCTAATTTCAATACTTGGGATGGCATCAATAGCTTCATAAAAGGTGGCTGCCGTATCATCGCTGAACAAACCATAACGATGAATAACTGGCAAACTATCCTGAATCGTTTTACGTGATGATGCGGTTCCTTGCAAATCCATACCGTTCTCAGTATTGCTTGCCAATAGAAAGTTATCTAACAAGTTTCTCTGTATAACGGGGTGGACTTGGTCAAACTGCCGAAAAGAAATGTAGTTTCTCTCGCTGAGAAACAGGGCAAGCTTTTTGATTGGCGCAAGCATACTTCGCGTCGTTGACCACCTAAAACCATAGTCACCCTCAATATAACCAATCTTATGATAAAGAAGCGTAAGAGACTTAAGTTCATAGTCAAATAGGCGCAAACCCGTAAACGACATTTGACCGTCTAAGCGTCCCATTCCTTTGAATTCGTTGTCACCAAAGCTGACATTTTTTATCAGATTTAGCTGACCACGCTCTGTGCGCCACAAAACGCACTCATCTAGTCGTTGGTATTGCTCTAAACAAAGTTTCTTCAGCTTCAATTGCCCAGCAGGGTCAATCAGATGCAACTGGTCTATAAGATATGTAATGTCCACATGCTTTCCTTTTTATTGCATGCCACTTGTCGTACTAGCTAACATCCAATCTGAGTGGATACCATGCTCTTCCATGTAGAACTCTGCTGTTTTACGACAGTTAGGATTTATAGCATCCATATCGGCTAATACCTCATCTACTCGCTGCATTAGCAGGCGGGTATACTCTTTTTGTAGCCCCGTGTTCAATGACTCACCAATACTCGCCTCCATGTCAGCAATAACAAAATTACGATATGACAGAAGCCGGTAAGCATGCTCAGCATCCGCGATTCCGCGATAATGTTCACACCACAGGCAGGCATTGAAGTCGGCACAACGTTCGCTATCCTCCATGCCAAGTGCCTTGAATAGCGCATGGTTTGCTTTGTTGTAAGCTTGAGCTTGTA
Organism: Vibrio sp. 10N.247.311.47; assembly: GCF_041467535.1. Lineage (NCBI taxonomy): Bacteria > Pseudomonadati > Pseudomonadota > Gammaproteobacteria > Vibrionales > Vibrionaceae > Vibrio > Vibrio sp. 10N.247.311.47. The sequence continues at coordinate 27,126 of NZ_JBFSUR010000020.1, forward strand.
CATCATTGCCTAGCGAGGCGCATTTACCATTCGGTACTTGCTGCCAATATTCTTCTGTTTCTGTGATTATTTTAATTTTCTCAATAATGGGCCGACCATGGAAATAATCTCCCATGATTGAAATGGCATTTGATAACGTTTCCTCACTGGCCTTTCCATCGTATCTAAAGTAATGCTTCTTGAATACTTCCCAAGTATGGTTCGACGCTGCCTTGTATTTTCTTACGTCCTTACCTACTTGGCGATAGATGAAATTTAGCCCCCCTTTTCGAATCCTGGTAGGCGTAAATAGGATAGGGCAATTATTCGCCGACAGCAGATCATTAATGCCTTTTTTAAAGCTGCCCTCCGTTAAGCGTTTTGTCCGACCGTTGGAGTGCAGTCCGTCATTGAATATCATCAGCGACGTTTTGAAAGGGTGTGTATCTGACAAGTTAATCCTGATGCTTGCAGATAGGTCCTTCATTATGAATTGAAGGTCTCTGATCACCGACAACACCTCTTTACCAACCTTGATATCATCAGTAAATAACGCGTCGGCTCTGATGTCAGTGTCAAAGCGATTCCATTGGGTGTCGTAGTTAGCACGAGGCTTGAACAGCCGAACAAGGTAAGAGCGCTTACCGGCGAACTCAACCTCGAAGAGGTCCCCCACCTCCAAGTTTAAAACAGGCGTAAGATTCCAGTTAGTTTTCAGAATGATGCGCGCCACTCTCAGCCAAAGTTGATGCAGACGCGGCAGATCGTCTTTCGCCAACAGCAATTCAATGTGAAAAGCCAGTTGTGCTACTTCCTCTAGAATATAATAGTCATCTGTATCTTTCTTATCATTCAACAAGTTGGCGCGACCCGCATCAATTGGGAAAGAGTCTACCCAAGTAAAACCATGCATCGCAGAAAACTCTTTGAGTACCCTTTGACTAGTGTGAGCAGTCTCTGAACTGATATCGCCCGACTTGAAACGTTGCTGTATTCGCTCCAAGCATTTCTTCATGATCCTATGATGATGAAGCGAGAGTGCTCGCACCCCCTTTTTTGCTAAGCTATTTTTTTCCCTCGTCGTGAACAACCCATCACAGAATTCAAAGATGGGTTTCAAAACTCGGAAGAAGCTATATACCGATACATTAGCTCGAGCGTCATGTGCCATAGAGCCTAGCATTCTATCTTTAGCCTTAACTATATCGCAGCTAAGAGCCGGATAATTCTCATGTATATACTGGATCGAGTAATAGCGAAAATCATGAGGATCACCTTCATGGGGAAACTCAAGAAAATACGGATAATAGCGCTCCACTTTAATTCTATGACCTACCAGAAATGACAGCAGCCCCGTAAGGGCGATATAAGAGTTCTGTAAACTGGTTCCAGCCATTGTCGGCTTAATGGACAATTTTTTCTCAATGTTGGTATTTTTCTTTTTTAACGATTGTGACATTTCATATAACCATCGAAGTAACTTACCTTCATTTTCCAAGAACGCTAAGGCTCCCTTGTCATAAATCAGTCGACGGTCGTCAGTGTCAAGCTGGTCTTGAAGTTGATTGATCCATCGACCTACGCTGGGAAAGTTGCTCACAAACTCTTTCGGCGATTTTCCAATTAAAGCATCCTCATGACTTTCAGCTACCTTTAATAAATATTCTTGGGCTTGCTGAACCATTTTAGGAGAAATTAAATAGACCGCCTGCAGGTTTCTCTTAATACCATCGTACTCAATAGGGAAGGATTTCACTGTGGCCGGAATGGCTTTTTCGTTGGGGCCTAGAATGCTCGGGTCACACTCTCGCAACAACACCAATAACGCAAGTTTGTCCTGTCTTGTAAGGCAGGCGTTAAGTGCCTGGAGACAATTTTCACCATCCGAGGCGATGTATCTGAGGCCTTCTGCCTGTAACCCCTCCTTGATTTGGTTGTCTTGAGCGGCAGCAACCAACCCAGAGACTGCTGGTTGAGTTTTTAGTATGGCCCGTTCAGGCATTGCGCTTGCTGCTACATAGCGCATGATTAAAGCTTGGCACTCTAATATCAGCTCAGTGGAAATTTGGTAAAGTGCCGCTAGTGTGTAAGTGTGTGCCTTGTTCTGATCTGGTAATCTAATAGAACTTGGAGATATCAGGTCTGGAGGATTATTCTTGAACGACCTCAACAAATATAAAATAGCTTTTGATAACTCTGAAACACCCTTATTCCCCTTAACTCCCTCCTTGTGTATAAAGACCACTTCAGCGCATTTCTCAATCTTCATCCAATAGTCACGATCTGACAATAACACTTGGAACCCCTGTAGCAGAAGAGGGGCTGCATCATCACCCAGTTTAGTTACTAAATTAGATAGATTTTCCGCGAACACCTTTAAATATTTGATTGTAACTTGGTATGTCCATCCACTTTCACGCCCGAGAGATCGCTGCACAACCAGGTATGCGTCATTTGCGATCTTTATGGACACCGCGTTTATCACATCAAGCTGCTGTTTGCAGATAGGACTACACTGTGGAAACATCGGTATGTTGACGTCAATGTTAGACGTGTTTTTTTGCATTGGCGTCCTCATATAACCAGTTCTTTTGTTTCTTCGCAAAGCAATGCCTGTAATGGTTGGTAAATTTCAGTCACCCAAGGCGAAGCAACATTACTGAACGAGCAATCCGTTTTAGCGAAATCAATGTAACGTTGTGAAGTCTCAAAGTTAGAGTGTCCTAGTTCGCGAGTTAACGTGACCTTGATAAATTGATCCGAGTACCCGGCTTCAAGCATATAACTGGCTAGGTATGTAGCAAACGTCGCTCTAAGATCATGGAACGAACGCTTTAGGACAGGCCGCCCTTTCTCTTTTTCCTCAGCTCGAACAATGGAAATCATGTTGCTGACACTACGTTTTGTTGTTCGACAACCCATATTGTTGATGAACAAAGGCAGTTTGCTATCAAGCCCTTGTTTTATCTCGTATTTCATACGGCGGCTTGCGTATTCATCGCTATTAACGAAAGCCCAAAGTTTCCCCATCAACTCTCGGGACAGGGTGAAACGGCGTTCCTTATTTCCTTTTGATGACAGGATGGTAATCTTAAACTGTTTGTTCGAAGCGACGTCAGGGTTCTGAAGGTCTTCGTAGTTTAGTTGAACTATATCCATTGTCCTAAGACCACAGCGGTAACCCAATTCGGTCCAAAGTGCGTAGTTATCTTTTTTTAGCGTATCGCTACTGATCAGCGAATTAAGCTCATCAAGCGAGTAAGGTTGCAGCCCATCTTCTGGCGATGATTGTTTCTGTATGATCTTTCTCGGGAGCGCCAAGCTGGTTGTGAACACGGGAATTCCACCTTTGGGGGTGGGCCCATTACCCATACTAAACAGCAAGCTAGCCAAGTTAGACCCGCAGTTACTGGCCTTATAGCCACGCTTTCGGATAGTTTTGGTTATATGCTTGAAGGGAATTGATTTGATTCTATGGTTTTTCCATGCCCATTCATAAAATGTTTTAACTATCTGAATACGGTTACTCGCATAGTGGTAGGAAAGTTGACCTGACTCTACATGGTTCATTAAGTCTTCACGAAATCGCCATACGGGCAACAACTCTAAACTTGACACACGATCATTCAAGGGTTCGGACAGAGACTCAGCCCAGTCAACATCGTTGTCGATGAGCCAGCGCAGGAACACTGTCAGATGCTTTGCTGAAACCTCTACCGTGGCAATGTCGACGCGAGAAGGTCGGGCTGAGGCTCTGGTGGTTTCTGATTCAGCCAAATGACTACGACCTTTTGTATTGTTCCTCTTAATGGAATACTGACCGATATATCGATGAATTAAGAAAAGGTTCATCTCCAACACATCTGACACCCGATACGGTGAAACAAGCATCGGGAACTTATCCACGAACTCATCCCTTGCATACCTCACTGTCCGCAATTTGATATCGGGAGCAATTGTGGTCATCTGGTATTCACCATGGTCATCCACAACGAACTCTGGGTGGCTTCCAACATTGACCCGAGTTGGTATAACTTTGACCAACGCTTGTAACTCTGCGTCTTTATTGACTGTCATCGGTTTCTCCAGCTGTTGGTTGTTCCATGGTCAAAAATAATATGTTAACGCCGCCTATTTAAACGGTTTGGATATGGTAATACTTTTTAATAATAGTAATAAATGAAGGTTTATCCTAATTAGTTACGTGAAGGTAGGCGGCAGTGATGTTATCAACGGCACTATGTCGGCAGGTGACTTAGCCGCGTTTGTGTTCTACGCAATCATGGTTGCTTCGTCATTAGGTACGATTTCAGAAGTTATGGGCGAACTGCAACGCGCGGCAGGTGCGACCGAGCGCTTAATCGAGATCCTACAAGTTGAAAGCCATATTGTTGCGCCAGTTGCGAACCCAACCTCGCTTGCTAACGTAACGCCAGAAGTAGCATTTGATGATGTGACCTTCTGTTACCCATCAAGACCGGACCAACCCGCAACAAGCAACCTCACGCTCACTGCCCATGAAGGCAAAGTGTTAGCATTGGTTGGCCCGTCTGGCGCAGGTAAAACCACCCTGTTCGAACTGCTGCAACGTTTCTACGACCCACAAGTGGGTAAAGTGACGTTAGGCGGCGTTGAACTCAATCAGTTTGATCCGAACGAGCTGAGAAAGCAGATGGCATTGGTGCCGCAGCAACCTGCTCTGTTCAGTAACGATGTGTTCCATAACATTCGCTACGGCAACCCGCAGGCAACAGACGAGCAAGTGATCGAAGCGGCGAAGAAAGCGCACGCACACGAGTTCATTCAAAACCTACCTGATGGCTACAACAGCTTTCTTGGTGAACGTGGTGTAAGGCTTTCTGGTGGGCAGAGACAACGTATTGCTATCGCACGTGCCATCTTGAAAGATCCAAATATTCTATTGTTGGATGAAGCAACCAGCGCACTAGACAGTGAAAGTGAGCATCACGTACAACAAGCGTTAGAAGAGTTAATGCGTGGCAGAACAACGATTATTATCGCCCATCGATTATCAACAATTAAACACGCCGACCAGATTGCAGTGCTCGATAAAGGACAGCTAGTAGACATCGGCGACCACCAGTCTCTCATCAATAGCTGCGAATTGTACCAACGCTTAGTTGAGCTGCAATTCAAACACCTTAGTGCCTAACTATTGAGTGGATGTGCAACTAAGTCACTGACATTGTGTGGTTTCAAGCTTCAAAAACTTAAATCACGCGTGTTGCAGTTTTGTTAATTTAGCGGTAGGGTTTTTATTCCAATAACAACTTATCCCTACATAACAATAAGAGAGTTCGCATGGAAGCACTATTATCTGACTACCCGGTAGTAACAGAAATCCCTGTCGCTTGGGGAGAAATGGACGCACTCAATCACGTTAACAACGCTGTATATTTTCGCTATTTCGAAACCGCTCGCTTAGATTTTTTCAAGCACGTTGAGTTGATGGAAGAGATGGCGATTACCAAAGTTGGCCCTGTTCTTGGTGACACTTACTGTAAGTATTTCCGCCCAGTCACGTATCCAGATACCTTGATGGTTGGCTCACGTGTTACCGATATTCAAGATGATCGGTTCACAATGGAATACGCGATTGTCAGTAAGGCTCAACAGAAACTGACGACCGTTGGCACTGCGACTATCGTGATGTTTGATTTTGCTTCGAACCAGAAAGCCCTGCTCTCGCTGCGCTTAACCAATGAAATCGAAAAGATGAACACGTTGAAAAGCCCATGCTTCAAACAAGAAGCCGTGACAGAATAACGTATTCGTTGGTTGAGAAAGATTCAGAAAGTTTCAGACATTAAAAAGGCCACTCGATTGAGTGGCCTTTTGTTTATTGGTTCAGAGTGCTTATAAGCGGTTGAGCGTTATAAACCTTGAACGCTCTTTGCGTTAGAAGCTATAAGCCTTACAGCCCATAGACATTGAACCCTATAAACCTTGTACGCTATAGACCTTGCACGTACTGAGCATTAGTTCGAACTTCAACCATCTGCTCTAGGTTCTGTTGTGAACCTTCAACGCCGTTCAGTAGCGCTTCGAAATGCTTGATAAGCTCAACTTTGTCTTTCACTTCTTTAGAACCTGCACCGATGTTGGTTAGGTCAATGAAGAACTCGTCGAACAGACCAGAGAAGTCAGTTACTGCGTCGTGGTTCAAGAACTGCTCGTGGTTGTAAATGCTTGGGTAGCCACCCTTCTGTTTATCAACCGCAAAAGAGATGCCTTTCACGTTGGTAATCGTGGTCGCTTTCTCACACTTCAACATACAACCTGCTTCGATGCTTGGCTTGTTACAACCCACGGTTCTTTGGAAGAAACACTGACGGCTGGTCATCATCAAGATTGGGTGGTAAATGCTGTAGAACAGTTTGAAGTTCTCTGGGCGACGAATATGACGAATCTGACCTTTGTTGATCTCGTTCGAAATGAATGCGCCTGCACAGTTCAGCTCTTCTTTCAGAGTAACCAGTGCGTGAGAGTTGGTCGTGTTCATGAACGGGCCTGCAACCCACTCAATACCCATCTCGTAAGCTTTGTAAGCAATACCCGTGTTGTTGGTTACGATGCGAGCTGGCTTGATCTCTTCAAGAATACGAACCGCTTCGTCGTAATCTTTACCGATCAATACCGCTGGGAACCAAGGAATCAAACGTGGGTTTGCTGCCAAGATGTCGATGTACTTGTTACAACGCTTCTTGAAGCTTTCTGGAAGTTTGAAGTAAACATCCGCGTCAGTCACGTCATACAGGTGTAAGTCTTCTACATCGGCGATAAGCATCGACATAGTCGGCTTCTCGTTCACTTTAGGGTGCTGAGGCAGTGCTGGCACTTCAACGTGCTTAATCACTTCCACAGAGCCGTTCAGAATGAAGTCGATCTCGTCTTTTAGGTCTGAAACTTCTTTTAGAGGAATCAACAAGCCTGCATCCACTTCACTGAAGTCGTGGCTTTCTAGCGTGTGAACTGCACTCTTCACGTTTTTGAAGCGCTTCTCAAGTAGCTCTTGAGTAATCGCCTTCTCTTCAACCGCTTTCAATAGCGATTTAGATTGAAGAGTAAAGTTCTCTTTTGGCGTGTTCACAGTCACCGTAAATGGTTGACCCACTTTTGCGCTGAACGACAGTGCTACTGGTGTCTTGCGAATATCAAGGAACTCGATCTTGTCACGCATTTCGTTACCAAGAACGTCTTTCGCTTGGTGAAGTTCGTTGGTCACTTCTTGAATCTGTACAACTGAGATTTCGTTGTTCTGCTCCGTCGCTTTTTCAACAGCGTAGTTCATGCTGTTGTCGCGCGGGTTATCGATGAACATGTCTTTCGTTAGGTTGCCCTTTAGGAAAGAGTTGGTGAAATCACGGTTGAATACTTTGTGTAGGTTCGAATCGTCTTCGATCAACAAACCACTTTCTACAAAGCTATCAATCTGTTTACGCCATGTGTCTACCACAGTGTAAACGTAGTGTGCGCCTTTAATACGGCCTTCTACTTTCAATGAGTCGACTTTCGCATCAACCAATTCAGGTAGGTCGTAGTAAGCTGAGTTATCTTTCAGGTTAAGTGGGAACTTGTTGCCCGCGTTGGTGATTTCGTACTCATCACGACACGCTTGGCTACAACGACCACGGTTACCTGAGTTACCCACACTTACTGAGCTTGAGTAACATTGACCAGAGAATGCGATACACAGAGCGCCGTGTACGAACACTTCGGTTAATACGTCGTGATCGTGTGCCACTTCCGTCAGCATCTTGATTTCAGGCAGGTTCAACTCACGAGACAAGTTAACGCGCGTCGCGCCAATCTTAGACAAGAACTTAATCTGACCTTCGTTGTGCGTAGTTAACTGAGTCGACGCGTGAACGTCTAACGATGGGAAATGCTTCTTAACCAGGTTGAATAAACCCAAGTCTTGAACAATGATGCCGTCCACTTTGGTGTTCACAAGCTGGTTCAGCAGTTTGGTGATGCTCTTAGTCTCGTGCTCCAGTAGCACAACGTTAAGAGTCAGGAACACTTCACAGCCGTATTCATGAGCAAGGCGAATCACACCATTCAATTCGTCTAACGACAGGTTAGAGGCTCTGTTACGAGCGTTGAATGTGTCTAAACCACAATAAACTGCATTAGCACCCGCTACGATGGCGGCTTTTATCGCTTCTACATCGCCACCTGGGGCTAATAACTCAATTTTTCTGCTCATTTTTGAAGTCGCTCACTTACTTATAATTTTTAAGCCGCGTATTCTACCCACATCACGATCTCTTTACCACCGTACAACACTTTTCAAACTAAATGACCTCAATAATGCCGAACGAATCCGATCTACCTATCCTTTATTCTTTACGTCGTTGCCCTTATGCAATGCGCGGACGAATGGGCATCGCACTATCACAGCAAAAAGTGTTACTTCGAGAAATTGTTACCAAAGACAAGCCTAGCGAACTATTGGCCAGTTCGCCAAAAGGAACAGTGCCTGTATTGGTGTTACCCAATGGACAAGTCATTGAACAGAGCTTGGATGTGATGAACTGGTCACTTCAACAAAACGATCCTCAAGATCTTCTGCGTTCAAGCAATCCAACGCTTAGCGAACAAGTTCAGCAGCTCATTAAAACCAACGATGAAGAATTTATTGGTCACTTAGAAAGGTATCGTGCATCGGTTCGTTACCGAAACATCGATGTTGAACAACGCCGACAAGCCTGCGAAACCTTCATTAAGCAGTTAGAAGTGCGACTTACCGATCAGCCCTACTTTTTTGGAGAAAGCCCAAGCTTGGCCGATTTTGCGGTGATGCCTTTCGTCAGTCAGTTTGTGCGAGTCGAAAAGAAGTGGTTTGTGAAATCGGAATATCAAAACGTAGGACGTTGGTTAAGAGCGCACCTTGAAAGTAAGCTCTACACCCAAGTCATGAAGCAATACCCTTTGTGGAATGAAACCAAGCAAGATTGTCTTTTTGGATAACTTAAGAGAATTTTGGGTGACTTAAGGGTATCTAGGGTGATCTAGGGGAATTCTGGAATAGATAATTCCTAGGTATTAAAGTAGTTACGTGACACTGTATCTTCTTTGTAAAGAACAGATATTCAAAGGCTTAACTGGGATTCCGTTGTCTCTTTACCGGTAACTACTGTCTCTTAACTGGCAAACACAGTCTAAGCTAAGCCTTTTGTTCATTTTAACCTGATCACTGAATCGCTATCGAAATCTCGACTTCAGTTTCACCTTTGTATAGTTCAAAATCTGTCGTGTAAGTTCTCACATGTGGGCAGTCAGCAGCGCTGAAATACGCCCACACTTCACCCCATAGGTCGATCACAGCTTGAGGGAGTTCACCTTCAGCAGAAAACGTTAAGTATTTGCCTGCTTGTATTTCGGTTTCTACAAGCGCATCTAAATTGTTATCGGTGAGTGCGCTAGTACAAGCGATAACATCAAATTCACCCGTAAAGTCTGACTCGTAGTTGGTGTAGACACCGTACACTTTTGAATCCGGCGTTAATTTTGGAAACGCTTGGTCAAAAAAGCCCTGCCACAATTGCCCTATCTTGGCTTTGGCTGGGTCCATCTCATCGGTATTAGTGGTTCTTACTGAAAAACCATACGCCTTTACGGCTTCAATCGTTTCTACTTTCATTCGTTCTATTCCTAAGCCAATTGACGATCTAACTGTATTGAATCCAATGTTTTATAAGATAACGATGCTAATCTTGTATCTCTTTATGGCCACACTTTTCACAGACAAGGTGACGAGAAAACTCATCCATTGACGCGATAAACGGGCCAAGGAACCAACCTTTTATCATGCCTGCCCAAAACTCGCTTCGCTTTTGGTTAGGTTTGTCTGCAAACGCACTCGTCTTTCTGACCAACACAACAACATGTTGTGTGTCTTCTCTGCATGCGGTGCAATAGCATTGTTCTATGGTGTTATTCATTTGAAAGCCTATGACGTTTTGAATGAAATCTGCTGAAAATGAGGGTTGTCGACACAAACTTCTAGTGTGGAAAGGTCTGTGAGTACGACAAGTTGTTCTAAACCTTGAATACTGACCTTAATGCACTCTTCACGGCTATCATTGCGTTGAGTATCTAATCCGACACATTCAATCTGCTCGCCAGATTTCAGCGTTAATTTGATTGGGTATCGGTGCATACACACAATCTCAATATAATCGTAATCGTTGCAACTAATCATAATACCCTTCCAATTCATCCACCACGCTAATGCGACATGCCATACTATTCAATATCTTTACAATCAATAAGTTACTCGTATCACAATCGCATTGCCATAATCAGATTATTGAGTAATTTGTTAAATTTAATCTCGTTCTCACCATTCACATTTCATCTGTGAACGACAATTTAAGGCTTCAAGAATCCTTTCCAATAATGGTACAAACCACCAATGTCTGAAGAACACATTAGCGACATTGCGCCTTTGATTTGTTCTTCGCTCCATTCCCACCATTTCATTTCTAGCAACTGAGCGATTTCAGTCTCATTGAAACGATAACGGATATGGCGTGCTGGGTTTGAACCGACAATCGAGTATGGCGCGACATCTTTAGTCACAACCGCTCGACTTGCGATGATGGCTCCGTCACCAACCTTAACACCACTCATGATCATGGCTTCTGTACCAATCCACACATCGTTACCAATCACGGTATCACCAGAGCGTTCAAAGCCGTCTATCGCACCTTCAAACTTCTCATCGTCTTGATAGAAAAACGGGAAGGTACTCACCCACTGGTTTTGGTGGCCTTGGTTGCCCGCCATCATAAACACGGCGCCAGAACCAATCGAGCAGTAGCTGCCAATGATCAGCTTATCGATGTCGGTTCTATCCGGTAATAGGTAACGCGCACAGTCATCAAAGCTGTGGTTATGGTAGTAACCCGAGTAATAGCTGTGCTCGCCCACGATGATGTTTGGGTTGGTCACTTGTTCTTTGAGTGACTTTCCAACAAACGGGCTTTCAAAATAGTTTTTCATGGTTGTACTCTTAGTTTCGTTCTTTTAGTTAGGTACTTTTGTTGCGTGTTGATGGTTGTAACTTGTTTATATTAGTGTAAAGGCAAACGTGCCCTATCGACCGCCTGCAATATCAATAAACGAGCCGGTGACATACGAAGCTTCGTCTGACAATAACCATGCGATAGAGTTAGCGACTTCTTCTGGTGTGCCACCTCGTTGTAACGGTAACTGCGAAGCTAGTCTGTCTACGCGATCTGGCTCTCCGCCGTCTGCATGCATCTCAGTATAAATACAACCTGGCCTTACGCCATTCACTCGGATATTGCGTGAAGCTAATTCAAGCGATAAGCCTTTGGTGAGTGAATCCATCGCACCTTTCGATGCTGCGTAATCCACATACTCAAACGGTGCGCCAGTACGAGAAGCGGCAGACGATACATTCACAATCGAACCCGCGCCATCGGCTTGTTTGATAAAGGCTTTACTGCACAGAAAGCAGCTTGATACGTTGGATTTCATCACCTTTTCAAAGCGATCCAATTCAATATCAACCAACGGTGACTGGGTAAACAAGATCCCGGCATTATTGACCAAGTGCGTCACTGGACCTAGCTTATTACGAGCAATCTCAAATAAAGATTTCACGTCCGATTCAACAGACACATCCGCACGCACACTAATCGCGGTTCCGCCTTGTTCGCGAATCTCATTCACTAGATCTTCAGCTCGCGACTCATTGTGTATGAAGTTAACGCATACAGCATAGCCTTGACTGGCCAACAATTTAGACGTCGCTGCGCCAATACCTCGGCTTCCGCCGGTTACAACCACTACCTTGCTCAATGAAACCTCCTAATGTTTACTTATTCTGTGCAACCTGATTATTCGATACGACCTAGTTGTTCGTGACAAACTGATCGTATCGATACAAACTAATTGTTCGATACGATCTGAACCCACTGCGATCGCCATGCCGGCGCTTCGAATGGTTCTGGCCAAAACTCAGTTTGCTTTTGAATTAAACCATCAACAACCGTGTGAAAGGTGATCACTCGGCCTTTCAACACACTGTCAGTGACCGAAACGTCCGTGACTACCGTATCACCTTCACAGACAATCGAATTGAGCGTGAATTCCCAAACACCATTGGCTGGGTATTCAGTATTGATTGCAGTGAAGTTGTCGCGCCCTAACGTCAATTCAGACGACTGCGGCCAATAGCCTTCAAAATCTGCGGTTAACCATTCAACTGCCTTTGCAAAATCATTACTGCGCATTGCATCCCAAAATCCCAATACCACTTGTTTTGGTGTCATTATTCTTCCTTAAAGTTATTTACGTGTGGTGATTTTTAAATGTCTGCTTCGTTATGCGTACTTGCTAATGATCGTTAAAAGATCATCGACACTGTTAGCAATGTAATCGGGCTTGGTTTGCCAATTTTCAGGTTTCGATCGGCTATAACCTGCTGCAACGGCAATCACTTTTGCGTTTTTACCCAGCGCGGCTTCAATATTGCGAGCAAACTGTGTGTCCGCTTCATGGTCACCGATGTACATCAAACAAAGCTCGTTAGTCGGATCGGCGCCAAATATGTTCTCGACACATTTCACACCACCAAATGGATGGGGTTTTTGGTTACCGTTCGAGACATCGTCATAGCCCACGACCGATTTAAACAAATCACCAATGCCATAACTGTCGAGCACACCACGAATATTCAATTGAGAGTTTTGAGAGCAGATCCCATGTGGAAGATGAGCAAACTGATTAACCACGGTTTCCATTCCTTCAAACAAGGCAACGGCTGTTTGGTTTTTCTCTTGATGCTCTGCCCACATTCCACCAGCGGTCAACATTTCATCGTGTGATAAACCGTAATAATCGACATATAAGGCTTGCCAGTTTTTAGCCCCGTGGTTGGCTTCATGATAAAGCGCTTCGCTGAGCAAATATTTAGGTAAGTTATCACCTGACAAGTGTGGCGCGACTAAAGAGATAATGTCTTTTGTGATTGCGATATTCTTTGGAACGGAATTGACTATGGTTCCATCGTAATCCCACAGGATGGCATCTAACTTCATACACTATCTCTTTGTTTCGATTAATAATTTGAATTTATCATTCATAAGCCTATTTAGGGCAATTTTATTGTCTTGAATTTCGAAATTTGTCGAATAGAAGCAAAGCTAGAGAACAAACCGTTACTAGCAAACAAAAACCAAACAGTGTTTGCTCACATCACTGCTTTATCAATTGCAATATATGCGTATAATCCCCGCTCCATTGCGCTATCGCCGTTAAAAATAGCGCCATTCAACATTTTTAATGAGTACCCAATGTCGAAACTATTTTTCAAAGGCCGTATCGAAACAAGACAGAACCACGTTCTTGCTGGCTACAACGTAAACCGCGATGTGAAAGCGGGTACTGAAGAATCTCCAATCGCAGTAATGGTTCAAACTGAAGCGCGCAAAGCAGAAGTTGAAGCACTAGCCGCTGAAAATACTATCTTCGTTACTGTTACAGTCGACGCAGACAAAGAAGAGAACACCATCGAGCTTGATACTCTACTGAACAAGCCGAAAACGATGACGTTTGAAAAGACCCCTAACCGTAACGATCCGTGTTCTTGCGGCAGCGGTAAAAAATACAAGAAGTGTTGTGCATAAGGCTTCTCACTCAAACTGCCAATAGCACGATGAGTTAAGTAATATCTAACGGGAAGATCATTGAGGTCTTCCCGTTTTTATTTGCCTAAGCCAAACTCACAAACTCAGTCGAGGTTGTCTGGTGTATTCAGATATGTTCCACATTGGGTACATTTGTAATCACCTGTCGCGCCCGAACCTATAACACCAAAAGATAGAAACTCCGATAAAATTCGTTGGAGTAAGCTCGGTTCTTTATCTTCAGCTTGTGGTGCCTTTTGCACTTGGCTACTGAACATCGTGTACCTATGCAGTGTAAGTTCCTTACAGTTACAGCAGAACGCTCTCGTCTTCTCACTTCCATACATAATATCTATAGCCTTAATTCAAAGCACAAATTCAACACATGGCAAATATGCCACATGTTGAGTTAAATCTATATATTTTCATGAAGTTATGAGCAAATTAAAGCGTTTCAAAGAAAGGTAAGCTCTCGACTGTTAAGTGACGTGTTGATGAACAAAGTTATTCAATTCAGTCACGCTTCTGATGATGTAAACCTCTTTCTCTTTAGCGCGCAATTCTAACTGCGCTTTAAAGTCGTCATTCCAAAATTTAGGACACAGTTTTAGTGTCTTATAACTTTGTATCGTGCCTTTTATAACTGAACTTCCATCAGGCCAGCCTTCAGGTTTAACGAATAGACCTTTGAGCATTCGCTTGGTTACAAACCAGTAGCTAATTGAATAAGGAAGGTCGATATAAACCAAGGTATCAGCTGCATCTAAACGTGTGTTGAACGAGCCTAGAGGGCCAAAACCATCGATGATCCAGCTTTCTGACTTAAGTATGCTCTCATGAGCCTGCTCGAATACTTCACGTTCAACAAACTCTCCGTTGGCCTTATAAACAATAGAATCTAACTGGTGAAGCTCTATGCCTGTAGCTAGTGCTAACGCCTTGCTGATTGTGGATTTTCCACTCCCAGGCTTGCCAAAAACCGCGATCTTTTTCATATGACTTCCTCTATTCAGATAAAACCCATAAGACAGCGACAAAAAACCCACCTTACGGGTGGGTTCGATAAACAAAGCGCATCAACAATCCCACCATTCCTATGGAATGATGATAATTCGTTGGTTAGATGGCGCTAAATTCAGTTTCATAAAACTACTTTTATATATTGTTGCTTAGTTGTCAACACAATGACTAATAAGCGATATCATCGTCATATCGCACCCATTAATAGTCTTAATGAGTGCTTATTGATCTTGGTTATTTTGCTTTCTTTTTCGCCACTGTCGCTTCTGATAGCTTGCTTAGTACACCCGATACTTTCTTAACGACCTCGTCACAGCCATTGATCGCGTGACGCTCTACCAAGTAATTAGGATCGTTGTAAGACAACCATACTTTCTTATTAGAATCCTCAGTGACTAACACCTTCTGCGGTAAATCTATCGCGACTTCTTGAGCACATTGCATTAATGGTGTCCCTACTTTCGGGTTACCAAAGATGATGACTTCCGTTGGTCTCAATTCAAGATCGACCTTACTCGCGTTTTTCTGATGGTCGATTCTCGCAAACAAGGTCAAACCTTTGCTCTTGGCGATTTCTTCAAAGCGGTCAGCGGTCTCTTTCACTGAATAATTACTTTGGTATTTAATCAAACCATCAGAAGCCGCAGCTGAAAATGATGCCGAGAGTAAAATGGCGCATAGTGGTAGTAATTTTTTCATCGTCACCTCTGAGATTTAACCTAATCAAACTTACATTCATAGCGCCACTTCCAAATTCAGCGACGTAACCCATGTCAGTATAGACGCGATTCCATTCTCAGTTTGCAGAGAGGATCACTTTTCTAATGCGTCTTATTATCATCAGTTTACCTAGGGTTTATTCACATCGTTAACTCATGGAGTAACTTAAAACAAGAGAGCTAATACATATAGCCAAGCCAATCAATATCCCCTAAAGGCCATTGTTTTCCGTTCAATGGCTTTACATATAGGTCATCAATTTCTTCAACAGCGACGCCATAACTAAGGTGCTCATGAAGTCTTAACCAAGAGTTAGTACTAGTAATTTGGATATACCCTTGTGAGGAATAGAAATCATGAAGATCTGATATCAAAATAATGAAATCGACATCCCTATTCTTTGCATACTCATCCAATTCACACAGCATAGATTTACCAACACTTTGCCCTCGGACATTCTCAGCAACACAAAAATCAATAACACCTAATACTTTGTAAGCACTGTCACCAACACTGACCATACGGTAATCAAGACCAAGGTAGCCGACCAGTCGTTCTTCACGGTATTGCAGAGCTCGCATATGAGGGAGTTGTTTATAATAAGAACGCTCTACCTGATGATCGGGGAAAGAGCTATTTCTCAGAGCGGTAATGGCTTGATGTTGCTTTTTGGACACTTCGATTTCGGATATGATTTCCATACAGTCCCTTGTAATTTCTGACTCATATTTATTATTGTCATGAGATTTACATCAAATGTTCATACCCAATCAGTGCCACGACTTAGTCCCACATTTCTCACATTGGTATTCGTAATCACTGTCTACATAAAAACCGGGAACATTATGGTCACCTCTAAACAATAACGTCACCAGGTACTCCATCAACACGCCTAACTTCCATTGTTTCTTTTCAGATTCAGCGTCCGCTTTAGATTCAGCATCGGAAGCGCTAACAGCAAGGTGCGGGGTAAGTGCGTCGCACTGCTCACAGTGATAAGGGTGTTTAATATACTTATTATCAAGCATTTATATAAGCCAACTGATATTTATAAATTTGATACATACTAACAACTTATCACTCGGTTCTCGAACTTATTGTTGTCCACTAGAGTTTTATTAGAAAGAAATGAGACACAAGGTAAGTGCCATGCATCTTGAATCAGTTACCATCGAGATCTCCCTCATTGAAAAGCTAAAGCTATTCTTACGCTAAGGATGAAATTAACTTTTACTTTAATAGCCCTTTTTCCGCAGCACCTTCAAGTTGCACTTCTAGCTCTTTCCATAAGGCACGACTGCCTTTAGAAATACGCTCGCCATTGAAGGTCAGTACTTTGTCTTTGGATATGTTGTGCTTCTTCCAGCTGTGACCACCACCATGGATGTTATGAAGCAAAGGCGGCACTCTATCGATCGCCTTACAAAATCTAGCTTCTGGTGACTCACCGGCTTCGAACTCAAGCCATAAATCCAAATACTCGCTTGTTGAATGGCTCGGCAATGATTTCAGCAACCGCTCGACGCAGTTTCTCTCTTTGAGCTTGTTTTCTTCGGTTTCACTGGCATAAATGATGGTGTCTCCGGCATCGATTTCCCCAAGATCATGAATCAGCAGCATCTTCATTACTCGCGTAATATCGATTTCTTCATTGGCATAGTCTTTCAACATGAGTGCGCTCAAACAGACGTGCCAACTGTGCTCAGCGGAGTTTTCATATCGATCCAATCCAACCGGTTTTGTCTGTCGATGAACATCCTTTAATTGTTCAATCTCGACCATGAATTGCAGAATGCCTTTGATTTCTTCCACGATGAGCTTCCTTAACTTAAGTTGATGATTTATCGGAGCTGAGAGTTAACTTAGCGACAAAGAAGCGTTACTCCCAATGAACCGACATTTTGTAATACGCAACACCCGATTTTTCAAATTCAGAGCCTTCTACAGCCATCCCAAACTTTTGATAAAAACCTAAAGCCGTTGTGCGCGCATCGCACCAAAAATATTGGATGTTTGATTCTTTGAGGTTAGAGATGGCATGATCAATCACGTTTGAACCGATTCCCTGCCCTTGGAATTCAGGCAGCGTGGCAAACTTTCTCAGCCTCGCTTCATTGCCTTGGATATAGATAGACGCGACACAAACCAACTGCTCACCAACAAACGCGCCGTAATGCGTTGCTTGTTCGTCATCTGGCACCATACAAAATGACATCGGTTTATCAGGCCAAAGCACTTGATGCCTAACCGGAAGTACCTCCGTCGCTGAAAGCTGTTTTATTTCCATATTATCTCCAATGTTCAGAAACCTACGTAAGTATGCAAGCTTGAAATGAAGCAAATCCTTTTCAACATTAATTTACTATTGAGTAGTCTTGGCATACATTTCACAAACGACTTCGACGTTTAGAAAATTACTTGTGCGCCAAAAAGGCTGGCGTTCAAAACCTCGAGTTGCATTTCTATGTTTGTAGCCATCCGGATTGCGACCAAAATAAGATGTTAACCTTGCCGTCATATCATTTTCGAGCGAAATTCCGCTAATCGAAATATCGTAACCGCCCTGACATGGAGATACCCATACCCTCCCATTAGCCCCACTCAAACTAATATTCTTTGTTGTTATTTGTTGCTGATGTAGAACCAAAGAAACTGGCAAACGTTTATTTAAATCAGACACTATTCTATTCATTAGGGCATAAAGAACTTCAACTTGATTCATTCGGGACCTCTAGTAACGACTAAACATTGAAACAGAATTGGATGACGCTACCATTTGAAATTATCTATTGCACCGTAAACAAAGAACTCAAATTTGATTTTTCAATACTTAGAGCTAAGTTGTAGCTCACATCCTAACTTTAGATATCAGCTATCTGTATTCCATTAAATGATAACGCTCTAATCCCTCTCCTTTTGTGAATGAGATAACAAAACCTTGCGACTGGTAAAAGCCAATAGCATGTTCATTGGCAGTCAAACACTTCAAAGTCAGATCAGTGTAATGTTGTTTGCAGGTATTGAGTAAAGCAGAGCCTACTCCAGAACGTAGCGTTCGCGGGCACACATAGAGGTGATGGATGAAACTCTCAGGTTCCCAAACAGAGGCAAAACCTAAAACCTTGTCGCCGGAAACAGCCACCCATATCTGCTCACCTTCTGTATCTAATTCGAAATCGGATAACTCAAAAGCGTCGGCATCAGCCCAATGAAAGGTGTCCTGTCTTGATTCTAGATAGAGCGCCTGTAAAGCGGTTAAATACTTGGGTTGATACCTTGTGACTTCCATGTCGCTCCTGCCTATCCGTATGACCAGAATTAAGGTTGTTGACTAAGCTTTTCTACCTGTTAGCCATAGGGTGTTCAGGGTTTAACTGAAGCAGATCCCACAAGTTACCGTAAAGATCTTCAAACACAGCAACGGTGCCGTAGCCTTGCTCTTTAGGCTCTCGGACAAAGTTAATGCCCAAAGACGTCATGCGTTCGTAATCACGCCAGAAATCATCGGTGTTTAAGAATAGGAATACGCGTCCGCCAGCTTGGTTGCCGATGAAGTCAAGTTGCTCTGGCTTGGAAGCTCTAGCAAGCAACAGGCTCACACCGGTTGAATTTGGTGGGGCAACAACAACCCAGCGTTTATCTTCTTCTGGTAGATACGTGTCTTCGATGAGATCAAACTTAAGCTTGTTTACATAGAAATCAAGCGCTTCATCGTAGTCTTTTACCACGAGTGCAATGTGGACAATATTCTGTTTCATAACATACCTTGTTGGGGTTTTAGCTGCGTGGAATGATGCCATGAAGCTGGCAAAGACACTAGGTGTCGCATCATAAATCGTAGTATCTCGTCCTTCAAAATCTAAAAGCTATGTACCACCTATAACTCCCAGAATCCGAGTTCGACGCCACCTTGAATAACAATGGCACACATCCCGTGACGTGGTAACTCCATTGGCGGCACCGCAACTTCGGCGCCTAGTTTCTCGGCAGCAGTTACTGCAGACTGAATATCCTCAACCAGCGTGTAATGACGAACAGTTGGTTCTTCAGTTTCACGAAGCGGTGCTCGAATGCCAATTACCCCGCCATTAGATAGCTTTGCAGTGCGCGCCCCACCAAGGTTCACATCTGCACCACTGAATTTCACGTTGTAGAGCTGAGCGTATGTTGCACAAACAACATCGACTTCTGGGGTAACCACTTCAAGATATTGAACCTTCATCAAATTTCCTTCTCGTGTTCTTTAAGACTCTCAATCTGCATACAGCTGTGCAGGTGTTTCTCATCAAATAATTAGTCGGTTTCATATTACTAAGCAATTTGACCGCGCATGATAAATTGCGGGCCTGCTGCGCCACCTAAATACTGCTCAATGGTATCTTCGAAGCCGCCTTTCTTATAACAGTTGAATGCTGCCGGATTTTTGTAATTCACAGTTAAGTAAATCGACTCATACGCTGAGTAATTCGCTTTTAAATATGGAAACAAAGCTTTGACCGTGCCAGTTCCTAAACCTTTACCTTGCTGGTTTTTATCAAGCACAAAAGCTCTTAAGCCAATGCTTCCTTCTGGGCAGAATTCGTAGTGCTCTGCGTAAGCTATATCCAGCTTAAAGAAACCCACAACTTCGTTATCAGACTTAATCACGTGCAAGTGCGTCGTTTCACTGCCGTCTAATAAAAACTCTGCAGCTGTGCCAGCGAACTTGACCTGTTCGTGGGCGAGTTGGATGGCCTGAACTAACGCCACATGTGATTCTTCAAGCCTTTCGATAGTTATCATTGTTGTTCCTTCTGTATAACACGCGTGAAAAACCGACTAAAGCTCATCGCTAGTGTCTCGAGAACCGTAGTTTGGGAAATGCAACCTTAGTACTCAGTTAATACGTTTAGTCCATCCAATAATTTAGAGCAAAGACCAGCATTTGGTATCCAACCAAAAGGTCATGACTTAATGAATATCTTGGCAGAGCCTAAAGAGATAACCGTCAGGAGTTTGAACGATGAACTGCTTCTGAGTCGCGATCGAATCCCCACATTGATAAGACTTTGACTCTAACGCTAAGTAAATAGAATCAGCGGCGCTTTCGTTAACTCTCTGATAAAGTGGTTCGATATCGATAACATCCCATTGGAAGTTAACACCACGCCCTAACGGAAACTCCAGATCACCTGAAAGCCATTTTCGACTTTTGCCCGCAATCCCTTCAAGCATCACATCAACACCGTCAAGCGTTAGATAAACAAACTCTTCATCTGAGCGCTCGTATTTCACTTCAAACCCCAACACATCGACAAAGAAGGATTTGCTCACATTAATATCGAAACAATAAAGCTCTGGAACTACTCGTAATGTCATGATTTACCTATTCACTAAATAGCGAGAGATTAGTAAGAATCTAATCAGGATTTCCACTCTAATATAGAGTTAATTAATCTGTGTACTTTAGCTAGCTTTATAAAGCCTTTCGTTAATCTCCCAAAGCGCGTTTCTGTTTGAGTCATATGTTAGAAGTTCAATAGCTTCTTGGTAGTCGCACCAACGGTAATCTGTGTGTTCACTTGATAGTTCAGGATCTTCTGTGACTTTAACTGAGAAGGAATGCTCAGGAATGACGAATGGATGCTCAGTCCAATTGTAATTCCCTGCATAAAAGACTTTTGGAAGCATGCACATTGAATCAAGCTGCTGCCAGTTATCACCGACTAACTGAGTTTCTTCAGAAAGCTCTCGTTTTGCTGCTTCAAGAATTGATTCATCATTTTCGCCACCACCGGATATTGCCTGCCATACACTATTGTCACTTCTGCGTACGATTAAAAACCGAGGTTTGGTGTCGACTATTTGATAGGGAAAGACTAAAACTTGAAAAGGTGCTCTCATTGATATGCCCTCCAATCGTTCACGTTTACGGCGCTAACTTCCCAAGGATGACCGGGTCGCTCAACAGATTCGTCAGAGGAAGAAACAATGGCTCAGGTAACTCATCTAGCTTAAACCATTTCCATTGCTTACATTTATCAGGCTCTGTCACCTGTGGTTTGCCGCTAGCGTCAGAAGCTACAACAAACAGCGTTATATAGTGCTTGTTCTCTTTCTCAAAAATATCATTGGTAAAAGAGAGCTTTTCAAATCCACTAACAACGAGGCCAGTCTCTTCGAGTGTTTCGCGTTTGGCACACTCTTCAATGCTCTCACCCCATTCAAGGTGTCCGCCCGGCGTTGCCCACGTATGAGCTCCGTGAGAACCAATTCGCTCTCCAAGTAACACTCGCCCTTCACGTAGAATAACCGCAGCGATACCTACTCTTACTTCCTGACTCACTTAAAACTCCTTAATTCTTACCAAAAGACAAACGAACAGCTAAGTGACTAACAATGCCGAGATTACGCTCAAACTTACCACTAGCGCCAAGCCGAGTTAAATACCAAATGTTGAGAATGATCTCGTAAAGCTCTGTCGATCACACCCAAGGAAACACTTTTACTTGCTGCCATCTAGCCTTATAACCAGCGGTCATTTTGTTGTAGTTCGCTTCTGTCATTGCTCGCTTATTCGGTTTAATCAGCATATCAAACGCGTCCTCTACACCGTATGGTGCAAACAACTTGATATCGCCTGAATCATCCAGAGTAAACCCGATAGCAAGCGCAGAAAGCCAAGACTTGATACCTTGTTCAACACGATCGTATGGTTGAATCAAGCAACCGAACTTCTTAGCGTAACGCTCATGGATGGTCGCTTGGTTCTTTACATCCACGTCGACACGATGACTTAACCGCGAACGAATGCGGTTTTTGAATTCGTCCTCAGTGAGGGCTGATGCATTATTGAAATAGACAATATCTAAGTCTTTAACTTGGTCTAGAAGCGGTTTGTTTTCGATATCATTCCAGATTATTTGAGTGATGGCGCCGCCTGCAATATAGAAGTTTGGCAAACCCACCTCACGACATACGTTGGCTGTTTCGATTAGCTCAGGAACTTGTTGAATGAGGTTCTTGAGTTTTTGTTTATTCATCATTCCCTTTTTATCTAATCACGAATCGTACATTGCCCAACGGAAATAAGGTCTTTGACCATCCATTCGCTCAACCTTTGCACCCAACCTTTTGTAGAAATCATGCGCTTTCTTATTGTGCGGACTTGCCGTCCATGAGATGTGAGAGGCGGATGATGACTTCGCTTGTTAACAGACAAGAATGCCGCGCATTGCGAATCAGCTTACAGTGCTCTCAGGTTTTTGTTTCGCAGACGTTATTGCTTGAGCTATTTTGGCCCTGTGGTTTATTTCCCACTCAGCGAGTGTTAATGACGCCTCTTTACTCGCTTTCTGTGAAGCCATTAAAAACACTTCGTCTTTTCTGGGTTTAGGAATAACGACAATACCCTCTACATCGGCAACAATGATATCTCCCGTAGAGACCTTTGCTCCGCCGCAAGTGATTGGAGCGCCCAATTCAGAATAGACCTCTTTCTTTCCCGGAACTGGATGAACACCTTTCGCAAAAACTGGAAACTTCATATCTGAAATTTCAGTCAAATCTCGAATGACACCATCAATAATAAAGCCTTTGATACCTCGACTCTTCGCGACTGCGCATACATTACCGCCGGCTACAGCATATTCGCTATCAACGCCATCTACTACAATGATGGAACCTTTTGGTGCTTCGTATATGGCTGAATGAAGCATTAAATTATCACCAGACGTTAACTGGACAGTAAACGCTTCTCCACAAATTCGCGGCATTCCCTGCCAAAGAGGACCAATACTAAAGTCAATAAAGTGATTGTTACTTAGTATATTTCCGTACTCAGTTGTCGCTAATTTAGAAAAATCTGTCTTCATATTTACTCTCCACTTTCAAAGTGGGCAAATATTTCTGCGCCAGTCATATTTTGTGTTTCATTTTTAAATTCGTAGTATTCGGGCTTTTCATCGATAAAAATCTGATGAGTTAATTTGTAGTCACCCCCAGACATCAATAAACCGACAGGAAGATGATACTGATTATTTGGCACTAAAAAGTAAAACAAGTGAGTACCACATTTACCGCAGAACCCTCTCTCAGCCCAATCGGATGACTTATATCTCACTACATTTGATTCACCTGATATTTTGACGGAATCAGCACAATCAATGACTAACATCGGCCCGCCAGACCAATTTCTACACATACTACAATGACAAGCCCCCAATTCATTACTGGCGTACTCTACTTCCAACTCAACCGAGCCACATAGGCACTTTCCTTTACCTTTCATGAATCCTCCAATCTTTGCAATGTGTGTAAAATGAATAGCAGATAACACTTTTTATACCGATGACTTAATAAGAAAGGCTATTTTTTGTTTCCCTTCTCCGACAGATACGCGGCATATTTTGTAGAGATCCATTTATGAATATGAAGCCCTGTTTTACGAACAAGATACCAATCTATAGCAGCTAGAATCACCAAACCGATTACAGTTCCCATTACAAAACCTCCATGCTCATTGAAATGTCACTCTACCAAATAGTTAAGAAAGGCACCGTGCACCTAAACATACTATTAAGACTAGATATGGTAGTTGCTTTAACTCTGGAAGAAATACGAGGCATAACGCTTAGCTACGCTGTGAGTGGGTGTGTCATGTCTGAGCGAAGCGAGTTCGGCACGCGTTTACGATTCAGATTTAGGCACCTTGTTATATGTTTTACTTACTAATATGCCAAGCCATTACGCCACTAGCAATAAGTAAAAATATTCCTATCAATCCGACATTAACTGCAAAACTTACTTTATTAGTTTCGTCTTGAAAGTCATTGGTTCGGGACACAAGTTCACGATGAATCATTAACGACAAAAAGTCTTGATTAGCTAGATTGTTACCATCAAATGTAATGCCTGCCAATACAACAAGTAAAACCCCGCTATATGCAATGTAGTCAACCAAGTCTATTGTGGATAGGTAATCAAAAAAATTGCGAGAAATTAGCAGAGCTACCGAGATCACAACAAGATAAGATAAAATCCCTTTGAGAAAACCCTTCATTGAAACTCCCTGTACATATAACAGCTATCAGACAGAAAAATTCTGCACTTAACTCCAGAATAATTTTGTCTAGTTTCTAAGATAGATAAGTAATATACAACCAAGCCATTGCATAGCAATGACTTATGTCACAGCTAATTTCAGGCGTGTGAAAAACCGCCTACTTTAGTTCATCTGGAATGCGGCGATCTTTGTGGTAATACTCTCGGTCGCTCTCGTTGATTTCGCGTATCACTTTGCATGGGTTGCCAACTGCGACGACATTGGCTGGGATGTCTTTGGTGACGATGCTGCCTGCGCCTATTACTGAGTTTTCACCAATGGTGACACCGGGAAGTACGACTGTGTGCGCGCCAAGCCATACGTTGTTACCAATACGAACGGGAACATTGAACTGCGCTGCTTTTAGCCTGAGTTCTGGGCTGATGGGATGTGTGCCAGTGGCAATGGTCACGTTAGGCGCTATCATCACGTTGTCGCCGATGAATACGTCTGTGTCGTCGACCAGAGTCAGATTAAAGTTCACGTATACGTTGTTGCCTAGGTGCGTGTGACGCCCCCAGTTCGCATGTAATGGTGGTTCAATGTAGCAGCCCTCACCGACTTCGGCGAACAACTGCTTCATGATTTGTTGTCGTTTATCACCTTCGCTCGGGCGAGTATGGTTGAAATCGTATAGCACTTCTAAGCATTGAGTTTGCTCAGCAACCAAATCAACGTCGTCACAGTAGTAAACGTCTTGGCTGTGCATTTTAGCCTTTATATCCATGTTTGAACCTATTTGATCATTGCCTTATGTCGGCATAAATAAAGAAACAGATGGATAATTTGAAGTTTTCACTGGCCTTAATGCAAGTTGGATGAATTAACGCGGCCTGATGTTTTCAGCCACACGCCACAGCACACCACTTGGGTCAGTGATACAAAACTCAAGCATTCCCCAAGGCTGTTCAACAACCTCGGAAACGTTGACTTCAAATTCCGACACTACATTAGAGTTTTGAATGTGTTGATACCAACTTTTCACGTCTTCAACCAGCAAGTGCATCATGTAATTGTGACAGTGCGCAGGTTCATAAAAATTTTGCAGAAGGAACGCACAACTGCCGTGTCGTAGATAGGCGATATCGTGAAATTCAGACATCACTTCGAAGCCGATTGACTGGTAAAAACGCTTAGATAAATCGAAGTCTTTCGCGGGCACGAAAGACTTAATTTCTGAGACTTTGAGGTTTTCCATCCTAGATCCTTATAGTGCTGATATTCTGGTCCTGACACGCTTAACGCTTTAAGTGGTTACAGCGTTTATTCAGAGTCTTGCTGAAATGAGTCGACTTCGGCTTTAGTTAGATAACGCCACTGACCTGCTTCAACATCTAAACGAACATCACCAATCTGCTCACGGTGTAGTCCAACAACTCGATTCCCTACCGCAGCAAACATTCGTTTTACTTGATGAAACTTACCTTCTGTAATGGTCAACAGCACTTCTTTACTGGTAATCACTTCGAGTTCTGCCGGACGCGTCAGTTTTTGTTCGCCCTGCAATTGAATGCCCGCTTTGAACTTGTCAGCGACATCATCTTTGATATCTCGTGACAATGTCACGCGATATACCTTCTTACATGACTTGGTTGGCAGAGTGATGTTGAATGACCATCGCCCATCATCGGTAATCAAGACTAAGCCTGTTGTGTCGGCATCTAAGCGCCCTGCGATGTGCAGTTCTGATGCTTTGTCTATCTCGATGTAGTTGAACAGTGAAGGATAAACTTCATCGACATTAGAACAGATAGTACCCGCAGGCTTGTGCATTAAGAGGTATCGAAATTCACGCAATTTAAGCGGCATGCCATTAAACAAGATGGCGTTGGTTTCATGAACCTGAGTCGATTCATCGGTGACTGTTTCACTGTTTACGTTCACCTCGCCATTATGGATGCGTTCAATCGCTTCAGGCTTGGTTAGGTCAGTGCTTTTACATAGGTATTTATCAAGGCGCATTAATCGTCGGCACCACATTTAGCACAAGGCTTGTAAGTTCGTTCACCTTGCTCGATAACCACATAGTCACCAACGCACTTGTCACATAAAGCGAGCTTTGGGTAAGCCTCTTTTTGTTTCTTTGCGTTAATGTTGCCTTCGGTGGTGTATACGGTTCTCATCTTGATGCCTTTGTTTGAATAACGTGAGAGGCGCAAATTGTATCACTGTTTACAGCTTTGATTGGAGTGGCGGTTCATAGATAAATTGATTTTAAGTACCGCTATTCCAAGTTCCCGCCCGTAACGGCTTAACCATGAACAACAAAATCAACGTGCCACGCCTATCAGTGGTAAAATGATAAAAGCTCACCAACTTATGAAGTCGATAATGAAAGATTGTAATCAATGCGGAAAATGCTGTATCAAATACGGAGATGGCGACCTTGCCGCGACTCAAGAAGAGATCGATTTGTGGGAGTTGTTCAACCCAGACATCTTTGAATATGTTCGAGGAAGCGAGATCTGGTTCGACCCTGAATCTGGCGAACGTTTAACTCGCTGCCCTTTTCTGGAGCTGGTTCCGACGAAAGACACCAAGGCTCAAGCCAAGTACACATGTAGCATTTACTTAGACCGACCAGAAGATTGCCGACACTACCCAAGCCTAATTAATGAGATGGTACGAGATGAGTGTGAAATGATTGAGGTGGTGGATTTACAAGACACGAAGAAAGCTCAAAGGAAACTCGACCTGTTGATGAAAGACAGCCGCCCTTCAAGCTATTCGTAAGCGATGATCTTTTGAAGAGCAATCTTCAGCATGAGCTAATATCAGATAAAACCTTAAGCCAAATATTGGTTCGCTTCTAACCAATCAAGCGCAACCAGTGCCGCCAATGAGCATACCGCTCTATCGTTGCCATCAACAAACTTAAGCTCTTCGATTTCAGCATCTGGAGACAGTTCTCCAGTATAATCGGCAAGATAACAAGTCAATTTCACCGATACGCCTTCCGCTTTGCCATCAGCTTGACCTGTAAAGGTCTCAACGTATTTGATTGAATCAGGCACTAAATCTACCGAGATCTCTTCTTTGATTTCGCGAACCAGTGCTTGCTCATCACTTTCGCCAGCTTATCAATTACCTTATGCATGTCGTTAGACCTCATGTCTGTTTTAGTTCTCGTTATTACTGAATCTGGCCACACTGCTACTCACGACCAAACAAAGCCTGGGTATGTTACACGCTGGAATGAATATACTCTATTGAATCGAATGGGAAATATCATAACCAAAACGAAAAATGACAGCGTTCGAGACAATGCTCGTCAACTGTCATTGGCGATGTTTACTGATTGTTCGTTAGCTGTTCGCGAATATTATCAATCGACCAACCACTTAAGCGCAGAATCGTGGTCTTCGAATGACTTGATCTCACCAGACACAAACCAGCTCCCTACTTTTGAAGCGAATTCTTGCCAGCTTTTGTCACCATAAATCGCGATTTTGTCTATCTTCGAATTGAGCTCTAATCCCAGTTTGAAATCATCCCAAGCAGCACGTAACTCCCAACCCGTTAAGGTGGAGATGTCGACCAGCATCTTGAGTTTCGATGAATCGAGTTCTTCTAACGTGGTATTTAGAATTGGCATCATTGCTTGATAGTCATCGTGTGTGAGTTTGCCTTTCGCTTTGAACACAACAATGGTTTCACCGCTAACACGTTCAATTCCAACCGATATTCCGTGACGTTCGATATTCATAGCCTAGCCCTCATAGTGGAAACTAGACTTAGCTTAGAGGATTAGACAGCAAAGAGATGAGAGGTTTACGTCAAAACGGACAAGCGCTTTATCTGAACTTAATATCAGAGAGTTAATCGCGCTACTCCAACAGTTCGCTTAGGGATTGAACTTGTACGATACCTGGATGCTGTGACTTAAGCTCAGCACCTTCCGTGTTCAACCACACCGCTTGCAAACCCGCTTCAAGTGCTGGGTAAATGTCTTTCTCTAGAGTGTCGCCTACCATGGTGATCTCTTGTGGTGAAACACCGAGCTTAGAAATAATGGCAGGATAGAACCCCGACTCGAACTTAGAAAAGCCAATGCTCGCCTTACAAAAGTAACCCAAGATATATTGAGACAGGCCAACACGCTCAAAGGCTCGAATGATGTCGTCTTTACTGGAATCACCAGCATTGGTAGCAACATAAACTAGATGAGTTTTCGACAACTCCGCCAGTAATGCACGAGCACCACTCACTTCTTGTACGGTTTCCCAGTCACACATCTTCCCTTGTGCGTCTGGGAAATCGACCATCAGCGTATTGCCCCAGTCGAATAAGACTATTTCTGTTAATTCGATTAGCTTTGTCATCTTGCCTCCTGCATACGATGAATTATCTAATGTTTAAGCGAGCCTATAAAAACTTCTCGATCAGGATCTCGTCAAAGTACTGGTCGCCAATCTTACCGTGTTTCTTAGCCGTTCCGACGATTTCAAAACCTTGCTTAAGGTATACCGCTAACGCGCGTTCGTTATCTGCTCTGACATAGGCGAACAGCTTTTCATAACCTTTGGTTTTGGCTGATTTGAATGTGTAATCAAACAACTGCTTGGCAACGCCCTGCCCACGGCTATTTGCATCAACATAAGTGCCAATAATACCAACGTGGTCAAAGGCCTTAGTGTAAGTAGCAAATGGTTCGACATTCTGAAAACCAAGTAACTGGTTGGTCGTTTCGTTGACTGCAACGCTGAACACACCGCGCTCAGGGAACGACTCAATGAATGCCTTTTCTTCATCAACAGTAAAAGTCTGATCCAAGATCGTATAACGCGCTTCGATAATGATTGGATTTAATACATCAATAATGCCTTGTGCATCTTCTACCGCGACTTCTCTGATTGTTAAGCTCATACTTCTCTACCTTTTTATTGCTTTGGGCAGATTCTATCGCTACAAGCCACCTCTTTGATAGGACAGAATGTTGTCGAAAGCGATGTCGAAGTAGAGTTCGTAGCTATTTTGTTCAACATAGCCCAAATGTGGAGTCGCAGTGACGTTTGGTAAGGACAATAGCGGTTCGGTGTCTAGTTATCTTGCTTTAGTCAAAGACACTTAAAGTGCCGAGCCTCGAGATTCAACACGGCACTCACTGGGGCTTCACTGTTGATAAACCACTTTGAAACGCTCCAACATAAGTAGCATGTCTTCACTTGGTGAGATCTTAAGCTCTTCACATTCACGAGAGAAGAAGTTCCAGTGAGCTTCTTTCCACCATTCGAGTGTTTTGTCACCCTCGCCTTCGGCAGCAGCAAACTCCGCCGTCACTTCGTTATATTTGCACTGTGAGACTGAAGTGATCTCTACAATGCAAACTGGCTTGCCATCCCAGTCAGTGACGACTTGCAAGTGACCAACTACTGGTCTCGTCTCGCCTTCATGGCTGTACCAATATTCAAGGCTGCAAGACGCTTGTTTTTCACCCTTGAGAATTAACTGGGCGCAGAGGTTGGCGTTGTATTCATCAGCACAGTAATAGTCGGCACTAAAAGAGGTGTATTGCGAAGCAACGTCTGCTGGTAATGTGTTGAGGTAGCTATCAAGATAAGCTTTGCTTCTTTCTTCCATGATCTTTCCAAATTCAATATCAGGTTGAGCCGATAAACACTTATAGATTAAGCATCTGGCTGCAGTGGGAGTAACCTATCAAGTCAGGTTATAGCTGTAAACCGAGTGAATATCAAAATG
Organism: Vibrio sp. 10N.247.311.47; assembly: GCF_041467535.1. Lineage (NCBI taxonomy): Bacteria > Pseudomonadati > Pseudomonadota > Gammaproteobacteria > Vibrionales > Vibrionaceae > Vibrio > Vibrio sp. 10N.247.311.47. The sequence goes on from NZ_JBFSUR010000020.1 coordinate 57,312, forward strand.
TGGGCTGAGAAAGAAGAATATAGGTAGGATTTCGAGGCCAGTACAAGGAGATCCAAAAAGTGAAAGAAGAGCCAAAAGCACCTTTAGTCGGTGCTTTTGGCTCTTAGTGTCTCGTTACTAATAGCTCGTAACTGACGGGGTATTAACGGTTCAAGAAGTCGACCGCTTTGTCTGGGAAGTCGGTAAACACACCATCAACTTTGACTTGGTTGTAGAAGACATCCAACATGCCATCAAAGTTGTCAGCATAAGCTGGGATTCTTCCCGGGTCAGCACGGAACGTGTATGGGTGAACGTTTAAGCCCGCGTCTTTTGCTGACTTCATTAACGGTTTAATAATGATGTTATCTTTGGTCGATGCATCGTCCACCAACATTGGCTTCCAAGGGCCTATTCCTTCCGCATAAGTCGCCACTTTATCCATGCCACCAGCTTCAAACATCCAGTCATAACTGTACGGCGTTGCTTTGTCACCTTGGTACGTCATGGTTTCATTCCAATCTGTATAAGCCATCAACTGAACGAGCTTAAGATCCATTTCCATCGCTGGCATGAGCTCATCGTTAATGCGTTGAAGTTCATTGGCGTCAAAACACTGCAAATACACTTTGTCGTCTTTTGATAGGTAACCATATTGATGCAAGGTTGCAAGCACAGCTTTTGAGATATCTTTGCCTTCGTGACGATGGAACCAAGGTGCTTTAATTTCAGGATAGATGCCCACGTCATAACCTAAGGTCTTATTTAGGCCTTGGATCAGCTCGATTTCTTCTGCAAAGGTAGCGACACGGAAATCAGACTGCCACATTGGGAAGCGCGTTGGGTACCCTGCCACTCTGTTGCCTTGTTCATCTAACTTAAAGCCTTCGGTCACCTTTAATGATTTGATCTCAGCGAGCGTAAAATCAATCGCGTAGTAACGGCCATCTGAACGAGCACGTGTTGGAAAGCGATCCGCGACATCGGTGACTCGGTCTAGATAATGATCATGCAAAACCACCAATTGGTCGTCTTTGGTCATCACGACATCTTGTTCGATGTAGTCGGGTTTCATTGCATAAGCGAGCGCTTTAGCGGGTAATGTGTGTTCAGGTAAATAACCAGAAGCACCGCGATGCGCAATCACTAAAGGATCTGCTAATGCATTTGCAGATAAGCTTAGTGCTAATAAGGTCAGAGACAGTGACGTTGTTTTCATTATTGTTTCCCTTGATAAAACAGAAGCAGGATATACCTGCCTCTGTTGTTATTTATAGATGTGATTCAGTAAATACACTACTGAGCTAACGCTTCTTTCTCTCGTTCGAGATCTTTTTGTTTATGGTGCGCACGCTCACCTAAGAAGGCGTACAGCAGACAGATGATTGAAGCTACACAAGCGCCGACCAAAATAATGAAGCCGCCATCCCAACCGTAATGGTCAACCATAAAGCCGAGTATTGCGTTCGCAGCAACCGCGCCACCTAAGTAACCAAACAAACCTGTTAGACCAGCCGCTGTACCTGCAGCTTTCTTAGGTGCAAGTTCCAGTGCATACAAACCGATCAGCATTACAGGACCATAGATAAGGAAACCAATCGCAACCAGTGCCAACATATCAACCGTTGGGTTACCCGCAGGGTTCAGCCAATATACCAACACAGCGACTGTCACTAGAACCATGAACAAGATACCTGCAGGTGCTCGTCGACCTTTGAATAGCTTATCTGAAATCCAACCACACAATAAGGTGCCAGGGATACCTGCCCACTCATACAGGAAGTAAGCCCAAGATGATTTATCGACAGAGAAGTCTTTTGCTTCTTTTAAGTAAACCGGAGCCCAGTCGAGTACGCCATAACGGATAAGGTAAACAAACGCGTTAGCAATCGCGATTGACCACAACAGTTTGTTAGAGAAAACGTACTTAAAGAAGATCTCTTTCGCCGTCATTTCTTTCTCATGAGACGTATCGTAGTCGTCTGGGTAATCGTCTTTATGTTCTTCAATCGGTGGTAAGCCGCAAGATTGAGGTGTATCTCTTACAGTAAACCAAACAAAGACAGCAACGAGAGTGGCAAAAAATGCAGGAACATAAAAAGCGGTTCGCCAATCGTCGTTAAAAGCCCACAGCCCCAACAAGAACATTGGGCCAATCAAACCGCCACCCACGTTGTGAGCAACGTTCCATACTGACACTATCTCACCACGTTCTTTACGTGACCACCAGTGAACCATGGTTCGCCCACAAGCTGGCCAACCCATACCTTGGAACCAACCATTTAAGAATAGCAGGATAAACATCGCAGTAATGCTGCCTGTAGCCCATGGCATAAAGCCGAAGCAGAACATCACCAGTGCCGACATTAACAAGCCACCACTGAGGAAGTATCGAGGATTAGAACGGTCAGAAACACTGCCCATTAAGAACTTAGATAAGCCGTAAGCGATAGATACCGCCGCTAATGCAACCCCTAGTTCTCCACGGCTAAAACCTTGTTCAATGAGATAAGGCATCGCCAAACTAAAGTTTTTACGGACTAAGTAGTACCCCGCATAGCCAACGAAGATGCCAAGAAACAGTTGCCATCGTAGTCGTGTGTAGGTGCTATCGATCTTATCTGATGACAAGCGATCGATATGCGCCATAGGTTTGAATATTCCAAACATAGGAACCTCATAATTATTGGGCGAAGGAAGAATTTAAATGCTCGAACGAAAAAATTTAGCGCTCATTCGAAATCAAGGGAATTGTATGTGCTTCAGGATTAATTTCTGTGATAGAGGTAGTTATTAACAAAAAATAACTTTAAATACAGCATATTAGTTTCATTTAATTAGACTGCGCTTCATATTTTTGTTTGTATCTGTTTAATTAAACATCAGAACTTTCGAGTACGAATAAATCCAAAAAGAGCGAGCGAACATAAATCAACCAACAACAACTTTGTTATTACTGCGAATGCATAGTGAATAACAACAATTTTGGTTGAATCTGTGGAGTTATGAAGGTGGTTTGGGCTATTGGTTAAAGAAGTTCGCTAAAATCAATGCAAACAAAAAGGGTCTAGATTTCTCTAGACCCTTTTAGGTAATAACGCTTGGTGGCTTGATGTTGGCTAATTAAGCAAACATTAGCTAATTACTCGAAGTATTAGCTAGCCACACGACGTGACTATGCGTCGATGTATTAGCTAGCCACACGACATGATTATGCGTCGATGTAAAAAGCTTCTACTGTGCCTTTTAGAGTAATAAGCATTGGCTGACCAAAACGATCTAGCGCTTTTGGAGAAGGGATCTTAACCCAACCTTCGCTGATGCAGTATTCTTCAACATCAGTACGCTCTTTACCATTTAGACGAATGCCAATTGGGTATTCGAAACACTCAGCAACGTGGTGTGGGCTGCGTGGGTTACCTGCAAGATGATCTGGTAAAGCTGGTCTTGAATTAGTATCGCTCATGTTCATTACCTGTATGTACGTAAATAAAAAAAGTGCGTCATTCTAGTCAATATAGGCTTTGTGCTCAACAACTGCTGCAATAAATCGTCTTGATCGTTTTAATCAACAGCTAGTTGTTTGATTTAAAGGCGATATCGGCATGAGTTTCAACGAAAATTTAACAGGTTTATGCATTATGGATGAAAGGGAGAAATTCATTACTCGAACGGCAGATAAACTAATATCAGGCTTTTATTCCGAGCTTATCGATTAAGCTCAATACTCATCACTTTATGGTTCGGTTCTGATTCGATATTTACGATTGACCAACCTAGCCCTTGGTAGAGACCCATGATATTGGTGTACGCGTAGAGTTGAGTTTGCACTGCAGAAGAAACCTGTCTGACACCACGATTAATCAGTTCACTGGCAATGCCTTGACCGCGCCATTGAGGGTCGACAAACACAGCGTTGATCCACACTACATCACGAACTTGGTGAGGTTCTTGAAAATAGGAATACGCCAAGCCACCAATGACCACATTATCGCGAAGTACTGTTATTACTGGAGGGAGTTGTACGTTTTCTTTATATGTATCTTTAAACTTGAAATCAGACCATTCACTTTGAAATAAGCCCTCTAACTCATGCCAATAAGGTGAGTTTTCATCGCAATTTCTAAAGATTACTTTCTGCATTTTTCCGTCCTTTTAAAGAGAGTAATTCGGCTATCCTAGCCTTGTTTAATCTAAGTGTAGGTAAAGCTACTCTTCTTCGTCGTAATCGTCTGCTGGGTCTTGATTAATTTCTTCGCTGCATCCTAGGCATTCACCTTGTAGATCCGTAGGCATCACAATAATCAAACCACAATGAGGGCAAAGATCGCCTTGTTGAAACATCCTGTATTCCTTCTACTTAATGGCTATTGCTTAGGATATTTTTGCTTACTCGCTTCTAGCCAGTCGTGAATCACTTGGCGAGCGGATTCCGACGGAGGTGCATTTCGTTTTCCGCAGATTTGGTCTATTTCAAAAGGAAATGCTTTGCTCGGGACGCGGCGTAAACCTATGGTTAAACGCTGAGGCTTGAGCATGCGGAACACCACATAACGATCGCTCATGATTCGGTTGTGATACACGCCAATACAGTGCTTCTGCTCGATGCCTTCGTGTTCAAGGTCGTAATAATCCGTGAGCGGATGAATGTTGTCATTGCCAAGTAAAGGAACGGGATAAGGGATGTCTTTATCCATTGGGCAGTTACCCTCCAAACGACGTAATTGGCGTTGCTCCGTCCAGCGGTCATGGAGTTGTTCAAACATCGCAAAAGAGTTCTGACTGGTAATCGCGCGCAGTGGGTCATCCATCTCCAAATCTTGCCCTAGCAATATCGCATCTTGGAACATCGCCATCTTCGATGGTGCGTTAAGTCTGCCCTCTTCCACCATTGCAATCCCTAGCCTGCTACCAGTTAGAAATGGATGAACTTGGTCCAAACGCAGGGCTGTGTATCCAACTTTTGAGTAATGCTTAAACTTAAGAACTCGTCTTTGCAGTGGCTCGAGAATGCGAACAATGTGGTCGAGTTCATCACCAACATTGTAATGAAGCTCTAGCTTGTCGATGAATTTGAGTGTCGCCTTGCTGCCGTCTAAGCCCAACTTGGTAAGGATCTTCTTCTGCCCTAAGCGACTTAGTGCCAGTGCTTTCTTGTTGTCGACACTGTATTTCATGCAGATCAAAGCCAAAATAACAGGCCTTAATTCAAGCAATTGCGCGGCTTCATAAGTATTCGCAGCAAGCCACAACATCTGGTATTGGTATTCTGGAAAGTCGTCGGTGATTTCACGATAACGCGCAGGTAATGAATTTAGCCAACGACCATTCACGTCAAACTGTTCAACAAGGTTGAGGCTCAGCCCAATGCCTCCATCAAGCGGTCGTCTACCATCTTCAAACACATGAAAGCCGACGAGCTTTTGAGACCAGTCTCGGATCTCAATATCGTAGTCGAAACCTAATGTTCGAGTGGGAATGGTTAGTAGTGCTGTCATTGATGCCTCTTCGTTATTGGCGCATTGAACTATCAAGCCTATCTAACAGCATAAGCTAGCGCTTCAACCACTATATCAACCTTTTGTAAATTTCTTACCAATCAAAGCGATATAAATACGATAGTGCTTAGAAGAACATTGAATGATGATTTTACGGAATATGAGATCTCTTCGATATCATTTGCGTCAACAGAAACTATGCTTGTTACATAACTCACAACAAGAGGCTTTAATTATGGATTACCGACATATTCTGGTCGCACTTGAACTGTCTGACGACACCAAGATTCTCATTGATAGAGCGACCTTCTTCGCTGATAAACTGGAGGCTGGCATTTCATTTGTTTATATCGATGGTACGCATGGAGAAATTTATCCAGAGCTCGTTGATATTCAGGGAAATGACGGTGATTTACCCATCAATGAAGATGCCGTTAAGCATTTGAAAGAGTTTGAAGCCTACGCCAAGCACCCAATCAAGCACATTTTCGTGGGAACGGGTGATTTGAACGATAAGCTCAAAAATGCCATCGAAGCCAACGGCGTTGACCTATTGCTATGCGGCCATCACCATGATTTTTGGCATAAGCTCATCTCCCATTCTAAACAGATCATCGATACTTCCCCTATCGATATTCTCGTTGTTCCAATGGAATAGAAGCTCCAGTTCGACACTCAAAAATAACCGGCATTGCCAACCTCTATCGGTATTATTGGTTGGCTTGATATCCTCTTCAACACACTCATCCTGATCGAAATCTCCTATTTCCCACTTAGAGTAGTCATTTGTGATCTTGTCAGCCTATCAACTCGTAAGCGTCTAATAATTAACAAATCACGTCATTTCGATTTGAATCAACGTACTGAAATGTACGACCCAGACCATGCCTTCATCAATCAATGGACAGGCGGTAACGCAGTCACAACAAGCCTCACAAACCAGGACGCATTATGAAATTTAAAACGGTACGACTTGTATTAGGTGACCAACTCAACATTGAGCATTCATGGTTTAGACAGGTTAACGATGACGTTATTTACATCATTGCTGAGCTAAAACAAGAAACAGATTATGTTGCCTCTCACGTTCAAAAAGTGGCCGCGTTTTTCTGTGCGATGGGTTACTTCGCTAACGAACTCAAAGAACAAGGTCATCAAGTACTCCACCTTACTCTTGACGACACAACGCAATTTGAAAACCTAGACACACTTTTAAAGCACTATGTACACGAATTCGGCGCAGAGAAATTCGAATATCAAAGGCCAGATGAATATCGCCTCTTAGAGCAGATGAACAAGCTCAAGCTGACCAATGCGACCAAAGGTTGTTGTGATACAGAACACTTCCTCTTTCCATTCGAGGAGATAGAACAACAGTTTCCAAAAGACAAACACATCATGATGGAACACTTCTATCGCCGAATGAGAAAACGTTTCGACATTTTGCTAGAAGACGGAAAGCCCGTTGGCGGAAAATGGAATTACGACGCGAACAATCGAAATAAGCTCAAGAAACAAGACATCGAAAACCTACCTCAGCCGCTGATGTTTACCAATGATATAACCGACATTTTGCAACGTATCGAACGTCACCAAGTACAAACCATTGGTCAAGTCGGTAACCAGTTACTATGGCCGGTGAACCGCGCACAAAGCTTGTCTCTACTCGCTCATTTCTGCCAAGTCTGCTTGCCGTTATTTGGGCAGTTTCAAGATGCGATGACGACAGAGCACGACTCTAAATGGAGCTTGTATCATAGCCGTATATCGTTCTCGCTGAACAGTAAACTGCTGAGCCCTAAAGAAGTGATTGATGCAGCACTGTCGGCCTACCAAGCATCCTGTCTTCGAGACAGCTCACCAGATAAGCCAAGCATCGATATTGCACAGGTCGAAGGATTTGTACGCCAAATACTGGGGTGGCGAGAGTACATACGCGCCGTCTATTGGGCAAACATGCCTGCTTACGCCAACAAAAACCATTACTCAGCACATAATAACCTGCCCCATTACTTTTGGGACGGACAAACCAAGATGAACTGCATGAAGCATGCGATTGACCAGTCTCTTGAGTTTGCTTACGCGCACCACATCCAAAGGTTAATGATCACTGGCAACTTCTGTTTAATCACGGGTATAGACCCTGACCAAGTCGATAGTTGGTACCTCGGTATTTACGTCGACGCGATTGAGTGGGTTGAAATGCCAAATACGCGAGGTATGGCACTGTTTGCGGATGGCGGGATCGTAGGAACCAAACCATACTCTGCCAGCGGTTCCTATATCAACCGCATGAGTGACTACTGCAAAGGCTGTCACTACAAGATAAAAGAACGCAGCGGCGAGCAATCTTGCCCTTTCAATAGCTTGTATTGGCGCTTTATGGACCAGCACCGCGATGCGTTAAACCGCAACCCACGTATGGGCATGTTATATCGCTCTTGGGACAACATGGATGAGCAATCACAACAAGCGATTCTCGATACTGCTGAACAACGAATCACAAACTTGGAGAACTTATAATGGTGGAGCAACTCAGATTACACATATTGGTGGTCGGTGGGAGCGGCGGTATTGGTTTCGCTGTGGTTAAACACCTATTATCTGAGCTCTCTCGGTTTGATTTTCTTGATGTGCATGTAGACGCGACTTACCACTCTCAACAGCCGGAACTAGAAAACAATCGCTTGACCTGGCACAAAGTCGACGCGACCAATGAAGCTGATATCAAGCGTTTGAGTTCTGAGTTTGAACAACTTGATTGGTTGATCAACTGCGTGGGTATGCTCCACACTCCAGATCTTGGACCGGAGAAAAACTTGTCGTCCATCGACCCTGATTTTTTCCTCAAAAACATCTCTGTGAATACCCTGCCCAGCTTGTTATTAGCAAAACACTTCACGCCGATACTTAAAGCGAGCGACAATCCAAAGTTTGCTGTGGTATCCGCAAAGGTTGGCAGTATTGCAGACAACAGATTAGGCGGTTGGTATAGCTACCGCTCATCGAAAGCAGCCCTAAATATGTTCATCAAAACCATGTCGATCGAATGGCAACGCACCATTAAGAAAGGCACCGTGTTGGCTCTGCACCCGGGCACGACAGACACAGCTCTGTCGAAGCCTTTTCAGACCAATGTCCCTGAAGGTAAGTTGTTTGAGTCAAGCTATGTCGCCCATCAGTTGGTCGATATTATTCGCACTGCCACACCGGATAACAGTGGGCACTTCTACGCTTACGATGGTGAACAGTTAAATTGGTAGTTGATACGAGTGTCCGTCTTTCATTAGTGCTAAAAAAGAAAACCCAACAGAGTTGAAGCTCCATTGGGTTTTTATTTAGAAAGAACGCCTCTGTTTTAAAAGGCGTTTGGTTGATATCTAGCTAAAGATCAAAACTGATCATCACGATTATTCAGCCCAATTGAACTTAGTATCGTCAACACCTTCTTTCTCTTCTTTAGCTCGCTCGCGTCGATGTTGTTCTTCAATTCGCGCAGCGTCTATCTCTTGCATGATGGCTTCGATATCAGCCAAGTCGTCGGTTTCCGTAAACTCACCCGTCAGTTTGCTGTCTGGCTTCAAGTCGCCTTTCTCGTACAGCGCCCACATTTCCTTGGCATACTCGGTTTTTGCCAGTTCAGGAGCAAACTGAGCGTAATAGTCACGGATGTTATTGATGTCACGAGCCAGCATCCACTCAGCGTTGTTGTTAGCCGAAGCGTCAACCGCTTGTGGTAGGTCGATAATTACTGGACCGTACTCATCCACCAATACGTTGAACTCAGACAAGTCACCATGGATCAAACCAACACACAGCATTTTAACTACGTAAGTCATCATCACGGCGTGGTCTTCGATCGCTTGCTCTGCTGACATCACCACATCGTTCAAACGTGGTGCAACGTAACCCTCATCGTCAGTGACCAGCTCCATAAGCAGTACGCCATCAAAGCAACCATAAGGGACAGGCACACGAACACCCGCTTCTGCCAGTTTATATAAGGCATCCACTTCAGCACTTTGCCAAACCTTTTCTTGTTGTTCACGACCAAAGCCAGAGCCTTTTTCCATCGCTCGAGCGCGGCGGCTATTTCGGACTTTTCGGCCTTCACGATACGCGGTCGCTTTTTTGAAGCTGCGTTGGCTTATTTCCTTATATACCTTGGCACAACGGATCGTATCGCCGCAGCGCACAGTGTACACCGATGCTTCTTTGCCACTCATGAGTTGGCTTGTCACCTCGTCGACTAAACCGTCGTCAACTAAAGGCTGTATTCTTTTAGGTATCTTCATGCCGCCTTTATACATCACTTATCTTACAGATAGAAATATTAACTTGAGAAATGAATGACGAAACGATTAAAGGATCATCAAAATTACGACAAAGGAAGGAAATATTGGAGTTAACGGGTTTAGATCATGAGTATTGACCTGATCTATTCAGATTATGGGACTAAGACTTATTACGACGACAACGTTCAGAACAGTAGAGCACGTCATCCCAACAGCGCTGCCATTTTTTACGCCATGCGAAAGGCTTTTGGCAAACAGGACATATCTTAGTCGGTAAATGGGGTTTCTTGTGCATGGCCGTTCCCTTCTTGAAGCATCCACTTCCTGCGTTTACTAGAGATTCCCTATTACGCTCGTACCTCGCTTTAGGGAATGACGAAGGTAATGCGAACAAATCTAGATTCCCTATTACGTTCGTACCTCGCTTTAGAGAATGACGAAGGCAATACGAACAAAGCCTAGTTCTCTATGACGTTCGTTCCTGACTTTAAGGAGTGACTGCGTAGTGATTTGTGACTACTCCCGACTCCGTCATCCTCGAGAAGGAGGAACGACTGAGTCGGGGATCTGCTTCATCTAGCTCTGTTTCTATTTCTGCGCAGATAAATTTAGCAAGAACCAAAGTAACAACCTAAGCGACAACCTTGTACTGCTTCTCCATCTCACTCACACCTAAGCCAGAGTGTTTTGTCACTTTAAGCTGAACGGGCACTCGCTCTTTCAGTGCTTCAACGTGGCTAATGACACCGATCATCTTGCCTGATGCATTCAAGTTATCTAACGCGTTAAGGGCAATGTCCAATGTGTCACTATCCAACGTGCCGAAACCTTCATCTAAGAACAGAGAATCAATACTGGTTTTGTAGCTCACAAGATCAGAAAGCGCTAATGCCAACGCCAAGCTCACCAAGAAGCTTTCGCCACCTGATAAAGTCTTTGTATCACGCATCACATCGCCCTGCCATGTGTCGAGCACTTGCAGTTCTAAACCATCGTCGGCTTTACGTTTAAGCTCGTAACGACCATGCAAACGTTGTAGCTGCTTGTTCGCAAGGTACACCAAGTTTTCCAATGTTAAACCTTGGGCAAACTTACGGAACTTGTCGCCGTTCTTAGAGCCAATAAGTGAGTTCAAACGAGAGATATCATCAAACTCGACCTGCTGCTCGTCGATCTGCTTGAACAGATCTTGCTGATTACTGCGGTTCTGGCTATCCGTTTCAAGATTGGCGGAAATTGCACCGATCTTTGTCGCATGGCTTTGCTGTGCGTTTTGACACTCAGTAGTCGCTTCTTCAACTTGCTGTTGGTCTTGCTCTTGCCATGCTTTCGCATTTTCGTGATTTTGTAGCTCCACTTGTGTCGCTGTGGCGGTGTTCAACCTAGCTTGCGCACTGACAATCGCTTCGTCTAAAGACTTCTTCAAGCTTTGAAGTTGAGTTCTAACCTCTTCATCTAACAACGCTGCTTCAAAATTAGCCTCATCTTCGAATGGGCTGGTTTTCAGCGCTGCTAACCAAGCATTCGACGCTTGTATGTAGCTCGATTGCTTACTGACTAACTCGTCCGAGAAACCAGTGTGTTTGGTTTGCTCGGTTCGATGTTCCAGCTCGCAACGGTTAAGCACTAACTGCGCAGCATCAAATGCATTTACCGCTTCAGTGACTTTTTGCTTCATCGCATTGCTGGTGGCTTGAATGTCTTTATCACCAAACAATTCTGTTCTTTCAGCCGTTACACGAGTCAGCTCTAACACTAGAGACTCACTCTCTTGCTTCAGTGTCGCGAGCTCTCTCTCAACACTGCTTAGCTTGTCATCTAAGGTTTTCAATTCGGCATTTTGAGTGATCAGTTGCTTCTCAATATCGGCCTGTTGCTGTTTGGTTTGCTGCCATGTGCTTGATGCTTGTGATTTAGCAGTAAACCAATCATCAATATGTTCAAGTTCAGGCGCTTCGATAGCCGTTTGAACAATGCTCTCTTTCAGAGCGTTCCATTGCTGTTCTTTTGCTAGAGCTATCTGAGCCACTTGTTCGTTCGTGCTGTGATTTTGCTTATTCAGATCAGCTAAGCGTTGCTCGGCCAACTCGAGATTAGACTGCGCTTTGTCAGCCATAACACTTACAGACAGGCGTTGTTTCTCAGCTTCAGCGTAATGCGCTTTAGCATCACCCAACGCTTTGAGTTGCTGCGCGCTCTGACTTAGTTGAAGTTCACACTGCTGAGCAAAGGTCGCGACTGTAGCTTCATTGCCTAAATCGTTAATCGTTAGCAGTGCCAGTTCAGGAGCCGTGCCAACGAAATCCGATAAGCTCTGTTGAAGCTTGCCGACAACGCCTTGCCAATTCAGCTGAGCTTGTTGAATATCCGCTTGCGCACGTTGAATGTCATCGTTAAGCGCCACAATCACAAGGGTAAGAGAATCTAACTGCTGACGATGCTCTTGGCCTTCTTTTTTGATAGCCGCTAGCTCTAGGTTTTCCCTATCTTTTTGAGCAACCAAATTTGCAATATCTTGCGACTGCTCAATCGAATGGTCTGTTGAACCACACAGTGGGCACTCAGATCCAGATTCCAGAGCTGCACGGTATTTTGCTAATTCGCCCTCTTGATCAATCAAACGCGTTAATCGCTCAAGCGAAGTCTCTTTCTCTTTATATCGCTCCACCAGCACTTCACGTTCTTTCGAAAGCTTGTCGACCAACTGAATGTTAGTTTGATGTGCCTGTGTTTTTGCATGCAGCTGTTGCTGGGCATTTAGGAAACCACGGTTGATCTCAAGTAATGAGTGCGTATTGCGATTCCAGTACTCCAACAGATCTTTTTGCGCATTCAATACTTGTTCGCTGATGTTGCCTTGCAATGCTTCCCACTGTTGCTTTGCACTACTCTCTAGCACAACCAATTCACTTAAAGTTTTGTCTTGCGTTGCTTTAGCTTCTTGCGCAGATTTGATGATCGTTTGCTGTGCATCAACCGCACACAAAGCTTGCTTCGCTGAGTTTAGTTGTTCTGCATGTTGACGCTCTAAAGTACGAACTTGCTCAACTTTGGCTTGCCATTGACCTAGGTATTTTTCCAGATGTTGGTCAGCTTGATGTGTATTTAAATACTCAGTGCTGAGTTGATCTTGTTGCTTCAGTGCATCTGTTTTTTGGACTAAAACGACTTGTTGATTACGCTGCTGCGTATGTTGCTCGTTTAGCGTATTTGCTGCATTAACGGCCGCAGTTTGCTTATCTTTGAGTACGGCAATTTGGTTATCTAGCGGACGGACAAGATCGATGATCTTCTCTTGTTCTTGTTGCTCGGTTTTAACCTGTTCGACAATTGCACTGCTTTGAGTCAGTTTAGTTTGCGCGTCTTTCTTCTCTGCATCACGAACAGCAAGTAACTTGGTGCTGTTATCTAAGTGAGCTTGAGTGGTGTTCACCTCTTGTTCGCAACGCTTTAAATCTTTGTGCATTGGGCGCAGCTTTTCAGCTGGTGCACTGTTTGCCAAACGCTCTAGTGCAGGTTGGTTTCGGTCTAGTTCATCTTGAGCTGTTTTAAGATCGTGATCACTGGCCGCAATAGTTTGCTCAGCTTTGGTCACGTCTTTCCACCAGCTTAGATGCGCTTGCCACTCTTTTAATTGCTCGGCTAAACGCTTCTGCTCGGCTTCTAGCGTTTCACGCTCTGCGGTCAGCGCTTGGATTTGCTCTTCAGACAGTAAGCTCACACCTTCTGCTTTCGCTTTAAGGTGATTAAGCGACTCTTCACTCGACTTGAAATGATCGTAGATGCGCTCAGAGATCAGGCTATAGACTTCTGTGCCCGTCAGCTCTTCAAGTAGCTCGGCACGGTCGTTTGCATTGGCATTTAAGAACGCTGCAAATTCACCCTGAGACAACATGATGGATTTAGTGAAGCGTGAGAAATCGAGCCCTGTAACCTGCTCCACCAGCTTGGTCTTCTTGGTCAACATGGTCTCTAAGACTTTGTCGGTGTCCGCATCGGCAAACTCGCACGTTGGCGTTTGCAATGCGCCATCGTGTTTTCCACGCGCTCGCTTTTGGTGGAAATTAGATCGGTACGTTTTACCTTGAACTTCAAATTCCAGTTCAGCAAAACACTCGCCCGTACCACGAGTCATTAATTCATTATTACCTTTAGCAATGCTTTTCAAACGCGGTGTGCGATGGAAAAGTGCCAAGCAAATCGCATCAAGAATGGTGGTTTTACCCGCCCCAGTTGGACCAGTAATTGCGAACAGACCATTTTCTGCAAACGGTGATTGGGTGAAATCGAGCTTCCAACGTCCTTTCAAAGAGTTCAGGTTTTCAAATTCTAGGCTTAAAATCTTCATACTGGTTACTCTTCTACTTTGTTTGGCGCTTGAGCGCTCTCAGACACTTCAACCATCACTTGTTTAAACTTCACCGTCATGCGCTCTAAACGCGCTTTTTCAGAATCCGTTTCAAACTCTTCTAAGGCAATACGCTTGCTAAACACGTCCATCGGGCTCAGTTCAGATAAGGTTTCTGCCGACTCTTGCTCTAATGCTTGATTACGACGCTCTCTTGCTCGGCGCAGTTGAAGTACTTCCACATTCAATCCTTCGGTCAGTGCGCGCATACGTTCTTGTAGATCCGACAAGTAATCTTGCGCTTGCACTTCTATCGATAACCATACGCTTTGGTCGCTATCTAAACCTATGTATTGGTTAAGCTGAGATTCGATCTCGCTCAAGTCGCCTTTGATTTCAGCTAGAGGTTGGAATGTGGGAACAGGCAGTTGAGAAATGGTGCGCTCACCTTCAACAAACTCAACCACACACACTTGTTTTTGAGACTTAAGTTCATCAAAACTTAGTGGGATTGGAGAGCCTGAATAACGAATGTATTCACGCTTTGCCACCACTTGTGGACGGTGGATATGACCAAGTGCAATATAGTCTGCGTCTGGGAAGCCATCAGCGGCAAAACCATCAAGGTTGCCGACATAGATGTCGCGTACCGAATCCGATTGTTGAACACCCATCGCCGTTAAATGACCCGTAGCGATAATCGGCATGTGCTCGCTGTTTTCAAACTCCGCACGTTTTTCTACAGCGGCATCATAAACACTTTGGTAGTGCTGTTTGATTGCATCTCCGAGTTGCTTCTGACGCTCAACGCCTGTGACGCCCGCCTGGCTGGTCAACACATCGCGAGGGCGAATAAAAGGAATAGCACAAACCAGCGCTTCTACATCGCCGTTCTTGCCTTTTAGTTCGACAACCTGAGTCGCATGATCTTCATTGGTATTAGGAATCACGTCTGCGCCCATGTATTTGAGCAGCTGTTGTGTCTCTTTTAGCACAGACACCGAATCGTGATTTCCACCTAACAACACCAGTTGACAGTCGATCTTGTTCGAGTCGACCACGAACTTGTTATACATCTCACGAGCGTAACTCGGCGGTGTGCTGGTATCGAAAATATCGCCAGCAACAATGATCGCGTCGATGTCGTGCTCTGTAACTTGCTCAAGTAACCATTGTAAGAACCGTTCATGTTCATTCTTACGGCTTTTATTGTAGAAGTTTTGGCCAAGGTGCCAATCGGACGTGTGAAGAATCTTCATTGCTGCTCACTGGAAGTCTGTAATACCTTTAATCTACCAAAATAGTCGAGATAATTCCCTTTTATAAGCTTGTGAAAACCAACTAATTTCAGGCTTTGGACCAACTCCGCCCATAGCGTGACCAATCGTTATTTTTGACATAAAAAAACCGCTCAACGTTAGAGCGGTTATAGGTGTCCATGACATTAGCTGTAAGTTATTTCACAGAGGTCATTAAAAATTGTATGAAGCACCCAGTGTTACTGTGCTAAATGCGACATCACGGCTTGCCAGTCTATTACCATTCGGGCCGAAGAATTCGATATTTACTGCATCTGCTTGTGAGATTAAACGTAAGGTTAGGCTTTCTACTGGCGTGTATTCAACACCTATACCAAAATGGAAGCCTAATTACGCGCAGCTAGACAATCAAAGATATTGCAATAGATGCCATGATCACGCCAACGACAAATTCCAACACCTTCCACGCTCTCGGGTTCTTAAACATTGGAGCCAAGAAGCGAGCGCCATATCCAAGTGAAAAGAAGAACACGAATGACGCCGATACCGCCCCAGCGCCAAACAACATTTGATCCGGTTGATATTGAGTTGAGATAGACCCCAGCAATACCACAGTATCCAAATACACATGCGGGTTAAGCCAAGTGAACGCCAAACACATCGCAATCGCTTTGGTTAATGAGTCTTTAGTTTCTGCCGTGGCTTCTAAGGCGTGGTTTTCGGTAAATGCTGATCGGAAGCTTAAGAATGAATAGACACCCAAAAAGATAGCGCCACCATAACGGGCGAACTGCTCTATTTGTGGGAACTGCTTAACGATTGCGCCAAAGCCCGTCACGCCAAAGCTAATCAGTAAGGCGTCGGAAATGGCACATACAGCACAAACTGCCAATACGTGTTGGTTCTTAAGCCCTTGCTTTAAAACAAACGCATTTTGAGAGCCAATCGCAAGAATCAGCGAAAGGCCAAGGGAGAAGCCTGCAAAGTAAGTCGACATCTAAGGCTAGTCTCTTAACGCAACTCAATACGCATAAACTGGCTGTGCGGATCCAACACATAATCAGCAAAGGGTTCACAGTATCCAAAGCCAAACTTTTCATACAGGTTACGTGCGGCCTTAAAGTAGTCTTCTGAGCCAGTCTCTAAGCTGATTGTTTGATACTGGCGAATGGCCGCTGTATCTAATACGTGTTGTAAAAGTTGGCTGGCAACACCTGACTTTCGAGCAAACTGTGAGGTCCTCATTGATTTGAGTTCAGCGTGTTGGGTATTTAGCTCTTTAATGGCAACACACCCAAGTAGTTGGCTGTCTTTCCAAGCACTGAAAAAAGTAATCTCTGGTGACTTGAGCCCATCTAGATCCAGTGCATGAACGCTTTCGGCTGGCGAAGTGGCGTACATATCAGCGAGGTGCTCTTCAAGTAATTCAATGACTTCCCCACCCGACAAGTCATCCACCTTAATTTCTATTGAAGCACTGCTTTCCAATGCTGTTCTATTTTCCATTGAACCCTGTGCATTTATTGCTGATGTCATTGTTTCAACTCTCCTTGTTTAGTTCGCTTATTTAGCTTGAGTGATTTGGTTTTTATCAACAGCCCACTTTCCTGAATTGTTTCCTTTTCAAGAACTCGGTTTGAATCAGTAAAATTACTGATTAATCATAAAATTATAAATGTCACACTGGGTTTACCTAGATACCATATTTTTCCTATCTCGTCTCGTGATAAAAGCGTTCCGCAAAGCCCGTATGGTCGCTGCATTGAGGGAGCAACACCTGTTTTAGTTAACGAATAAGTAGTCAGGACAAAGTGAATAGCGATGACACGCGTACTGATGTTGTTGGCAGCTTAAACATCCCTTTAAACGGTCTCATTTAAAACGACCATAAGTTAGAAAATAAAACGCTTTCATTGATCGAATATTTGATTGCGATTTTCCAATTTCGGTATATGATGCGCCACCCTAATTTTTCAGCTTATGCTGCAGGCAAATATGTCCGCCAACGCACTCTATACCGACCTATCCGGTTACTATGATTTAATGTGTGTAGATATTGACTACCAAGCGCAAAGTAACTGCGTACGTAGACTCCATCAAATCTTTGGAAATGAAGGAAAAACACACCTCGACTTAGCTTGTGGCACTGGCCCACACGTTCGTCATTTTATTGATTTCGGTTACCAAAGCGGTGGCCTAGATCTTAACAAGCCGATGTTAGATATCGCAGAAGTTCGCTGCCCGGAAGCCAAGTTCTCAGTACAAAACATGAGTAACTTTGAGGTCACGGAACCACTCGATCTTATCACTTGCTTCCTGTATTCCATCCATTACAACGATGACCTTGAGAAACTTAAAGAGTGTATTGAAAGTGTGCATCGTGCGTTAAAGCCAGAAGGTATTTTCTGTTTTAACGTGGTTGATAAAGACAAGATCAGCAACGACCTGTTTGTTAGACACACAAAAAACCAAGACAAAGACGATTTCACGTTCCGTTCTGGTTGGTATTACTCTGGTCAGGGTGATAAGCAAGCGCTAAAGCTTAGCATCGAAAAGACGACTGCTGGTGAAACTCAAGTGTGGAATGATGAACACCCAATGGTGGCATTCTCGTTTAAAGAGTTAATCGAGATATTGAAGCCCTACTTCGAGGTTAATATCTTCGAGCACGATTACGACAAGCTGATTCCTTGGGATACTCAGTCCGGTAATGCGCTGATCACATGTGTCAAAATCTAGATTAATAGATAAACGGCAAATTAAACCAAATCTATAGATCAAAAAAGAACCCACACTCGCCATTGTCCTTTTAGAGCATCAGCCAGTGTGGGTTCTTTTGTATCAAGCTATCAGTTACTGAACTCTAAATTAGAAGTCCGCTGTCATACCTACGTAGTAAGTACGTGGCTCTTCAACATAGCCCATGCTCTCTAGCTCTTGTGATACAGCTTCGTCAGTTAAGTTCGTGATACCTGCACGTAGTCGTACTGAAGCATTCACGTTGTAGACAGCACCTAGGTTCAGCGTTGTGTAAGCGTCTTGAGTTAGATCGCTTTCGATCTGACGTTCACCACGGTAACGCGCACTCACGAAGGTACTTAGATCGTAAGTTGGGCTCCAGTTCAGTTTAACTAAACCCGAATGCTTGTAACGCTCAAGTAATTCGTCACCAGTAGACTTATCTTCAGTGTCTAAGAATGTGTAATTACCAGACACACCCCATTCATCAGTAATTTGGAATTGGCCTGTAAGCTCAGCACCTTGAACTACAGCCTCTGATACGTTTGTATAAGTACGCTTACCATTCACATAGCCAGTTGAGCTTGAACTATCAGCGCAACCTTTACCCGATTCAAACACTCCGCCGTTCTCACAATAGGTTTCATCACGATCAATTAGGTCGTTGATTTCATTTCGGAATAAGGCACCTTCAACATTCCAACGAGGTTGGCTATAAATCGCAGCGATCTCATAGTTCAAGCTGGTTTCGGGCTTAAGATCTTCATTACCATGTAAATCACATACGCCTTTACAGCTATTAACTGTGTAGTCTGTCTGATTTTGAGTCAATGTTGGTGCTTTAAATGCTTTACCCACACCACCCTTGATGATCAGGTCATTCGTTGTTTGATGAACCAAGTACACACGTGGGCTGAACTCTTCACCGTACAGTTCATGCTTATCTAAACGACCACCAATGGTTGCCGTTAGTTGATCCGTCATTAACCATTGGTCTTGAACAAATAACGCACCTTGATAAGCTTCAGATGTACCATTGACTAAGTTTTCTTTGTTGGTTAATTCACTCAACTGGTAGTCCATACCAAACGTTACGGTGTGACTATCACCAAGATAAGTGGTCGCCGAAGCTTCAACAATTTGAGTCAGCTCTTCGATGTCACTGCTATAGTTAGTATCTGAGTCCGCAGCATCATTATCTGTCACATTTTCACGTGAATAACGTACTTGCGTGTCACCCCAGCTCCAAAAACCACTATGTGTGATCGCTTGGCTCTGACGTACAACACGTGTGTCAGACTCAATCACAGATGATACGTTTTCCGCAGATGACTCACGTTCGTCGTCACTGTAACCAAAATCGAAATCAATGGTTTGGTTGTCTGTTGCATTCCATGTCAGGCTCGCGAGTAAGCTTAATGTCTCTCTTTCTTCTAACGCAGTAATGTCTGAACGATCGTAACCAGAGCTATGCGTACCAGAATAGGGTTGCCAAGCATCACGGCTAGTTTGGTTAACAGATAGGCGAGCAAACAACTCGTCTTCAATCAACGCACCAGATGTCGTGAAGCCCATCGAATACTCTTCCCCTCCATCACCATCAAGTGGAGATGAAGTGTCCATGCTCAGTGTAGAGCTCCAATCGTTTTCTGGAGCCTTAGTGATGATGTTGATTGTACCGCCCATACCATCTGAACCGTAAAGTGCAGACATTGGGCCACGGATTATTTCAACACGTTCGATCGAATCAGCAGGAATCGTTGATAGGTCAAAGTCGTTACCACGGATGATGGCACTTGCAGAGCTTAAACGACGACCGTTCACCATGATAAGAGTGTAATCTGAATCCATACCACGAATAGAGATCATCTGACGGCCAGCACGTGTGCTATCAAAATCAGACTCTACACTCGTTGATTCTGCAACGATGTCCGCCAAGGCAATACCAGGGCTGTCTTCAATGTCTTGCGCGGTGATAACCGACATTGAAGCTGGCGCTTGTTTTAGTGCCATCTCGGTACGAGTTGCCGTAACAACCATTTGCTCATCTGTTGCTTGCGCTTCTTCTTGCGCCAACACGTTAGCTGAAAGTGAGGTACAAATAACAGCGACTGCGATCGAAAGGGGTTTGCGAATCAAAAGAGATCTCTCAGACATGATATTCATTCTTATATGTGATTGGTAATGATAATGGTTTGCATTAAACAACCAACTACCACTCTTATCAACGAAAGTTTCATACCAAAAATCGATTCTCGTTATTCACCATTCAAATAATGAAAGAGATCTATATCCAACTCGATAGGTATTCGTAATTTTCATTCACCCTGCAGATGGATTATGTATAAAGCTCTTTGAATATATTGCGAACCCAGCGACACATCGGGTCGTTATGAAAGCGCTTATGCCAGTATAAGTAGACGTCTTCTGATGGGTGGCGCAACGCTTTAGGCACGCGTTTACAAACAAGATCTCTTTGCGTAGCGGCTTGTTGAGCAAAAGGTGTCGGTAAATGAAAGATGATGTCGGTTGCTTCTGCCATATCCGGCGCGACGTTAAAATTGGAAAGCTGAATTGGAATGGACAGCTGGCGCTGCTTATCAATCAAGCCAAGATCTTTAAATCGACTTTCGATCGAGAGCTTCTTATCCCCTTGCAGTGAGATTTGACCAAGTTGGCTATTCAACAAGTCATCAACCGTGATCTCTTTGTCCGCCAAAGGATGTTTTTTACTCATCAGCAAACGGTAATCGCGGCTAATCACGAACATTCGATACAAATTTTGCTCTGAACTTAACGGCTCGTGGGTCGACAACACAAAGTGCGCATCACCGGATAACAGAGGCTCAAAGTGTCGTTTAGGAATCGAGTCGATATCAACAGTCATGTTTGGCGCTTGTTGACGTATCTCCGCAACTACCTTGGGCAGCAAGTGCGCGACATTAGGCACTAAACCAAAGAAGCGAACCGTACTGTCACTGCTTTGCGGTTCGAATACATCGCCATGTAACAGCTTTTCTAAACGTGTCAGTACCGAATTGAGATCTTGCTTAATGGCTTCTGCTTTTGGCGTTAACTCATAGCCATAAGCCGCTCGCACCAATAGATCATCATTGAAAACGGTACGCAGTTTTTGCAGAGATCGGCTCACCGTAGGTTGGCTCATATCCAGCGCCAATGCCGTGTTGGAAACGTGCTTCTCTTCAAGAAGGTGTTTAAGAATAACGAGTAGATTGAGGTCGACTTGAGCAAGATTCATTATGCAAATATTAACAATATATAAAATTCAATGTGCGCATAGTGCTATTTCTTAACATGTAATACAATTGATAATCACTCCTATTTTGATCTAGAGCAATATGCAGAGCAGAGTTTAAGGTTAAGTGGGTTTTAAAGCTCTAAGTCAGAACTGTTTAAACATAAAAAAGAGAGGCA
This sequence comes from Vibrio sp. 10N.247.311.47, assembly GCF_041467535.1. Taxonomy (NCBI): domain Bacteria; kingdom Pseudomonadati; phylum Pseudomonadota; class Gammaproteobacteria; order Vibrionales; family Vibrionaceae; genus Vibrio; species Vibrio sp. 10N.247.311.47. Next base: position 78,865 of record NZ_JBFSUR010000020.1, read on the forward strand.
CAATGGCCTCTCTTTGATCGTCTACTTTATATTGCTAGCGTTGAGCTATCAGACTACAGCTTTGTCCAAGCATCTTGCCAGTATTGGCTATCTGCTGGAGCGTAAGACGCGCTTGCACACCATGCCGTGTATGGCCAAGGCTTACATTCGTACAAGCCATTATCGCTGCCGACCACAATGTCACCCGCTGCGTAGTTTGTGCCCGCTTCATATGGAGGGTAATCACCTGGAGGAGGTGTTGTTCCGCCACCGTCTTTAACAGCGAACGAATCGTTTACCATCACCATTTCACCGTCAGATGCTTTACCGACTACTTCAAGTGCATATTGCCCTTCCGCTACATCGTATAAGTCGATGGTAATAGCACGGCTGTCCGTTACGTTAACCTTAGTTTGCTCAACCACAGTACCTGCACTGTTGATCACCATAGCGGTAACATCTAATGCTTCATTTGATGTCAGTGTCAGATCTAAACGCACGTTGCCGTTATCTGGCGCATATTGTGATTGAAGTCCTGAAACCGAAAGCTCTAAGTCATCGCCCGGATCTGGGCTACCACCACATGAAGAGTCTGAAACTTTTCTCCAAACGCCCCACTCACCTGTTGTTCCTGGCTCTTCGCCGCGAGTGTACCAACCTGCTCCCCACGTTGAACCGTCATGAGATACTTGGTCACCTTCAACATAAACGGTGTCGGCATCCCATGCAGCAGCACAGTTAGAACCATCAGTTACAGACACTTTACGGTCAACGGTTACGGTTTGGTTCGCGCTGTCTGTCACGCTATACACAAGTGTGTAGTTGCCGATTTCATTTACATCGACACTGCCAGTGTGTGTAATAGTGCTTGTCAGGTCGCCATCTTCAGCATCATTCGCCGTCACGCCTGCCATAGCATCAAATGCAGTACCCAACACAACTGTTGTGTCAGATACGCCATTAAATACTGGCTTCTGGCTGTAAACCTCTACCGTTCTCGCTTTAGTGGTTTCGTTGTTATCGCTGTCTTTCACTCGGTAAGTCAAAACGTAAGTGCCAATAACACTGGTTTCAACGTAACCTTCAACATCGATTGATGACGTTAGATCGCCGTCTTCTTTGTCTGTTGCCGTCACGCCATCCATAGGATCAAACGTTGTGCCGTGAAGAACACGCGTATTTTCGACACCTTTAAGAACGGGCTCGCCCTCGACTGGTGGTGGCGTTACCTGACCGTGTACAAACGGGCCGTAGTCTTTAATGAACTGCTCGTTGTATTGTTGGCCGTTTTTGTTGGTGCCCATGTCCCAGTTGATAGACCAAGTCATCACACCACGTAGCGGTTGACCTTGCGCCGTTAGGCTATCAAATGCGTCGTATAAATCTTGTGGCTCTTGTACAAAACCGGTTGCTGCAGCATCGATGCTTGAAGGAATACCAAACACGAGCTTGTCATGTGGGATCTTGTGGAAACCACGCGTTCCGTTGATAAGAGAATCAGAAATGTAGTAGATGAACTCTTCTTTTAACGCATCGTTGTTTTGAGCAATCCAACCCACGCCTTCAACCCAGATACCATCGCCACCTTGGTTGTAGAATTGTGGGTTAATCCAGTCGTAATAGCCTTCTAGATTATCGATATAAGGAACGTACTTACCGCCTGTCGTGAGATACGGGAACTCAGGCGCCATAGTAATAAGGAAGTTTTTACCTTCAGCACGGTAGTGGTCTTTTACCAACTTAAGAGCATCAGGAATCACGGTTTGATTGTTTGCTGCGGTTACGGCTGCTTGTTCAAGGTCGATATCTAGGCCATCGAAACCGTAACGCTCAGTTAGACGGATAATCTCATCAGCAAAGGCTCTTTCATCACCGGTTTCTAGCTCTACGTGTGCATCCGCACCACCTAAAGCCAACAGCACAGAGCGACCTTGCTTGTTGAGTTCCGAGATTTGGTCAATAAATTGTTCTTCTGAAAGCCCAATGGTTGGGTCCAGTTTAAAAGTTGGGATTCGACCATCAGCCACATCGTAGACCTTCATGAATGACACATTCACGATGTTGTACATTGGGTTCACTTCATCCAGCGTCACACATGGCGCATTACCACCTTGGTAGCCGCCACCGTCACACCAGTTATGCCAATAGCCAACCACCACGCCAGAGTCTGGATTCGTCATATCTGAACCATTCGCATAAACAGCGCCAGACATTGCCGCCATGCCGAGCGATACTGCTAATTGTAGAGCTTTACGTTTCAACATTAGTCCCACTTCCTTACTTAACAGCTGTGCCAATCACAACCGAACCAATTCATTGTAATCATGAATATTTATAGAAAAGTAATGGAATTTTTAGGAAAAGATGACCTTTGATTTAACTTGTGATTTTAAGTCACAGATTGAATATCAGAATCAATATGACTTTGACTTTTTATTCAAATTGAAATGCTAAAAACTGTTATTTTCGGTCGAATACATTGACCATGAAAATACTTAATCAATCTTAATTCACTAAGATAATTAACCAAAAATATAAAAAATCACCGATAGGAAAAAATAAACTTTAAATCGGCAAAAATCACCCCAAATACGCCGTAATTACTGACCTAAGACCAGATACCATTGCGAGTGATATCACTAAAACAGCCTGGATATAGCCATCATACATGTGCTAGCAATACACACGTATAACGGAATATAGGAGCAAGAATTTGTAGGATTTTGAATGTATACGTCGGGAGTTTTTCAGTTAACCGTCAGTGCCAGATGAATAATATGCATCCAATAGTGAAATAAAATTCACCTTATCAAGTTCATTAAGTTGATTAATTCCAGCCGCTGCTTTTCTTCCTCCGCCAGTCGCAAAACTTGAGCAAATTTCGTCTGCACCCGTTCTATTTGATAATGGCGCACGTAAGCTCACCGTGTAAGACTCGCCGTCTTGGTTTTTCGTTAATACTGCTTGCGCTCGGTTTGGATCTTGATTAACGATTTCATTACCAAATACGCCACTGATGCGCCTTGCCCAAGTCTCGCCTGGTAGTTCAAACACACGTGCGACTTCACTTTCATAAACAGGAGCAAGGTTTGATAACTGCTGGCAATCATTTTGATAAGCAGCTCGCAGTCGATAAAACACCGAGTCTTTATCATCCAAAAGATCAAACGGGTTCGGGTATTGATAAAGGGTTTTGTAGAGCTCAGCTGGCGTGAAATGCAAATCACTGAGTGACGAACCGTAACCGTTGTAGTTAATCAAGGTACCTAGCTCTTCTAGAAACTCTTTTTGAGATTGAGCGAATCCATTTTCATCCGCTAGCCGCGCCGCCACCGTTTTTAGATTGTCGCCAAAGGCAGCTGCGATTGCCCAAGCCACATACGCACCATTCAGCTTCTGGTTAATCAGCAAGCTCGTGCAGCTCTCTGGCGCGGTATCAATCAGAGTATCTAAATGACTAGAAGTTGGGACATCCCCTGTTCGGTGGTGATCGCAATAAAATACATTGATGTTTGCGTCTAGCAGTGAGTGCAGTGCAGGCAGGTTTTTCTCCATCGATACATCTAAAACGGTAACGGAAGAAACATCACCTTGCTTACCCGGCTCCATAGTTTGAGTAACAACTTGAGAGACCAACTTAATATCACGCTTAACACCAGTAATGAGCACGCTCTCTCTTGGCTCACTTAATCGCAGCTGTAACAACGCGATTATGCCATCTGCGTCTCCGTTGAATACGTCGTAGTGCATGTTGTTCCTTTTACTCTCAATCAGATTAGGCTTGAAGTTTATATCTGTATTTTTACAAGCACCGTTGTTTATTATCAATATCAACTTGTTAGGTGATATAACTCTATTGAACATAGCGGTTATTCACGGCTTGTGCTATTGATCAAAAACTCAAGATTATACGAAATACGCTTAATCTCACTTCAAAACTATGAGCGCGTTCCTTGTATGGCTTTTGAAAGTTTAATATCGAAGTTGATAACCTTTTGTTCATGTACATAAAAGTGACCACAACGAACCGTTACGCTTTGATACAATTAGAGTTGGATTAGTTAGGTTTTTACTCGAATTGACATTTATAAGCGTTTAAAATGACTTTCGAGTTAGCGAAAACTTTCAATTCAAACCACAGATCCAAAGGTACACTGCATTTCCATGATCAACTTCGAACCCAAACGCCCTTATCAAACCCTCGGTCTTATCTTGAGAAAAGAACTATCTGATGGTCTTTACCCGATTGGAAGTCGTTTACCGCCCGAGCGAGATATTGCTGAGCGTCTATCCGTGAGCAGAGCTGTGGTTAGAGAAGCAATCATCATGCTGGAACTTGAGGGACTCGTTGAAGTAAAGAAAGGCTCGGGAGTGTACATCGTTAACTTACCGACTACATCAACAGTGGCACAAAATGAAGATGTAGGTCCTTTTGAAATGCTTCAAGCAAGACAGTTATTGGAAAGCAGTATTGCTGAGTTTGCTGCAACACAAGCAACCCCTGCTGATATCGAAAAAATGCGTGAAGCTCTAGAAATTGAGCGCCGCGAAATTGAAAACAATGTCCAAAATCCGGTTGGTGACAGAATGTTCCATCAGTGTATTGCCGAAGCGACACAGAATTCTGTGCTGGTCGATATTCTAAAGGAATCGTGGGAACGTCGTGAGTCTAGCCCTATGTGGAAGATACTGCATACACATATCGAGATCCAAGACTATAGGAAAGAGTGGCTAGATGATCATGCTGCTATTTTGCTAGCAATGAGACGCAAGAACCCAATCGAAGCCAAGCAAGCGATGTGGCAACATCTAGAACATGTGAAGATTAGGCTTTTAGAGCTTTCTGATTTTACCGACCCTAATTTTGATGGTTATCTGTTTAACTCCATTCCCGCTATCGCGACATCAAAAGACAATCTTTAGAAAATTGGTGACATAAAATACTTATGTCACCTGATTTTTACGGAGTGATCTCCTCACCAGTTTCTACATTGAGCTTAAAAGACTGGCCCGCATGGGCAAGTATCAAAGTATTTTCGTCAGTTAACACGTAATCTATTGGTTGTTTTAAGCAACTCATAACCACTTGATGTTGCTGCTGTTCTTCTATGAACCATTCTAGATGTTTAATATCTTTCTGAGCGTCAGATTCAACATTCCCTTTGAAACCATCACCGTCATCAATTTCACTTGTTAACTTAACTACACAAGAAGGATCACTCATCATTCCAAGATAATAAGTTTCTTGTTCATGGTACAAATCAACACTCCCCCCCTTAATAACAACTTCGAGCGGGGTATGGGCTCGCCATTGCATCGATTTGGGTTCAGATAGCCTAATGTTGTCGACAATAACGACCCCGTTATCTGCAACTTGTATTATTGTTCGCACAAACGACTCACAACTCTCATAAGCATTCGCGAGATCTAGAACGACACATTGAAACTCATTGCTATCAATTCGAGTGATTACTGTTGCTTGAGCTGTTGCGCAATCTATCTTCTGACCTTCAGTCGCGTTGGTAACGCTATCGTCTAAATTGACACCACCAAATAAGGGTAAATTATGCGCCTGCGTAGTTCGAGTCCATAAACTATGATGTTTGCTACCAAACCTATAGCCATAACTGCCACTCGGAGTAAGAACATTAACGCCATCATCGACTAGTGCAACATTCCCTTGATCAGCATGGCGATGAGAACTATTACCAAACTTACTTGCTCGGTAGTACACCGACATTTTACTATGGGCAGTTTTACCTAACCCTGCGTATGAATAGTAAATGTTGTTCGACGCAGGGCTCACACACAGAGCAGTCTCGTCAGAAACAAACGCCTCATTTGAAGTCATTAACGTATTAGAAACGGTTGAATGTTGACCCGATTTTTCAAATTGTAACTGCGGATACGTCGGTACTATATCTAATAAATGGAGCTTGTAAGTCTCAATATTGGACTCTAACTTCTTGGACTCTAATATCGACTTCGTACAACCATACCGTGGTGCATATATTCTGAGTGGATTTTGCGCAAAGAAACCAGGCCACTCTTTACCTTCTCTCTTGCACCAGAAGCCATCACCAAAGGGATGAATTCGATCGTTATTCGCCACAAAGTCCAAAGCAAACTTAACGTAATTCTTATAAAACGGGTGATTATAGAAAGAAAAGCCACTTAAACGCTCAACCGACAAGAAAAACGGATGGTGCCACTTGGTATAGGAAGAAGAATAAAAAGGCCCCTCAACCCAACTGCCATCTTTTCCGCCATAGAAAGGCAACACACCTCGGTAAATCATTAAGGCGTAATTAAGCCAACGTTCACAAGTTTTAAGTTCAAACTCTTTGTGTAACACAAGGGCAGCAACGCCTAAGTAAGCAGGCAAACGCGATGTATGTGAATGTCCCGGGTACTGTTTAAACTTATCTTGCTCTAAGCGCTCTTCCATTTGATAGGCATATCGAATTAAGAGCGGCCTGACGAATGAACACTCGTCGGTCGTCAGCAATGGAGACAACCAATGATAGGCAAGATACAAATTTCGCGTCATTGACAGGCCAATTTCATCTCCCCACGTACAAGGCCTTAACAGTGACGCCGGGCCTTCAGGGCTCCACTCGGATAAGCGCAATAAAATTTGGCATGCCTTATGTCCTGCCACCTCATCACCCCACACCTTATATAGTAATGTTAGTGCGATAAGATCGCGATCAATCCAACGTCTTACGTTAGCGATAGCTGTACGCTTCCCTTCTTCATTACCACGGCGATAATGATTAGAATATAAAATGTCATCTATATCAGTTAGTTCAACACTATTGCGTAACTTGTCTCTTGCACTTAATGAAGCATTGCTGACTGCGTCAATATCTTCATCGAGATACATCATAAACTGGTCTTTATTAGTACACAGTGAGAATAGTGACATAGCGTCCGGTGCCAAGTAGTTTTCTGACTCCGTCGTGATTTCAAAAACAATCCAATCAGATTTTGCTAGAGTATTGAGGCAAGTCACTCTCCAGCGATAGCTACCTTGAGGTAACTGAAATGTCGGTTGTAAAGGAGACTGCACCGATTTCCAATCCCATTTTTGCTCACCGTCTTTGTCTTCAAGTTCGATGTTATATGCAGAACCATACTCTCCTTGAGGCCAATTGAAACTTGGGGGATTGACTGAGGAAATTTCGTTACAAGGCGACAAAAAAATTTGGAAATCATGCGTTCTTTCTAGTTGTAGCATGTGTTACTCCTCTATTTCGACCAATGATATTGCCCTGTCTCTGCATCAATATGACCAATTTGCTTCGCTGGGGTCCCTGCAAAAATCGAATATGGGGGCACATCGGATGTCACTACCGAATTAGCACAAATCAATGAACATTTACCGATGCTCACTCCTGGAGTGACAACAACACCAGATGTCAACCAAACACCCTTTGCGATTGTGACCTTTCCGCTTTCCAAATCACTACGACCACTAAAGCTCTCTGAAGTCGGGTCAAATAAATGATTAGACGCAACGACAGAAACATGTGGCCCTACCAAAACGTCTTCACCAACCTCCACATCACCATTAATGTAGCTGTATAGGCCTATATAACTTCGTGTTCCGATTTGGTTTTCACCAATGCGAACGATAGCTCCTGGAGCAACTCGAACATTATTGTTGGTGAAGCCTAAGATTTGAGCTCTCGACTCGTCATCATGTTTATTATTACTTTGTGTTGTATATAGGGTGAATTTTCTAAATTCCTCATCCGAAAGTTCACCGCCAAATTTTTGTTGAACCGACATATCATCACCTATAAATAAAGGGAAGTAACAGTAACGACTTCCCTTATTGATTATCAATATTTTCACTGACACTAAATAAGCTAATCCGATAATATCCCTGGGTTAGCTTAATTTAAAAACCCAATATCGAATTGAAAACACATTAATTAAAATGAGACCGAGTCAATGCATACTCGACACCACGAATCTCAGCTAAGCCTTTTAAACGGCCTATGCAAGAATACCCTGGGTTTGTTTTTTTATTTAAGTCGTCAATAATTTGGTGACCATGATCAGGCCGCATTGGAATTAAATCACTTTGTCCATTATTAGTACGACGATTTTCTTCTTTAAGAAGTGCAAATATCACTTCATACATATCAACATCACCATTGAGATGAGCTGCTTCATGGAAGTTGCCGGGTTCTTCTTCGCGCTTTGTTGAACGCAGATGCGTGAAATAAATTCGATCACCAAAAGTTTCAATCATCTTCACAAGATCGTTATCGTCTCGCACGCCATAAGACCCGGTACACATAGTAATACCGTTCATTTTGCTCGGTACACGATGCGTCAAGAATTCGATATCTTCAATCGTAGATACCACTCGCGGTAAACCAAGAATTGGGCGTGGTGGATCATCAGGGTGAATGGCCAACTTCACGCCGTACTCTTCACACACTGGGGTAATTTCGTTTAGGAAGTAAACTAAATTTTCACGTAACTTATTGCCGTCAATGTGTTGGTACTGATCCAGTTGCTCTCTAAACTGCTGAAGAGTATAGCCTTCTTCCGCACCTGGTAGACCAGCGATGATATTCGATGTTAGCTGTGCAATTTTGTCATCAGGCATGTTAGAAAAACGAGTTCGAGCAAGTGCAATGTCTTCTTTTGAATACTCTTCATGTGCACCTTCTCGTTCTAGTATGCATAGCTCAAAAACAGCAAAGTCAATATGGTCAAACCTTAATGCTTTTGAGCCATCTGGGAGTACATACTCTAAATCTGTTCTCGTCCAATCAAGAACTGGCATAAAGTTATAGCAAACTGTATCAACTCCGCATTCAGATAAATTGATAATAGATTGCTTATAGTGCTCTATCCATTGAATGAAATTTCCAGTTTGAGTCTTGATCTCTTCATGAACAGGGATACTTTCGACAACTTCCCATGTAAGTGAATTTTCTTCTATTAACTTTTTACGTTTTAGTATTTCTTCTTTAGACCATATTTCACCATTCTTAATATGATGTAATGCCGTTACGATTCCTGTTGCCCCAGCCTGACGAATATCATTAAGCGTTACAATATCATTTGGACCATACCATCGCCAAGTTTGCTTCATAAGTTATTACCTATTATTAATTTTTTTGATGAAGCCTTATTAAGGCTTCATCTGATATTTTATTTAATTAGACAGTGTAAGCTTTTAGTTTTACATCATTTAACTTACCAGCTCGTAGTAATAGCCAAGATATAAACCCGACAATCGCTGCCATTAATACAAATAACATTCTTCCCCACATAGGGTTTGGTATCAGCGTTAATAGGAGAAGCGCTGCACTTGTCGCCAATAACACTCGACCAAGTAAAATGTACTGTTGTCTATCAGCTTCGAAGCTTTGAGGCGAATCTTCTACAATTACTGGAGTTTCTGCATTACTAAAGAACTCTGCGATTTCTTCAGCACGCTTACCTGTTGGCTCTTTATAGAAAAGTCGAGTCAGCAAGAAGAAACCACCTGTGATAATAATGTGCCCTGTTACGCCCATGGTTATCGATTTCATTTCAGCGAATTCACGACTAGACAATGGTTCAGATAAATTAAACAGGCTTTCGATCATTGGTGCATTTGTTGAAGCAATAACGGCTGAAACACAAGCGCCTACGGCAATGGTTGCCCAACATGACCAATCTGGAGTCTTCTTGATAAAGAAACAAAGCAGTGACGGAATAAGCACAGGGAACGCGACAAGCGTACTCACCATCATAAGTGCATCAAATAGACCAAAATCTTGCAGTTTGCTCATGAACAAGCCACAAACAATAATCAACAAGCCGAATACCACGGTAGAAACTTTACTTGCAAACAAGATCGATTTATCTGATTTGTCTTTTGCCATGTAAGGTTCATAAACGTTTTTAATGAATATGCCGGCATTTCTATTTAATGCAGAGTCCATTGACGACATGGTTGCAGCAAACATAGCTGACATCATCAAGCCAACCATCCCAACGGGCATCTCGTTACGAACGAAGACAAAATAAGTGGCATTAGAAATATCTTTGCCTAGAACATCGAGGCCCCATGTAGACATATCTGGGTAATTTCCGCTTACATACCAAGCAGGAAGGAACCAAATGAAAGGTCCAAACGCCATTAGACAACACGCTAGGATTGCAGCTTTACGTGCATTATTAGTATCTTTTGCTGCAATATAGCGGTAAGAATCAATCATATTGTTTGTACTGAAGAACTGTTTGATGAAAATACAGATAAACCAGCCAACAAATAAGTAGGTATAGCTATACCCTTCTCCAACAAACCCTTGATCAGGCAAACCCGCTTCTAGGATTGGTGCTACACCACCAGATTTGTATATCGCTACGATTGTCGCTATGAAGGTAACAACAGTAATGATGATCATCTGTATAAAGTCTGATGCAACTACAGCCCAACTTCCGCCGACCAGAGACATAAGAAGTACAACCATACCCGCAGCAACTATCGTTGTTTCAATTGGGATATTAAATACCGCACTTGCAAAGATCGCTAATGCATTCAGCCATAGCGCAGCCTGAAGTACACTCGACGGTACCGTCGCCCACGTTACAACTTGCTCGCTAACAGGACCAAAACGTTTGCGAATGCCTTGGATTGGACTGATAACTCGCATCTGTCGAGCTCTTGCAGCAAAGAATAAGTAGTTACAAAAGTAACCAAGAGCATTCGCAAAAAAGATAACAGAGATGGATAAGCCAACATCAAGAGCTTTTCCCATTACGCCAGTAAACGTCATAGCACTCAGTGCTTGAAGAAATGCTGTGGACCCAACCATCCACCACAACATTTTGCCTCCCCCCCTAAAGTAATCACTTGTCGATGACGTTGCTGATCGAAACATCCAACCTACTCCGAGGAGGAAAACGAAGTAGCCTATAACTATAAGTATATCGATATTCATAATGATCCCTAACCGTGATATTTAAAAACTAAACACCTTTCGCTTTCTTTTATATCGCCCCTAGATATTGGCTGTCAAAATTGGTCTACCAATTGGTTGACACTTCTCACAAAAAAATAAATCTCTGATGATATGCCGTTTAAATAATACAAATGAATGTTACTCTCTAATGGTAATTTTTATAGCCGTCTGATTTTAAAAATTGGAGTGAGAGTGCGGAAGTATGAATAAAAATGTTTTAAATCAATACTTAAAAGAAGAACAGAGAATTGTTCACATTGGCTTAGGGGCTTTTCATCGAGCTCATCAAGCTTTATATACAAGCGAATTGTTAGACAATAAAAAGTCTAACTGGACGATCTGTTCCATTAACTTATTTGGTTCACAATCGCTTATTCAGCAGTTAAGAGAGCAAGGTCATTGCTACACTGTTTTGGAGAGAGGTGCGACAAGCGAACAAATAAAAATATCAAAGGCAATCACTCAATCCTTACATCCAGATCTAGACGGTCAGTCGACTATCATCGAAAAAATTGCGAATCCAAACGTTCGTATAGTCTCAATGACTATCACAGAAAAAGGCTATTGCATTGAACCAAGTACTGGCTCTCTTGATGTTAACAATCGTCTCATCCAGCTCGATCTCGACTCACCTTCTCGTCCAGTGTCCGCCATCGGTTATATCGTTGAAGGTTTAAGACTCAGAAAAGAAAGGAATATTAACGCGTTCACCGTATTGTCTTGCGACAATATTCAAAACAATGGAGAAGTAGCGAAGTCGGCTATTCTTAGTTTTGCAAAATTGGTCGACTTGGAGTTGTATTCTTGGATAGAGGCTAATGTCACATTCCCAAACACTATGGTAGACCGTATTGTTCCAGCGGCGAGTAAAGAAAGCTTATCTTATATAGAAACAGCTATCGGCTACTCGGATCCATGTGCCATCGCTTGTGAACCTTTTCGACAATGGGTAATAGAAGATAAGTTTGTAATTGGTCGACCAAATTGGGATGAAGTGGGCGCGCAATTTGTCGATGATGTCATACCTTTTGAAGAGATGAAGCTACGCATGCTAAATGGTAGTCACTCACTTCTTGCGTACTTGGGATACTTGAGTGGTTATAAGTATGTGTCAGAAGCGATTTCAGACCCATATTTTAAGAAGGTGATTCTAGACTTCATGATGAATGAGCAAACGCCTTCATTGTCGTTACCAAAGGAAACTGACATTGCAGCTTACGCAGATTCGCTGATTGAACGTTTCTCTAACCCAAATTTAAAACACCTTACCTCTCAGATAGCAATGGACGGAAGTCAGAAATTACCACCACGATTTTGTGAATCTCTCAAATATAACCGTGAAAATGCTGTTCAAACAACTTGGTTAGAGTTGGGCATTGCAGGGTGGATGGCTTATGTGATTGGCATGGATGACAACGGCGATGCTATCGAGGTTCATGATCCAATGGCTGGCGTGTTCAAGCAAATCAAACAAGAAAGTAAAACGCCTCGTGAAGCTGTCATTTCTTTATTAAGCATTGATGGTATTTTTGAATCTAGCCTTCTTGCAGATGCCGAATTCGTAAATAAGATAGTCGACCTTTTCGAATGTATTCAAGAGGTTGGTGCAATGCAAACTTTACATAACTTAACAAAAACACTGAACTTAAAGGGCTAGGCATGGAATACAAAAATAAGTTGATTCGATTTGGTCAGAACCGCGTTTGGCGCTCTTACAGTGGTGGTAAGGTTTTAGACCAAATTAATAACGAAAGCGTTCCGGTCGACTCTCATTTTCCTGAAGACTGGATTGCATCGGTCACTAAAGCCGTTAACCCAGGTCGAGAAACAATCAGTGAAGGTCAATCAACTGCGATTATCGGCGATCACTCACTCGATTTCGCCGAATTATTAGATCTAGATCCTGAGTATTTTTTAGGTAAAGAGCACTTCAGTAGATTCGGTCCTAACCCTATGGTTTTGATTAAGTTTCTAGACTCTTCAATTCGCTTACATTTCCAAGCACACCCAACCAGAGAGTTTGCCCAAAAGCACCTAGATTCAAATTCAGGCAAGGCTGAAGCCTACTATATTTTACAAGTTCGTGAGGAGATTGATGATCCTTATATTTATCTCGGATTTCAGACGCCTCCGACTAAAGAAACGTTGAAAGAGATCATTGTTGAACAAGACATTAACCGACTGAAAACTTGCTTCGAAAAAATCAAAGTATCTCCTGGTGAGTGTTACTTTATTCCAGGAGGAATGCCTCACGCGATTGGCGAAGGCATTCTAATGATTGAGATAATGGAACCATCGGACTGGGCTGTTCGATTTGAGTTTGAACGAGCTGGTTATACACTTCCTGAAGAAGCTCGCTACATGAAGCGAGATTTGGACTTTTGCCTTGATGTTTTTGACTATTCAGAGAAGTCGGTTGAAGCTGTGGCAACTCAGAACAAAAAGACACCTCAACTATTAACAGCTTATGCTGACGGATCGGTAAAAGAGTCTCTCATTGATGACAAAACAACCGACAGATATCGAGTTTGTCGCACAAAAGTCATTAGCAGCATCACCAAATCTGAGAACGACTTTTATGTCGGTGTTATTGCTGCTGGCAGTTGTACGATTAAATTAGACGAAGAAATTTTAGTACTCAATAAGTACGATAAATTTTTCTGCCCGGCTGGCATTGAAAATATCACGATAGAAACAGACGATGGCGTCGAGATTATTGAATGCTACCCACCATTAACGAATTAATCCTGAGTTAACGTATTGAAATGGAACCAATAAAACTTTATTACGACGCCTTTATCTTTGATATGGATGGAACATTAGTAAACTCCGAGCCGCTCAAAGGCCAAGCATTAGCGCTGACCTGTAAAGACTATGGTTCCATCGTTGACCACCGTATTTATCAAAATGTAATGGGTATGAAATGGGAAAATGTCGTTCAGTATTTTTTCAAAGTTGGAGAAATCGAACCAGAGAGACAAGAGTTTAACGATAAATTTAAGGAACATTATCAATTACTCCTTTCACAAAGATTATCTATCAATAAAGGTGTCGTTGGCCTCCTACAGCAACTAAAATCTTCTGGGAAGCGATGTGCGGTTGTAACTTCTGCGCAACAGTGGATGGCTAACCAAATACTGGAAGCTTGTAAACTTGAGCACTTGTTTGATCTTGTCATCGCTAAAGAGCATGTTTCAATGCACAAGCCAGATCCGGAAGCTTATTTGTTGGCGCTATCTAGATTAAATGTAACCGCAAGTAAAACCATTATCTTTGAAGACTCGGCTCCAGGACTTCAGGCTGGTTTAGCTAGTGGTTGTGAAGTCATTGCATTTCAACATTCTTTCAACATAAACAATGATTTTTCAGGTGCGTTAAAAATCATTGATGATTTCTCACTTGTCAGTTAAGACCAAAATGCTCACCCTAAGTTTATTTGACTTATTGTATGACATATATCACAGCAACTTGTACCCAAATGATATTAAAATAGAAATCCCCCACTCAAAGATAAAGAGACGAATGAACACTACCACCACTCTTGTTTATGACACTTTGAAAAGCCTTGCTGCTCACGCTCCTGAGCAACATGCCGAGATTCGCCAGCGTTTATATGAGCAGTTGAGCCTGCCATTTAACAAGCAGCTCTCGTTATACGCTAATGTGCTTGGTCCTATCAGCTCAGGTAAGTTAGCGGGATGCGACAATATTGATAAAGCGGTTGAACTGGCACTGGATGTGCTGGAAGGCCGAAATAAGTAGTCCCCCCTTTAATACGTAATATAACGGCCCAGATCTTCCCCCAGATCGGGCCGTTTTTTTATTCTCGTCATCTATCTATTTGAATTTCAGGCACAAAAAAGGCGTAGATGATCCACGCCTTTTGTTTTAGTAAGTTCTATGTTGTTTATGAAGTCTTGAACTGCGCGACCGCTTGGTCCATATCGTTCGCTTGCTCTGCTACCTTGTCCACTTCAACTAAGCAATGCTGCGCCGAAGCGTTATTGTCGTTCGAGATAGTGTTCAGCTCAGTAATTGAGTCACTCACTTGCGCCATTACTGCGCCCTGCTCTTCAATCGCTGAAGCAATACGTTCTGAATTACCTTGGATGCTTTCCATGTCGCTCAAGATAAGTTGCAAGCTCGCATCCAGCTCTTCCGAATCTTTCAGCGTTAGTTGACCTTGTTGATTACACTCGCCAATCTCTGTCATCGACGCCTGCATCTGGCTTTGAATTGCACTCACCACGGAAGTTATCTCTGTGGTCGATTGATGCGTTCTGCTTGCTAGTGCGCGTACTTCATCGGCAACTACCGCAAAGCCACGACCTTGTTCACCCGCACGTGCTGCTTCAATTGCTGCGTTCAATGCCAATAGGTTAGTTTGTTCTGCAATGCCTTGGATGATGTTTACTGCATCGCCGATCTGGTCAACATGATGGTTCAGTGAACTGATCGAATCTTGGCTGCTTGAAAGACGTTCAGACAACTGGGTGATGTTGCTGATGGTTTCAACCACCACTTCACGGCCTTTATCGGCATTCACTTTCGCTTGATGTACACCTTCAGCGGCAACCGATGTGCTTTCAGAGATCTCGCCAATGGTGAGTACCATCTCTTGAACTGACGTTGTCATTGTAGATGTGTGATTTGCTTGAACTTCAAACTGTTTGATTACTGACTCTAGCTCATCATGCATGTTCGATGTGCTTTGTGTCAGTTGCAGTGACTTAGATTGAGAGGCAGCGATAAGCCCTTCCAGTTGATCCAACAGTTGGTTGAAGTATTGGCCTAGCGTGCTGAGTTCGTCTTTACCATCTAGGTGAGAGCGAATAGACACGTCGTTTGAGTTAACGATATTACGGATAACCGAAAGCAGTGACTCAATTTTGCCAATGATAGAACGGACGATTAACCAGCTGAACAGAATGATCGACACAAGTAGTGTGACGCAAAGGATGTTGTTGATCAGCGATAGTTTGTCCATCTCTTGCTGCGTTTGTTGGTCTAGCACCGCCGAGAATTCTTTAAACTGAGTCTCGATAACGTGCGAACCAGAACGCGCTTCGCCTAGCAGGCCTTCGTTATGCTTCAAACCGATCACGCGCTTTTGCTCAACCACTTGGCGAGCAGCGTCTATCAAAGCCGCTGAGCTACTCATATTTGAAGTTATAGAAAGAACACTCGGGTCAAACTCCCCCTTCTCAATTAAGTCATTGAACAGGTAAAGCTCGATTTTTTGTTCCGCACTGGCTGTCGCGCTGATGTTATCGAGCAAAACATGAAACTCGCCTAGCATACCTTTGTCACGTGATAGCCCATAGACTTCGCTCGCTTTAACTAAGTTAACAAAGCTGGTGTGGTAGGTTTCGATGTCTTCACGTAGGTGTGTGCTGTTGGCTAAACCTAAATCACTGAGCACTGTATCTAGCTCAGATTCAAACGCTAAGAATTTTTTGTAGTTTACGTCGAACTTGTCGAGGTATTTCATATCGCTACGCAGTAAAAAATCTTTCTCGTTACGGCGAAGGTTGAGCAAACGCACTTCAAGCTCTTTGGTAATTTGTTTGGCTTCGCTCATTTGAGCGGTGGTGTCTGCAAATTGTGATGTGGTAAACAGCAGTGAAATCATGCCGAAGATGGAGAACATCCCCAACGAATAGAGCTTTTTCTTTATGTTCATATACGTGGCTCGTCTTTACTAAATTAACTATGAGTATCCAAATAAATCGCATCAAAGAATGGATATCCAACTTGCGCGACCTGATTATTGTTATATTTTTTGTATCAGTAATGAGCACTAAATCTAGCGACTGTTCAGCCCACCAGCAGTGACATTCTCAATGGTATTCAAACAGAGAATGAATCTTTTCACTAAAGATAAAAGCATCAATAACACAAATTGAATACATGTACATTAGTTGAATGATAAAAGTGAGAGACAGCTATTTGACGGAACATAAATGGCTTGAATGTCATGGTGTACAAGGCATTGAATTAAAAGACTTTGACGCACATTTGGATGCATTATTTATGATGACATTTTTTTGGCTCTCCAGAAGAGCACGAGCGAAGCGCAATATTGGAGGTTTTGACTTGGTTTTTAAACAGTGAATCCGTCTATTGATGATTGTACAGTAGAGCGTAAACGGCGAAAAAAATGGACCTACTCAATTCGAGTCAGGTCCATCTTTTGATTTTCTAGTCAATCGCTTTGCAGCTAAAGAGTTAGGTGCGAATTCAAGGCTGGCTAAAACGCTTTTACCATCTTGGTTAGGCACTTCAATAACACCGCTTTCTCGTCTTCTTCGATATCTTGCGTCAGCTCATTAACCAAATTCAAGTGAAGCTGATTGTGGTGAACGTGTATCTTCTGCCCTTCATCCGTCAAGGCAACCACAATCGCACGACGATCTGTTGGGTGTTCATGGCGCTCAATCAATTCAGCTTTAACCAACTTTTCTATTTGAACAGTAAGTGTACCCGTGGTAATACCCAACTTTTCAGCGAGCTCTTTCATTCTTAACGCACCATGCATACCAAGTACTTCAATGGTGTGTACTTGAGCCAGGGAATAACCCGTCTCTTTGACAACAGACTGCTCCCACGAAGACATTTTATCGTAGAACTCAGTCAGTATTTGGTTAAGCTGTTCTATATTTCGCATGGTCGTTTGAATGCACTTCAAGAGTAAGATGATTAATCTTATCAAACTTGGCGAGCATTTGTTTATATTCAGAGACGGTTTTATCACTGTTTGATTCAAGAGTAATCGCTGCTGAATAGTGATGCCCACTCACCTTCCACATATGGAAATCGGTGACCGACGCATAAGGCGTTAAGGTTTTGGTCACTGAGTCACGATAATCTTGGTCGATATTCTCATCCAGCAGGATTGGGCTGGTTTGTTTCATAAGGTTCATCGTCCACTTAGCAATCACGAATGCGCCAACCATTCCCATTGCTGCATCTAACCAGTTCCAACCGTAAAACTTACCAAATAGCAGCGCAACAATCGCAAGCAGCGAAGTTAGAGTATCCGCCAACACATGCATGTAGGCTGCGCGTAGGTTGTGATCATGATGGTGTCCGTGATGCTCGCCATGTTTATGACCATGGTCGCTGTCGTGCTCATGGCTATGTGAATGACCGTGATTCTTACTATGATTGTGGCCATGCTCGTGTCCGTGATCATGATGGTGATCGCCAAGTAAAAACATACTCACCACATTCACAGTTAAACCAATACAAGCAACGATGATCGCTTCATTGAACTGAATCGCTTGTGGGTTAAACAAACGATGTACTGATTCCACCAGCATCAACAATGCCACAATCCCCAATGCAATCGCGCTGGTGTAGCCCCCTAACACGCTGACTTTGCCAGTACCGAAAGAGAAACGTTCGCTCTCGGCATGTTTCTTCGCATAACGGTATGCAAATAAGGTGATACCAAACGCTGCGGCGTGCGTCCCCATGTGCCAACCATCGGCAAGCAATGCCATCGAGCCGTAAATAGTACCTGCAACAATTTCGACAACCATGGTAACGACGGTCAATAACAGGACATAGAACGTGCGTTTCTCACCTTGACTGTTATGTGAAGAAAAGTTGTGTTGGTGACGTGTTGGAAAACTCAAAATGGCGTCCTTAGCTTGTGTTTGTGGTTAGATGATCGTTGCAAATAAAAGCCCTTTGATTGACAAGTAATTTGACGATCAAAGTAATAATTTGAAATTTAGTTTGATTGTCAAACTTTGTCAACGATGAATTTTGAAACTCTGATTTGCGGGACGAATAGTTGATGGTGAGCGCTAGTTTGTTCCAAAGATTATTGATTCAGTAAAAACGAGGCTTTCCAGGGACAAGAAAGCCCACTCGAGGTGGGCTGATTGAGTCAAACTCAATGATTGTATTTATTTGTTTTGCAATGAAATAATCTCATCATTCACCCAACCTAACAGCTGCTTGGTTGCTTTCGACAAGACTTGGTTCTGCCGAACAATATAACCAAGACTGGTGCTCGAGAAGTTGGTCAATGGTGTCACTTTCGAATGCAGGTGCTGCTTGGTTGATACCGCAAACTCCGGGACAATAGCCACACCAAATCCCGCTTCTGCCCAGTCGATTTGAGCATCGACACTCCCTACTTCCATCACCCTATAATTAGGTAGATTAAGGCTTGGTAAACCTTCATCAATAAAGTCACGCGTTCTCGTATCATGACCTAGTAGAATCAAAGTGAGCTCTGCATCAGAGTCTCGGATATCAAACCCATCGCCAAGCGCACACCAAGAAAGCTCTTGCAGCTTAGTGAAATACAAAGACTCGTTGTGCTGCTCTTTGGCGATAACAAAACCAATATCCGCTTGAGCATTTTTAACTAAATTCGATGCCTGAGATGACGTGGTATTCAAGAGCGTAAGGTCAATACCGGGATACTGCGCTTTGAACTTCTGGAACGGACGAATTAGCAAAAATCGAGAAATGATGTCACTTACGGCAATGGTTAACGTCCCTATTTTAAGGTCGTTAATGGCATTGAGATCGGCCTGACAAATCTGCAGTTCGAGTAGCGTTCTTTGGCTTGTTTCCAATAGCCGTTCACCCGCTTGAGTCAATTGAAAAGGGCTTCTCTCTATCAACTTTATGCGTGTTTGTTGTTCCAGTTGTTTTAGGTGCAAACTCACATTGGGTTGTGTCATGTGCAGTGCATTGGCCGCTTTCCCAAAATGCTTGTACTCCGCAAGCGTCACAAACGTCTTCAACAAATTAATATCGAGCATCATGTCCTCTCTCTCGTGTCACTAATATCATTCCCTAAAAGTAAAGAATGCCCCATCGTCATTCCCTACAGTGAGGAACGAACGTGATAGGGAATCTCGTTTGTAGCTTAAGACTTTAAGGATATATGAAATCCTTATCAAGATAATAAAGATAATTAATTTCTCTTATCCACCTTGTAGGCCTAACATGATTCCTCAATCAGTTAGGAGAAAAATTATGCCATCTATCGTTGTTGTGGGCGCAAACTGGGGTGATGAAGGCAAAGGCCGCATCGTCGATTTTTTAGCAGACCAAGCTTCTGCTAGCATTCGTTTCCAAGGCGGAAACAATGCAGGTCATACTGTGGTAAATGACTTCGGTACATTCAAACTGCACCAACTACCTAGTGGTATTTTTAATCCTAATTGTACGGCGGTTCTTGGCCCTGGCATGGTGATCAGCCCTGCTGCGCTAACTGAAGAGATTGCAGAAGTTCAAGAGGCTGGCATCAAAGTGAAAATGGCGATCGCAGATCGTGCGACACTGTGTCTCCCTTTACATGCTCTTGAAGATACGCTTGAAGAAGAGCGTTTGGGCGATGGCGCTTACGGCTCTACACGTCAAGGCATTGCACCAGCGTACGGCGATCGTGTAATGAAGAAAGGCATTCTTGTCGGTTGGCTGAATCAACCTGAAATTTTAGAGCAGCGTATTCAATTCCTACTTGATTGGAAGATGCCTCAGCTTAAAGCGCTCTACCCTCAATGTGACTTCTCCCAGACTGCTTCTGAAATGACAGAATGGCTACTTGAAGTAACTAAAGCGTGGCGCCCGTTCATCTGCAACGTAACTGAGCCGCTTAAAGCGCTGCAATCACAAGACGCAAACCTACTGTTTGAAGCTCAGTTAGGCGCAGGTCGCGACCTTGTCTACGGTGAATACCCTTGGACAACATCTTCGAATGTAACCGCAGCTTATGCTGGCATTGGTAGCGGTTTACCTGCACTTCGTCCTGAACGTGTTATCGCTGTTGCTAAATCATTCAGCTCGTCTGTTGGTACTGGCACGCTAGTAACTGCAATGGAAGAACAAGACAGCTTCCGCGAAAGCTCTAACGAATACGGCGCAACTACGGGTCGACCACGTGATATGGGTTACTTTGATGCAGTGGCAACTCGCAACGGTGTTGACCTGCAAGCTGCAACGGAAATCGCACTGACTAAGATTGATTGCCTGTCTGGTTTGTCTGAGCTTAAGATCTGTACTGCTTACTCAGGAGAGCACACAGAGAACCCGATTTGGCCACAAACGGCTGAGCTAAAGCCCGTATATGAAGATATGGCTGGCTGGGATGAAGACATCACGGGTTGCCGCACGTTTGAGAGCCTTCCTCAAGCAGCGCAAGATTACGTTACTCGTATCGAAGAGCTGATGGGTGTGCCAATCGTGATGGTATCGGTAGGTCCAGAGCGCGAGCAAATGATCATTCGCGCTTAGTTTAGAAGACGACAAGATCTACATCAAAGCCCACATTCAGTGGACTTTTTTGATTGTTCATAAAGAACGAGATAACACAAGGAATTACAGACACAAAAAAGCCCACACTAGGTGGGCTTTTTTGTTTGTTCATGAAGAACGAATTTGGTGCCGCTACTGGACTCTACTATCTACCCTATCCGATTGATTAAAATAAATATTATAAAAATAGAGTTTTAGGATGTTACTTCTGGTGTTACTTAAGTTTAGAACTGACCTTATTGAACCTTGTTACAGTCCAATGCCAGCTCAAATTAGCTTCAAACTATTGCGATTTAGGTTTAGGTTCAGACAAACAGCCCATCTACCTCAATAGTAATACGGCTTTGTTGCGTAATTCAATGGAACTAAATCAAGAACCTACGATCTGATCAGCT